>CAYGHR010000093.1:0-6135 GCA_964349715.1 uncultured Peptococcaceae bacterium
AGCGCGCAGCAGTTCGTCAACCTGCGGCAACAAACGATACAGCTCATCACCCATGGATAATTACTCCGCTCAAATACCTCTCCACACTGCTAGCCGCTAAGGCCCCGTCGCCTACGGCTGTCGCTACCTGACGCAGGCCCTTGGGGCGCACGTCACCGGCCACAAATACGCCCGGTACTAACGTCGATAGGTCATGTTCGCTCGCCAGCAAATAGCCACTTTGGTCTTTAGGCAGACAATCCCGCAAGAATTCGGTATTAGGAATTAGCCCGATATAGACAAACACCCCGTCGGTGGCGATCGTTTCTGTGGCGTTCGATTTAACGTTGCGCACCATAACGCTTGTTACCGCTCGCTCGCCGTAAATGGCTTCGACCACAGTGTCGTATAACACTCGAATTTTAGGGTTGCCTAGCGCCCGCTCTACAATAATGGGGGCAGCGCGTAACTGCTCGCGGCGGTGGACAATCGTCACCTGCGCGGCGAAACGAGTAAGAAAAGATGCCTCCTCCACGGCTGAATCCGCACCGCCTACTACTACCACGCGCTTGCCCGCGTAGAGTGCGCCATCGCAAGTAGCACAGTACGAAACACCCGCGCCCACGAATTTCTCCTCGCCCGGCACCTCGAGGCGGCGCGGAGATGCGCCTGCGGCCACGATGACTGCTCGGGCCTCATATGTACCCCCTAGACCGTGAACAAGCTTAACCGGCCCTCCAAGTTCCACTTTGTCCACTTCGTCATAGACAATCTCGGCATTAAAACGCTCCGCTTGCTCTAACATGCGGAGCGAAAGGTCTACCCCGTTCATCCCAAGGGGGAAGCCGGGGTAATTTTCTACATGCGCTGTAGTCGCCATTTGGCCACCCGGAGCAAGTCTTTCGAGTAAGAGCGTCCGGAGTCTAGCCCGCGCAGTGTAAAGGGCGGCGGTGAGACCGGCCGGTCCGCCGCCGATAATTACCACGTCGTAAATTTCAGGCACAATCCTTCCTCCTAGTGAACAGTAGCGCGTACCGAAACAAAAAGAACCGTCCCCTTTGTTCCTTTTGTTTCTCTAGACTTCTACCTTGTAGCCGGCAGCAGCAATCGCGCCGTGTATGGCCTCTACAGACACCAGACTCGGGTCGTAAGACACCATGACCTGTCGGTGCGCCAAATCTACTGCGACAGCTCGTACGCCAGACAACGCCGATAAAGCTCGACTCACGGCCGCTTTGCAGTGTCCTCAGGTCATCCCTGCTACGGTAAAGACTCTTTCTTCCATGGTTAGACCCCCTATTTCATAAATCTCTCTAGAGCATCTAAGAATTCGTCGATGGCGGCCTCAGACTGGCCCGATTGCACGGCTGTGGTTAGACACCCACGAGCATGGGCGTCTAGAACCTGTACACCCACCTGTGCTAGGGCCGCGCGAACAGCTGCTATCTGCGTCAGTATGTCGATGCAATAGCGATCTTCCTCTACCATGCGCCCAAGGCCCCTCACCTGCCCCTCGATGCGGCGCAAACGACGCAGAACCTCGTCGCGATTAGCCTTCATGCTTGTCCCGGCAGGCGTGACAAAACCCAAAGAAGCGAAGACTGTGGTCCACTATTTTGAAGTCCTTGCTGGCCGCGATGCGCTCCTCAAGTTCTTCCAGCAAGTCCTCGTTAAACTCAATGATGTCGCCGCACCCTAAACACAGTAAATGATGGTGGTAGTGCTTCTCGCGCTCTCCAGCCAACTCGTACTTGCGGCCGCCCTCACCAAAATCTAGACGCGACAGGATTCCGAGCCCCGCAAACAAGTCTAAGGTGCGGTACACGGTGGCCAGTCCAATTTCGGGGTTTTTGTCGCGCGTCATTTGGTAAATGTCTTCCGCGGTCAAATGCGTATCCTTGTGATCAAGCAGAATCTTAAGAATCGCTTCACGCTGCGGAGTCAGCCTAAACTCGCGTTCCTTGAGTATATCGCGGACTTCCTCCACTACAGACTGCTCGAGCAATACAGACACCTCAACTTCTTTTAGATAAGTTCAGCATGACACTCTCACCCCGAGCTGTCAAGTCGCCGCGGCGCTTGAGTTCGCAGCTTTAGCTCTCGCTAGGGCGAGCCCGTAAAAATGGGTGAGGTGCTGTGCACATTCCGAGAGGCTGGCAGGTTTATCTAGTCTAACCACAGATGCTGCGGCAGATGAGTCACGATAAGCCTCGTCGAAAAGGGCACCAAGGAGGATAATCGGCCTACCCGCCCCTATCCAAGACAAAACCATCTCTCTTTCTAGGTTTGCAACCTCCGTGTCTACAATCAGGACGGCAGGCGAAAGGTTCAAGGCCTCCGTCATGGAAGCGCACATGCGGCAAGTAAAACCATAGCGCTTGAGAATGGTCGGGGTAACCAACCTAAGAACGCTGTCATCAGTGACAAGTGCAGTGGGTGCCAACTTAGTAAAGTCAAATCGTTCCACGGGTGGGGTCTCTAAGGTCTCCCCCGCACCGCGCAAATCCTTGATGTAGATGCTGTGGGGTATCCGTTTGGCGGCGCGCTTGAGCTCGGCGGCAATCTCGCCAATCTCCCAATGCGACTCAATCTCCCTGCGCTCGTTGGTGACGACGGCTAGGCTGATAGTGGCGACAGTGTGTCGAACTTCCTGCCCTTGCCGATTAACGCCGGCGATAAAACCGCGAGCGCGATCAAGCGGGTGATAGAGAAAGGGCACCTGGGTCGTAAACGAACGAATGATGTGTTGACACAAGCCGTCCGCCTTGTCCGGCGTGGTGCAGACAACAAAATCATCTCCCCCCACGTGGCCCACAAAATCATAGGGGTGGCCAAACCTCCGCACGGCGTCAAGGAGAATTGCTGCCAAGAGCTTAATCCCTTCATCGCCCTGCAAAAATCCATAGGCGTCATTAACTGACTTAAAATTATCAATGTCGGCATAGATGACGGCAAATTGCTTCTTTGACGCCACTATGCGCTTAAACTCTGCTTCGATCGTGATGTTACCGGGCAGTCCAGTAAGGGGGTTGAGAGACCGCTCTTGACACGAGCGCCGCAGCTGGGTCTTGATTCTTGCCATTAATTCACTGTGGGCAAAGGGCTTCTGGATAAAATCGTCGGCTCCGGCGTCTAGGGCGGCGACGATGTCTTCCGTGGTGCTGTAAGCAGAGAGAATGATGATGGGCACATGGGAAACAAGCGTATTGCTGCGCACTTCCCTCACTACCTCTAAGCGGTCGGTCGCCGGCAGCACGCCGTTTAGTATTATCAGGTCTGGACGCTCACGCATAGCTAAACGCAAAGCGCTTGGTCCATCCTGGGCCGTTATTACGTCTAAGCCAGCTGCGACGACACTAACCCGCAGGAGATCCAGCGTCAACGGGTCATTGTCGACTACGAGAATGCGTTTAGCGATGCCTGTTCACCTCCATCCATTTTCTCTTCGTCTTTAACCTAGTGGATTCCTGCTAGTTAGGTAAAAAAACCGGGCTTACGCTCAAATGCCAAGCACAGCTTGAACGATGCGCCGGGCTTCACGCACATCGCTGGTCCCGTTAATGAGGGCGCGCCCGTCGGCGAAAACAATCACTTCTCTCCCTAAGACCTCTACACGCAAGCTAAACTTCGTCTGCTCTACTACTAACCCCTTCGCGGCAAGCACACCTGCGAGTTCCCTTAAGTTAACCTCGGTGGTACCCGAGCGCACAAGTACGCTTGCGCGCCCACAGACAACGCTGTCCGGTGCCAAACAATCGTCCCCGAGGAACAAACGCTGCCCTCCCCCGCAAGCCGGACAATCCGCATCACGCTCTAGGGGGATGGTCGCAAAACTTCCTGCCCACACATCAAACAGAAGCACGTCCCTCCGCACAGCGTGCGGGTCGACAATCAGCTTCATCACCTCCGCTACCTGTAGTGCGGCCACACCCGCGGTTGTAGATGCCAATACGCCCTCTAACTCACAGCTGTCGCCTACCCCCAATGAGGGCAGCTCGCCAAAGAGACAGCGAAAACAAGCACCGCCCTCCCGGAAGGTCGCGGTCATACCGCGGCTGCCCAGTGCCCCGCCATAGACCCACGGCAGCTTCAACTCCAAGCAAGCGTCGTTAATTGTAAAGCGCGCGACGTAGTTGTCGGTAGCGTCTAAAACTGCCGTGCTGCCGCTGAGTAAGCCGATGGCTCCGCTCCCGCGAAAATCCGTAACGACGGGTTCCACCAGAACTGCGCTGTTGATGGCCTGTAAGTGTGCGGCTAGGGCGAGAGCTTTAGGGAGGCGCAGAGCCACGTCCCGCTCGGTGTAGAGCAGTTGACGCTGCAGATTCGAGAGCTCTACGATATCTCTATCCACGATTTGCACACAGCCTACCCCGGCCCTCACTAAGAGCTCTGCTGAAACGGTGCCGAGAGCGCCGCAACCAACCACAGTGACCTTAGCCGCACCTAGTTTTGCTTGCCCCTCTCTACCCACGAAAGGTAACGCCATTTGCCGCAAGTACCGCTCCATAGGGCACCTCCTCAAAGTACTACCGCAACTCGCTGACTCGTACCACGCGCTACCTATGGCGCATTCCCGCAAAATACCTTATGATATCGGCAAGCGCTGTGGAGTGAAACGACCGTCGCAAGGAGGACTAGCATTGGAAACCAGACACGACCTAGAGTTATTGCGTCAAGGATATTATACTGACGCCTACTTCTCCAACACAACTGCCATACTTGAGCGCCTAGCGCGGGAAGGCTATGTCTATCAAGGGGTGCCGGTCGGCGACATGGAGGTGGAAATGCAGTTCTTCCCGCGTCGACAACCCTTCGCGGTACTGGTGGGGGTCGACGAGGCAGTTCATATTCTGCGTGAATGCACAGGGTTCTACGGCGCAGACGGCAGTTTCGTCAACACCTTTCACGAACTTGAAGTGGAGGCGGCGCAGGACGGCGCATTGGTGCCTTACCGCGGCGACCCTGCCGATGTAACGCCTGTCCTTAAAGTGCGCGGCAAGTATCGCTATTTCGGGCAGCTAGAAACACCTATCCTCGGCGTACTGACGGAGGGCTCGCGCGTAGGGACGAATGTATACAACACTTTGACTGCCGCGCGCGGCAAGGACATTTTGTTCTTCCCGGCCCGCTTTGCCCACTACAAGGTTCAGCCCCTACATGGGTTTGCATATAAAACGGCGGTGGACGCCTATAACCGGCACCACCGCACCGAGTCTCAAGTCTTCGTGTCCACCCATGCCCAGGGTGCCTATTTCGGGGGCAGGGGCGGCGGCACCATCAGCCACGCCAGCATTGCCTGTTTCCTTGGCAACACCGTCGAGACCATGCTCCAGTTTTGCCGCATTATGCCGCCCGCCGTACCCCGCATAGCCTTAATTGACTTTCAGAACGATTGTGTCGGCGAGGCGCGCCGGGTACTCGCCGCCATGTTTCACCTATACTTAGAGGCAACGCTTTGCGGCGACGAACACAAAGCCGCGATGTATCGCCTGTTTGGCGTGCGCCCGGACACGGCAGGAAACATGCGCGACTGCTCTGTGGAGGCGACGGGCGAGAAGGAGTCGGACCTTGGGGTTAACCCGCGGTTAGTGCGCAACATTCGCCGCGCGCTCGACACAGCGCCAGAGAGCTGGGACATCCCCGAAGAACACAGAGCACTCGCAGAGAGCTACTGCCGAAATGTAAAGATCGTTGTTACAGGTGGGTTTGACGTAGCCCGCATCGCGCGCTTTGAAGCTCTGGGTGTGCCGGTCGATATGTACGGCGTCGGCTCCTCGCTCCTAGAGAATGCGCGCGGCAGCACGACTGACTTCACTGCGGATATTGTTCGCGTTAAGATAGGCGGCGTTTGGCAGGAACTTGCCAAACAAGGGCGAAAGCCGAACGTTAACCCTGAACTCAAAGCCGTTACATAGGAGCCGAACCCGAAGTGGGCTTCGGTTTAGCAGGGTAAACCATAATGCTCCGCACCAAAAGGCCAAGGATTCCGCCTAGAGCGCACAAGACGCCCGCTCCGGCAATCATCCATACCGGCCCGAGGGAATCTACTAGCGGGCCCGTAATCGCCTGCCCCATAGGCCGAAGCGCCCCACTCACAGCATCTCGCGCGGTAAAAGCTCTGCCCCTTAGTTCCTCGGGCACTTCACGCTGCCAGAT
>CAYGHR010000094.1:0-6121 GCA_964349715.1 uncultured Peptococcaceae bacterium
TGGCTCACTTCTCGCGCGCCAACGAAGATGCCGTGACCACAATTCTCGAAAACGGCCACATTATCAGTGGCCTCCGTCTTCAGCGGTAACTTCAGCCACCACAGCAGAAAGAGCTATAGCTGTTTCAAAGGACTGAGTGAACAAGCTGTTGCCTTTAACTTAATTTGGCGGGGAGCTTCACACCGCTAATGGCTGCCACCACGCATTGTCTTGGTTTGTGCGTGTTATGAGTTCAACGCCGCCTGTCAAGCGGAGTCGTGCAACTCACGAAAAGGCCCAATGATGGCGCATCTGGAACATGTCTGACTCCTGGTAGGGGTGTACTTATCGAGAGGGGTAGTTTAATGTGAGGAAATCATTTGATTTCGGTAAGTCGGGACTCTTTGCGCTTGGGTATGTTGGGGACAAATCTCCCTACTTGTCATATTTATCGAAAAAGGCTAAAACGATAGTGAGTGAAGCAGACTTTGCTCGGAACATCGAGGCTGCTTATGATGCTCAAAAAGAGATTAATTATTCCTATAATACTAAGGGCAATCTACACCAGGGAGCATTTGACGAGCGAACATGCCTTTATGCAATTGATACAGGATTTATTGAGCCTAACGCTAATCCCGCCTATCCTGACGCGAATATTTTTGCCGTATTTAAAAAAGACATATATGGGAGCTGGTCGTTTGTTAAATTCTTTACAAAATATCGGATAGAAAAACTTTATAATGCTTACCGCATCGGAAATATCAGTTTCAAAGACTATGCCGCAGCAAACAAATTCATCGCAGACTTACATGACATCCTTCTGCCTGGAGAGGTATGGCAATTTGGTAGCAATAGTGCGGTCGCATATAGGCCTAAAACAAAGTATGATATTCTAGAGAACTACTTGAAGAACGTCTTTGAGAAGCTACTTTGTGAATATAATCTGCCCGATTCCGGCAACTACAATAAAATCATTTTTTCTGATGATAAGAAATACGCTCTATTTAATAGCGGTCTGCTTGATAAGTTTGCAGAAGATGTGTATCTTCTTGGTGAAGTTTTTTGGAAAAAACCCCCCGTATTCAATTTTTCGAATCCCATAGTTGCAGGGAGCTTAGCTGATTTAGGGAATAAATATAAGTTTGGCGAAAGCTCTCGCTCTAAGTTGCCAGATGTCGTTAAGTTTTTTGATAAGGTAGATGATATCATCTATGATCCAAATGTAGTAATCGACATGTCCCGTGATAAGTTAGAGCATATTATTGTAGATGGTGTCAAGCGGAATCGATATAAAGAGAGATACATGAATCTATACAAGGATAAAAAATTACCTCTCATCCACGATGCTCTTA
The DNA here is from genome assembly GCA_964349715.1 of uncultured Peptococcaceae bacterium. GTDB lineage: Bacteria > Bacillota > UBA994 > UBA994 > UBA994 > UBA994. The sequence goes on from CAYGHR010000094.1 coordinate 1,332, forward strand.
CCAGAGCTATTGATAAAGCAAAAAAAATAGCCAAGCGCAATTACAAATATGTGGTACCTCAATACAGAAGTGCGAGTCGTGGAGAGCCTGGCAAGATACAGCTTTTGATGCCCATATATCTAGACGGAGAATATGATGACCGTCCTGATTTCGCTTTGGTGCTCAACAGTGTAATTCTACAAGAAAACTCTCGTTTGTACATTCCTGAAACCATTTTGGAGTTGCCTTGGGCGTATAATAACGCCCGAGTCATATGTAAGCCGGAGGACACCTGGCTTAATCCGAAAACAATGGAGAGTCCTTTGATAGAGCTGGACATGCCAGAATAAATGAACCAACAAGGTGGTAATCTGCACACCCCCTCCCGCAAATCGTTGAACTTTAGCGCAGGGGTGTGCATTTTATCAATCTATAGCAGGTTAGCCAAATCATCTACCATCTATTGATACAAGGCATTGTATCGGTGGGTGGTTTTGTTTTGTGCGGAAAACGCAGCAGTAGAGCCACTCTTGCGGGTTGCAGGAGTGGATTTTGTGGCTTTGTAGCGGCGATTGTGAGGCTGTTTTAGCCGCGAGAGGGTGTTTTGCGTGCTTTTTGAGCAACGCTGCCCGGGGGAATCGTTGAAACTTAGGCAGGGGTGTGCATTTCGAAGGAGAATCGTTGAGAGATTGAGAGAATCGTTGAAGGCTTGATAATCAGACGGGCTTAGTGCTCTAAGCAGGGCGTGCCGAGACGGTTGTTCGGCTCGACAGAAATTTGGGGTGAAGAAATCGCGAATAAGGGCATTGCAGCGTTGATGAAACAAGCCTTCAAAACCCTTGAAAGAACAGGGGAGATGTGTAGGGTATGGATAGTAAGACTAGTGTATATGATATAATTCCCACGAGGGCTTGTAAGGGCGAGGTGGAAATAGTTGCAGATCTTTATTGGAGTCACTGATGACAAGTGGTTTAGATATCTCAGCAGCATCAAGCCGGACGAGGTCAATTTTTGGCAGCCGAACAGTGGGCGGAGTTTCAAAGCGCTTAAACAAGGGGAGTTGTTTTTGTTCAAATTACATTCACCAAACAATTTTATTGTTGGTGGAGGTGTCTTTGTCAGGCAGGCGTTTCTGCCTGTTTCTCTAACCTGGGACGTTTTTGGGGTAAAAAACGGGACACCCGATAGAGATGACTTTATAAATGCAATATACCGATACCGCCGAACTGATAGACGAGCAGAGCCCGATCCTACAATAGGATCGTTAATACTTTCGACTCCGTTCTTTTTTGACAGGGAAGATTGGCTCCCAGTTCCAAAGAGTTGGTCGCCAAGCATAGTTCAAGGGAAAGCATATGATACAGAAACAGCGGAAGGCAGAGCGGTGTATGAAGCAGTTCAAGTACGAATGTCTATGAGTTTAGGTGTGCGCGAAGAAAGCGCAAGATATGGAGCGTCGCAAATAGTTGCACCAAGACTAGGTCAAGGTGGCTTTAGGGTACTAGTGACAGAAGCTTATCATAAACGTTGTGCTATGACAGGGGAAAAAACATTGCCTGTATTGGATGCATCGCATATAAAACCCTTTGCCAAAGGTGGACCTCATAAAGTGAGTAACGGGCTCTTGTTGAGGCAGGACATCCATACGCTGTTTGACAGGGGGCACATAACAATAAATAAAGACTATGCCATAGAAGTCAGCAGAAGAATAAAGGAAGATTACGGAAACGGGCGAGAGTATTATGCCTTGCATGGCAAAATACTCTCTAGCCTGCCGGGTCATATGGACGAGAGGCCTTCGCGTGAGTTTTTGTTATGGCACAACGAGAATGTCTATACGGGTTGACTAAGAATTTTGTGGCTGATGCTTTCGCCCCTCGCGTATTTTGGAGGACAGTTGGCCAAGCGAGGGGGGCTGTTCTTGTTGTTTCTTCTGAAACCAAAAGGAAACCAAAAGGGACGATTCCTCTTGTTCTTCGCCGGGCCTGAGGTAACATTGGCGTGAGGTGAGGAAATGCCAAGAGCATATGCCAGGCGGGGAGCACAGGGTTTTATCACACTATGATCCGTGGAATCTACAAGGAGCGTGTCTCTCAGTGTGTGTTGGCAGTTTAGGAGCGCATAGAAGGGGCCATTTCCACCAGGAACCGTCCCTTCTGTTTGCTTAGCATTTGCACATGGCGGCTGTTGTGCCGTATTTCTCTATCATCATGCTGATATAATGGTCTACAACTTCTTTTACCACTTTCACCTCCTCTCTGGGTTTAAGATTGTGAGGAACTCTCCTCAGTTAGCCTCCGTTGATCTAGAAGAATTTGTAGCCACTGAGCTGGTCGACGATATGTGTCTTTGACATCTTTTCTTGTGGGATTGATATATAAGTACCAGCTTAGTGCGCGGTAGACTGAGGCCAGTTGGTCTGATATCGCTGACATTCTAGCTAGCTCTTCTTGCGTTGTGTACTTGCTCCAGGCAGCCAGATAGTAGGGCTTAAATTTCTGCACCATCTGGGGCCACACACTCTCCGAGTCAACTAACTCCTCTAGGGCATTCCAGAAGACCGCTGTACTGAAGAATGGGTGGGTTACGGAGGCATCGCCCCAGTCAAAAAACACCACTTCTTCATCACGGACGTGTATGTTGGCTGAATGAAGATCACCATGGTCGAGGGATGCTGGTATACTGCCATCGATTTGATCGCACATACGCATCAATTCCGGTTGTAGGGCCATTACGTTTACGGTTTCTTCTGAACTAAGACCAGTTGAGCACATTCCAGCGAGATGTTGTTCGATCTCTTGGCGGAGGACTGGTAGCCTACGGTCGGGCACACCCATGGAGATGAGTGCATCTACATGGGCAACCATGAGGAGTTGGATAGATGCATAATCCTCTATCGCCCTCTTCCACGTCATTTCATCGCGCAGCTCTCGCAGGCGTCTACCCCCTATATCTCGCATGAGAAGCCAATGGCGCTGCTCATCAGTTGCTATAATGCTAGAGACCTTCTGTCCTAGCAGGCGATAAAGGTATAGGCTTAGTCTAGCCTCATGGCTCGCCGCGCCTGTGGTGGCCTTGAAATAGATATCCCCTTGGTCAGTGGGAACCCTCAGCACCAGGGAAAGGTCTGTTGCCTTAATCTCTGATATTGCCCCAATTACCCTTAGTTTGTTCTCAGCAGTTCTACCCGCAATCCAGTTATACACATCATTGTACCAAGCTGTAGAATACCACTCCGCTTGTTCCTTAAAAATAACGGTCCCTCCCTTTTGACAGTAATTCAATGTATGTGCCAAGGGTACCTCGGGTGGGCATTCTGGAAGTCGTGCCCCACCGCACTGTCGGTAAGACGTTGATGACAGGCCTGCCCACTGAAGCGGGAGTCTTCCGCAAAGGCGAACTTGGTGTTTTCGCCATCGACCGACTGGCAGGGCGGGACACAGGGGACGGGTACTCTTGTCGGGATGTGAAGGAAGAGACAGGTAAGATGTTGCTGAGACGGCCGGAGGTGGCTTGACAGGCAAGGAAGGAGAGCCTATCCGGGGGACTATCATGTCATGATGCGGGGCGTCAACCGTGAGATTGTTTTGCAAAAGGGTTCGCACAAAAATGTTTTTATGCAGCCGGTTAGTGAACAACTGACCCCCGACAAGATCGGGTAGTCCGCATGGTGTGTCGTCGACGTGAACTTTTCCAGCGCCCTGCCGGAGTCTTGTTGCAGATTCAGTTCTTACACTGCGCAAGGTGGCAGAGTCTAAGGGGTGTTACTGCTAACCCATAATGTCCAGCGGAAGACGGCGTAAGTTGACCGGGGATTGCCGGAAAGCGTGACCAGGTCTACGTTTGCGGGCAGTTGCGGTAGCGGTTACGTTCAATTTGCCAGAGGGATGAAAAAGGACGACGCAGGTCCGCATCATCCCTCTGCCAAACCTCACACGCCGCTCAGGTCGCTCCTCAGCGTTGCCCTATCCTGCGCGTGAGTAAAAGCAGTTAGAGCATACACCTGCCGGATTTCTTGGTCAATGTCAAACCACTGCGTCACAGGTGTCAATTTCCCGCGACGCCACTGTAAACTCTCACCGACCCAAGGTGTAAAACTCAGCCGACATATGCAGTTGTATTGCAGCACATGCAAAACTAGTTTGATGTAAGGCTTGGTTAGAGCCTTGCGAATAATAAGGTTGCGCTCAGTTGCAAAAGGAAGGGATGTCACCCTGACTCCGAAGGCGAGTAGACCTCACAACGCCCAAAGCGCAGACTGCGCCCACTAAGGCAGCCGTCGGCCTGGTCTTTTCCTGTGAGATCAGTGACCGGCGTCATGAAAGCAGGAGTGGCGAGCTTGTGGCGTCCAATAACAAAGGGAAGCAGGCGATACCTGCTTCCCTTCGATTAATCATGAAGGCGTATCAGATCATGCTTTACTCTTATAGGCTCTCGGGGGCAGGCTCATCGCCAATGCCAAACTGATAGTCATAACCCATACGGTTTCAACTACGGCTGATAAAAAGAGGCTTACGTTTTTTCTCATAGACACCCCCCCGTTTTCCTGACTTTGCTGCAGCTTGTGGCTTAGGAATCTTAGAAGTCCTAATGACACTGTGAGGAAACTGACTATGAGTGTAGTTTGACATCCGTCGACAAACACCTGCCTGGGAGCACCTGCCCCCGACAACCTATAAGCTTAGCCATGCAATAATTATACCATAGTTTGGGCTTACCGCGGAGTACTTTGGTTACTATGGTGCTGGGATTGTCAAACCACAGCCTAGTGGGCACGCCTCCTATGTGGCAGAAGACCGCGATAAGGCCTT
>CAYGHR010000095.1:0-6024 GCA_964349715.1 uncultured Peptococcaceae bacterium
ATGTCCGCTTCTACGGGATGCTCGATACTTAGGCGACGACCAAGCTCTTGCCGCGCCCTATAGACATTGAGTTTGTCGAGGGTGCTGTCATTACGGGCAAAATATATATACTCAAAGACACACGCGCTGACGGGTTGCTCGGCATAGCGGCTAAACCTAATGCCACTATCGTCAATGACCACCAGTTCGCCGGGGCTAATGTCTCGCACAAAACGGCCGCCTAAAGCATCGATGGCGGCACTCTCAGAGGCCAAGACGAAGCCCTCGCCTAAGTGTCCAAAACACAAAGGGCGAAAGCCGTGCGGGTCGCGTGCCCCGATAAGCTCTGTCTCGGTAGCGACGACTAAGCTATAAGCTCCTTGCACCTGCGCTAAAGCTTGTACTAGGGCCGCTTCGCTGCCGCTTTGGCGATAGCGGGCCATCAGGCTGAGAATGACTTCGGTGTCGCTGGTGGTGTGGAATATGGCCCCTTGGTTCTCTAACTCCGCGCGCAAGTGGTCGCTGTTGACTAAGTTACCGTTGTGGGCTAAGGCCGTGTGCCCCCGCAAGTGCGTGGCCAGGAGCGGTTGGCTGTTGGCCAAGCCGCTGCCGCCAGCCGTAGAGTAGCGTACATGCCCGACAGCGATATGGGCGTTGACAGCACAGAGAGAGGCAATATCCCGTTCGCTAAAGGCCTCTGACACTAGGCCCAAGCCCCGGTGCAACTTGATTTCTGTGCCGTTGCTGACCGCTAAGCCCGCACTTTCCTGCCCGCGATGCTGCAGGGCAAACAGGCCGAAGTACCCGAGGCGGGCGACATCGAGCCCCCGCCCAAAAAGACCAAGCACACCGCACTCTTCCCTGAGCTTGCCGTCTACTGCGACATGAACCACGGTATGGCTCCCCTCCACTCGCTCATCAGCTTTGTTGTGGGCAAGTCAATGACCACGGTCGGCCAGAGTCTCACACGCAGCGAGGCCTGGCTGACTTGGCCGATCTTTGTTGTCGGCACCCCATAATGCGCACACAGCGAGGACAGCCCGGCGAGCTTAGCTTGAGAAACGCTTACGACCACACGGGATTGTGACTCGCCAAACAAAAGCGTGTCAGGCCGTAGGCCTCGCTCATTCTCTAACTCTACTTCTGCCCCCAGTCCCGACAAAACCACGCATTCACCCAGAGCTACCAAGAGCCCGCCTTCCGAGCAATCATGCGCAGAACTCAGAAGTTCTTGCTGTGCCGCCGCCACCAGGAGCTTCTGCAGTGCCTTTTCGGCCACTAGGTCAAGACGCGGGGGCCTGCCCCTTTCTTGCCCGTGCACAACCTTGAGGTATTCGCTCCCACCAAGTTCCTCGAAGGTTTCCCCAAGCAACATAATCGCGTCGCCTTCATTTTTGAAAGCGGCGGTAACACGCTGTGTGACATCTGCGAGCAGCCCCACCATGCCTACGGTAGGCGTGGGGTAGATGGCCCTGCCGTTAGTCTCGTTGTACAGGCTGACATTGCCTCCCGTCACCGGCGTTTCCAGTGCCCTACACGCTGCAGCCATCCCTGCAATAGCTTGCCAGAATTGATAAAAGATCTCGGGCTTTTCGGGGTTGCCAAAGTTGAGACAGTTCGTCATGGCTAGAGGCTCCGCGCCGCTGGCGGCGATGTTCCTAGCTGCCTCAGCTACGGCTATGGCCCCGCCTTCGTAGGGGTCGAGATAGACATAGCGGCTGTTGCAGTCCACACTCATGGCCAGCCCTTTAGTCGTACCTTTAACCCGCAGCACTGCGGCGTCCGAGCCGGGAAGCACTACCGTGTCGCCGCGTACCTGATGGTCGTATTGCCTGTAGACCCACTCTTTGCTGGCAATGTTTGGCGAAGCCAGGAGAGATAGCAGGACTGCGTTTAGGTCCTCAGGCAGAGGCAGTGCGGCTAGGTTTAGCTCTTGCACCTCATTTTGCCATGGAGGGAGCTCTGCGAGCGGGTTGTAGACCGGCGCGGCGGAGGCTAGGGCTTTCGCCGGCACCTCGGCCACCATTTCGCCGTCTGCAAAGACGCGCACCAGCCCGGTGTTCGTTACCTCGCCTATGTCCGACGCGTCAAGCCCCCAGCGCTGACAAATCTCTTTTACCTCCGCCACTCGCGCGGGTTCGACGACCAGCAACATGCGCTCTTGCGATTCGCTCAGCATAACCTCGTAGGGGTTCATGTTAGGCTCACGGCGTGGCACCCGGGCTACATCTATATCCACGCCCGTGCCTGCGCGTGCGGCCATTTCGCTGCTAGCCGAGGTAAGGCCGGCGGCCCCGAGGTCTTGCATGCCGACTATTGTTTGCTTGCCGATAAGCTCCAGACAGGCCTCAATCAAAAGCTTCTCCATAAAGGGGTCGCCGACTTGCACCATAGGTCGCTTGCTAGATGAGCTGTCACTCAATTCTTCCGAGGCAAATGTAGCGCCGTGGATGCCGTCGCGCCCGGTTAATGCACCCACCAAAAGCACGCGGTTGCCAAGTCCGGCGGCTTTCCCGCGGGCTAGCTTGTCCTGCGCGATAAGCCCCACACACATCGCGTTAACCAGGCAGTTGCCGGTATAGCTTTGGTTAAAATAGACCTCGCCGCCTAACGTAGGGATGCCTAGGCAATTGCCATATCCGGCGATACCAGACACCACGCCTGCAAACAAATAGCGTTGGTGCGCTGAATCAAGCTCGCCAAAACGCAGGCTGTTAAGGAGAGCAACGGGCCTCGCCCCCATGGCAAAGACATCGCGCACAATGCCGCCTACCCCGGTGGCCGCCCCTTGGTAAGGTTCGATGGCGGAGGGGTGGTTGTGGCTTTCGATCTTAAAGACTACCGCCTGCCCGTCGCCGATATCTACAACGCCGGCGTTTTCCCCCGGGCCGACGAGCACACGCGGTCCGCTGGTCGGGAATTGGCGTAAGGCTAATTTGCTGTGCTTATAACTGCAGTGTTCACTCCACATCACGGCAAACATGCCGAGCTCGGTTAGGTTTGGCGAGCGGCCTAATTCACGCCGTAAGAGCTCCCATTCATGCTCCTTTAGTCCCATGCCGCGCGCCGAGAGCTGGTCCTGCTCCAGAAGGTACTCTTTACGCATTTCTTTCCCCCCACCACCTAAGCATCGAAGTCCAAACCAGTCGCCCGTCCGTGCCGCCGGTAAGACTTTCTAACGCGCGCTCGGGATGAGGCATCATCCCTAGGACATTGCCGCGTCTGTTGATTAGTCCCGCGATGTTATCTAACGCTCCGTTAGGGTTAGCCTCCTTAGTGGCCTGTCCGAGCGGGTCGCAGTAGCGAAAGACCACTTGATTGTGGCGCTTTAGGTCCTCCAGCACATTTTTGTCCGCATAGTAGTTGCCGTCGGCGTGGGCTATGGGCAATTGCAGCGTGGTGCCAACGGTGCCAAGCGCGGTGAATGGCGTCCTGTTGTTTTCGAGCCGCACATGTCTTGTCTCGCAGCGAAACTGCAAGTGGTCATTGCGCAGCATGCCTCCCGGCAAAAGACCGGCCTCCAAAAGAATCTGAAAGCCGTTACAGATGCCAAGCACCAGTTTGCCGCGCTCAGCCTCGATGCTTACCGCCTGCATCACGGGCGAAAAGCGGGCGATGGCACCGGGCCGCAAATAATCTCCATAAGAGAACCCGCCGGGCAGAACAATGCAGTCGTAGGGCGACAAGTCGCTTGTTTCATGCCACACATAATCGGTGGGTTGCCCCAAGAAAGCTTTGGCGGCATGGTAGCAATCGATGTCACAATTGGACCCCGGGAAAACCACTACGGCAAATTTCATACTTGCGCCTCAAGCGTGAAGGTGTAGTCCTCCATCACGGGATTCACGAGGAGCCGCTCGCATGTCTCGCGCACCAGAGCTGCTGCTTCTCTTTCGCTCGTTGCCTCGAGGCAGACCTCCAAAAACTTGCCCATGCGCACGTCGCGCACGCCGACAAAGCCTTGGCTGTGTAGGCCCTTTTGCACGGCTTGTCCTGCCGGGTCGAGTATGCCTTGCCGCAGTGTCACGTAGATTCTTGCCTTATACATGGACTTGCCCTCCCTTTAGTCGTCGATATATGTCTTGGTAAGCCTCCGCCACGCCGCCAAGGTCGCGGCGGAACCTGTCTTTATCCAGTTTCTCTAGGGTTTGCGCGTCCCAAAAGCGACAAGTGTCAGGCGAGATTTCATCCCCGAGGATAACGCGCCCCGCACAACGACCAAACTCGAGCTTATAATCTACGAGCAGCAGGCCGAGATTACGGAGCGCAGGCGAGAGAATGTCATTTACGCGGAGCGCCGTCTCGGCGATGCCGCGAAGCTCGGCTGCGCTGGCCCAGCCGAAAGCGAGGATATGACTGTCGTTGACAAGAGGGTCGCCTAGGGCGTCGTCCTTATAGTAGTATTCGAGCGCGGGGGGATTAATGGGCAGTCCTTCCGGTAACCCCAGCCGCTTGCTGAGCGAACCGGCTGTGATGTTGCGCACCACTACCTCTACCTTGATAATCTCAAGGCGCCGCACCAACATCTCGCGCGGCCCAATCTGGCGTACAAAATGCGTCTCGATGCCTCTTTCGCCGAGGAGCTCGAAGAAATGTGTCGAGATCTGGTTGTTTAGCCGCCCCTTATCCGCCACCTCGCCCTTCTTTTGCGCGTTAAAGGCGGTGGCAGAGTCCCTAAAGTAAACGATACAGAGGCTAGGGTCATCGGTTGCATAAACGTCTTTGGCCTTGCCGGAATAGAGCAAATTACGCTTTTCCACAGGACGCCCCCCTTTTCTACAGACCTAGGCGCGCGAAAATGGTATCGACATGCTTGATGTGGGCCGTGATGTCAAAGAGGTCGTTAAGAGTCTGGCGCTGCAGGTGCGAAGTGACCTCCGGCGTGTCGAGAATTAAAGCCTTAAAGCTCTTGCGTTCCGACCAAGCCTGCATGGCGAGACGCTGCACAAGGTCATAAGCGGCTTCACGCGACAACCCGGACTCGATTAGCTTGAGCAAAACCTGTTGTGAGTAGGTGAGGTCGAAGGAGCGCTCCATGTTAGCGAGCATATGGTCGGGGTAGACATTGAGACCCGCCAAGATGCGGCTCTGCACGCCGAGCATGTAACACAAGAGCTGGAAGCTGTCGGGGATAATGATGCGCTCCGCCGAGGAATGGGAGATGTCACGCTCGTGCCAGAGTGCCACGTTTTCCATGGCGGTGAGGGCATAACCGCGCAAGACCCGCGACAACCCCACGACTCGCTCGGACATAATGGGGTTACGCTTATGCGGCATGGCCGAACTGCCCTTTTGTCCGGCAGTAAAGGGCTCCTCTACTTCGCGCGTCTCGGTCTTTTGTAGGGAGCGAATTTCGGTCGCAAATTTCTCGAGCGAGCAGCCGACGAGTGCTAGAGTAGAGAGCAGGAAGGCGTGGCGGTCGCGCTGCAAAGTCTGTGTCGCCGCTTTAGCCGGGAGCAGCCCGAGGTGACTGCACACGTAGTCTTCCACCCGGGGGTCAATGTTGGCATAGGTGCCAACGGCGCCCGAGAGCTTGCCTACGGCCATGGTTTCGCGCGCGGCGGCGAGGCGCACGAGATGGCGTTCTATCTCTGCGTACCAGACCGCGAGCTTAAGGCCAAAGGTGGTGGGCTCGGCGTGCACCCCATGTGTGCGCCCCATGATGAGCGTGTATTTATGGCGGCGCGCCTGCGTGGCGCAGATGTCGCCTAAAGAGCGCAGTCTAGCGCTCACTAGGTCTAACGACTCGACGATGAGGAGACTCAGCGCGGTATCCACCACGTCCGTGGAGGTAAGCCCGTAGTGCACCCACTTCTTCTCGGGGCCCAAAGACTCGCTCACACAGCGCGTAAAAGCAACCACATCGTGATTGGTCTCCTGCTCTAGTTCGTCAATGCGCGCTACATCGAATCTTGCGCGGGCGCGGATTTTCTCTACGTCGCTCGCAGGAATCACACCGAGCTCACTCCACGCTTCGCAGGCAAGCAGCTCGATTTCCAGCCACTTCGCGAACTTGTTTTCCGCACTCCAGATCTTTGACATCTC
>CAYGHR010000096.1:0-5726 GCA_964349715.1 uncultured Peptococcaceae bacterium
AGGGCTGCCGCATCTACGAAGTGACGCCACACCACAATTCCCTTGAGGACGTTTATGTCCATTTAATGCAGGAGGGCGAAAAGACATGTGGTTGATGGCCGTTTTTACCTTTAAGGAAGCTATGCGCAAGCGAGTGGTCTTAGTCGCAGTGCTTCTCACCTTGGCCTTCCTCACCCTGTATGGTGCCGGACTGCACTTCATGGTGGGGGGTGATGCAAGGATTACCGACCCTGCCGCCGCCGAAATCTTTGAGCTTATGGAAGCCCTGACCGTCTTCAGCATGGGCATTTACCTTGCCAGCTTCTTGGTGGCGGGTCTAGCCATTCTAGCCGCCGTAGGTAGTATTGCTGGGGAAATTGAGAACGGCACTCTTTACCCGCTGGCGGCTCGGCCCCTTACCCGCCGCGACCTGCTGCTTGGTAAGTACTTCGGCTTGGCAGCCATGCTGGTCACTTACTCCGCCCTCTTCTTCCTTGCGCTCGTCGGCCTTGTGTACTGGCAGACGGGCCTGCTCCTGCCGGGCCGTTGGGTAGCACTCGCCTTGTTTGCCTTAAAGCCCCTAGTGCTTTTGTCCGTTACCATGCTCGGGACCACTAAGTTGCCTACCTTGGGCAATGGCGTCTTGGCGTTTGGGCTTTACGCGCTGTCCGTCTTGGGCGGCATGATCGAACAAATCGGAGTAATGCTAGGCAGCACCGCCGCCGTCTATATCGGTGTCGTTACCAGTCTTATACTGCCAGCAGATGCGGTGTACCGGCGGGTAGTGGCTACAGTGGTCGACAGCCTGGCACAAGGCACCTCTCCTGATATGGTTTTCTTTAACCCCGCCCATGTCCTTGGCCCATTTGGCAGTCACTCGACCCCGAGCGACTGGATGCTGGTCTACACCGCAGGATACATTGTTGTTATGCTCACGCTGGCGATACGCATCTTTAATCGCCGCGATGTGTGAAGAAATGTCGGCAGTCCACTGCGGCGCGACGGAACAAAACGGAGAAATAGCTTCTCGCACTGGCAGGATACGGCACTTTAGGGGAAAATATATCAGAAGGGTGTACTGGGCATAAGGGCAAGAAGCGTGTAATGAGATGCAGGTAAATCCCAATTTCGGGTGTTATGTTAACATTCGAGCCAGCGCTAGGCATTGATGGCGATACGGTCAGCTTTGCGCCCGCCTTGTGATACTTCCATCCATCGCTTACAATTTTGGTGGCTTAGCTAAGAGCGCAGCCGCCATGCCCGAGGGGTTAGCGTAATTTATTAGCCCCGCGTCGGGAGCGTGCCGCCTCCGCCAATGTCCTTTTTGTCTCAGTGTTGCATTTCTCCCTCTTTAGGTGTCTTTCTAGAGTGAAGGCATTCGCGAGCGCTGACTGCTTGCAAGGCAGGCAGAGACCGCTTCAACCATCGCCAAGTGGCGAGAGATAGGAGATGGCATGGTAAGTACAGCAGTTATGGGTTTGGAGACAGCCATCATTACTCATTGGATAATTGACACATTGCTTTGGCTTCAGCCTCCCAGCCGACGAAACTATGGTCGGTACACTCCTCCCGTCGAAATTACTGCTTTGCTTGGCGCATAGATCCCTCACCATGGAGCTACAGCGACGCGAGGGCCTTGGGTGGACCACGGTTAGGGTGTGGGTTTCGTCGGGACCTGGACTTCTAGGAGTTTACATGAACAACCACCACTGGGTGGTCAAGGGCACATACCGCTTGCGTTGCACCGCCCGCGCCTACAGTGCAAGTGGCACGTTGCGAGAGGTGGCGTCAGTGTTGTCGAGAGAAGTAACATATTGAAATCGCATCTCTGGGGTCAAGTTGCGCAAGCAGGTCGTTTGCTTCTCGCAGGAGCAGAGAGGGGGTCCTCTAGGGCACTTTCACCTTCCTGAACTTTGGCGCCCATCGCCTCCCTATTTGCCTAATTCTAGTCAGGACCATCGGCTACATTAGCGTAGCTACAGGCTTAACATGTAACGATCCCGTAATGCATTTCTGCCACGCTCCCAACGTGCGGCCACGGGTGCGATGAACCGTTGTATTTCTCCCGCGGCATGTGTCTTTCTATAGTGAAGAAACCAACGTGTACCCGCGTGTAGAGTGACGGAATCTGCAGGGCTTGGCTGTTCAGCTACGGAGGTACGAATGGCAATGTTGGGTAGTCCCTGTCCTTCGCTGCCGAGCATAATTGCACAAGGATAGGGAAGGCGAGTATCAGCCATTAAAGGGCTCCGCCCGTACTGCTACAGTAGATAACGAGGATTTCGCGCTAACGTAGATATCAGTTAATGGAGGTGTCAGTGATGAAAAAGGCTTTTATGTGCGTGGTAATCGCCGTATGTATGCTGGCTGCTAATGTCTTCGCGTATGGGGCAAGCCAGAAGAGCCCCGCGACTACCCGTGAGTTGTGGGTAGAGGCGCATTCTGTTACCCGTTTTACCTTGAATGATGGAACTTTGGTCGAACGATTTGCCACCGCGGGGCAAGTTGTTGACAGAGTGACCTCCCCCGACAGAAGATACGTTTTGGAGAGTATAGTGACGAACGACGGAATGGTGATAAGAGTAGTAGCGAATGGTCAATCGGTAGCTACATACTCTAGTTTGTTTAATTCACCTTATGTCACCTTGACATCTGATGGTGAAGCAACGATTCTTGATAGAAGGAGCTTTTTGTCGGGAGAGTTCACCGAGTCAAGTTGGTCTGAGATGCATTCCAGCAGGGATGAGTCTAGCCCGTCCCAGCGCAGTATGCACGAAGTGACGGAGCAAACGACTGTTAATTCGGTCGCTAATAACGGAGGGCTTATGACCCTTCCTCCTCAGTATTTTGATCGGTTAGTCGCAACCGTGCTGCATCGTGGTCATACAGCCCATGTATGGGAAGACTACAGAAATTCCTTCTCATCATTTAGAAGCATATTTGTCAGGGTAGGTGAGACCCTCGCCTTTGTTTGTTCGATTTTGGGCATCCCTCTCTTCGTGGCGTTTCAGGCTTGGGGCCCGCTGTTCGCTTGGATTGGAGGAACATGGGCGGCGACAACCGTGTTTACTGCTATGTCATATGGGAACATTCAGAGGCATTGGTACCGTGACGTTACAGTGCTGCAAGACCCTAATAATTGGTCTTGGTACCGTGCGTGGAGATATTACTACGTCCTAGGCGTGATCAATATTAACAGCCAGATCATTTTTGATGACGGCGTGCGTTGGGGGTTTTTCGAGCATTGGGATTTTTCTCTTGCCGATGAGTTGGGACGTACGGGGGTTGACAATTTCCTGCGTTAATGGCTGATGGCAGTGCAAGCCCGTTGTTTCGCCAAAAGTCGTGATAAGGAAGGAGCGAATGCCTCGTTATGTTTGTGGTACTGTACTGGGCGTTGTTTGCTCTGCTTTTGATAGCGTTTCCCATCTCATGGTACCTAGGGTTCCGGGCGAAGCGGAGTGGCGCACGCAGGATTCTACCTGGCACAGTACAGCTTCTACTCATTGTGGTGCTGCTTGTGTCTTTCGCCTTTCTGCAGTTCACAAACCGCATCTATTCTCCCGGTGCCTATGTAACATATGATGGTGAGGGTCAGCATGAGATGTCCTTTCTGCTGCGCAACAAGTCTTTTATGCCGGTAAGACTGGATATCCTCCTCTTCGACGTAGTTGGGGAGTATCACATAGCTGAGCTTCGGGTGGCGGGGGAGCGTTTTGCAGGATACACGCTGGGGCCTAGGCAGGCAGAGAGAGTCACCATGCGTGTCAAGTTTGCCGCACCCATTGAAGAAACATTGCTCAGCATTTCCTACATCACGAAAATCGGCCAACGCAAGGTTCTCCGCGTTCCAATTCGATTGAAAGTGCGTTAACTTTGCGCACGCTTCATCGATAGCCGATATCCACAAAAGTGCCGAAATCAATGACGTTACGCACCATGCCGCGACGTCTGAGATAACCTCGGCGGCTACATTGCAGGGCACTTCATACTCCACCGGGGCGCACTCTGGCCGCTCAGTTTCTGAACATTTTCCGCATGGAGAGGATAGAGCTCGTTCGCATTACCCATGAGGACATGGCCGCGCTCGGGCGACTGCTGGGTGGCTTCCCCGGCACGGGGGCGAAGTCGATATTATGAATTTCGGCCGGGTGAAGGTCGAGGCCCCAGCCGATGCCGCATGGGTGAACGAAGTCGACCCCGCGCAAGTCGAAGAGCTAAGCGGCGTTAAGCATAACCTGCCCGCTACGCTCGCCGGTCAGACGCGGAGCGAAATTATCGTGGAGCAGGCCCCGACTATCACCTTTACCCCCGATGTCGAGAATCTTAACAACTACTTGCGCCGCAATAGCGCTGTGGTGCTGCCGCAGGCCTTAGCGGGGCAATCCGTCACCTTTAACATTCCACCCGTAATCCGGGCGCAATACTTTGGTCCCACGGGGCAAGGGTTCGCCATTTACGCCGCCCGCGACCTGACGATAGAGGCTCCGCCGGGGGTCGACATTGCCTATCTCCGCCAGGCGCTCGTGCGGGTGCCCTTCCTGCCGGAAAACTTCCGCCGACAACTCGCCGAGATCCGCGACTGGCGGCAAACTCTGCCCATCCCTACATTACCGGGCAGCTGGACAGACACTACAGTAAACGGCAGCCCCGCCGTCTACTTCATGAATGAGGTCGACAGGACTGTCGTCCTAGCGTGGCGCGAGGGCGGCAGCTGGAGGGCTATTAGCGGCCTGTCCCTAGAGGCGGCACTAAGCATCGCGCCGGAGGTCAGGTAGTGGCAATTATTGAAGTAAAGAGTCTTACCAAAGTCTACGGTCAGCAAGTAGCTTGCCGAGACATCTGCCTCTCCGTGGAGGAGGGGCAGATTTTCGGGTTCCTTGGTCCTAACGGTGCTGGCAAGAGCACCCTGGTTAAAATGCTGGTCGGCCTCGTCTACCCTACCGCCGGGGAGGCCGTGGTTGCGGGATACGCGCCGGAGGATGTGCGGAGTCGACGGCAAATAGGCTTCCTGCCGGAGAACTTTCGCTTGTACGGCTGGCTAAAGGGGCGAGAACTCGTCAACTTCCACGCGCACCTCGCAGGTTTAGACCACAGGGCCGCTAAGCGCAGCGCATCAGCGGCCCTAGAGCTGGTCGGTCTGGCCAAAGAGGGTGAAAAGCTCATTGCAAATTACAGCAAGGGAATGCAGCAACGGCTGGGGCTGGCCGCGGCGTTAGTAGGGGACCCGCGCGTGGTGTTTTTAGATGAGCCCACCTCAGCGCTCGATCCGCTTGGACGACGCGAAGTGCGAGAGATTCTCCTCTCGCTTAAAGCGGCCGGCAAAACTGTGTTTTTGAACAGTCATCTCCTCAGCGAGGTAGAGCAGGTCTGTGACCGTGTGTCGATCATCAATCACGGTATCGTGGTCGCCGACGGCAAGCCGCATGAACTGCAAGCCGCATCAACCGCCGTCGCTATTAAACTGCGCGACCTGCCTGTAGTGCTCGCTGTGGAATTGCAGACAAAGTACCCCGACCTGCAACTAGAGGGGGACTTACTCACGTTGCGCACCTCAAGTCCCGAGGAAGTCGCCGATGTCGTGGCCAAACTCGCGGCGCAGGGCTGCCGCATCTACGAAGTGACGCCACACCACAATTCCCTTGAGGACGTTTTTGTCCGTTTAGTGCAGGAGGGCGAAAAGACATGTGGTTGATGGCCGTCTTTACATTTAAGGAAGCTTTGCGCAAGCGAGTCGTTCTTGTTGC
>CAYGHR010000097.1:0-5645 GCA_964349715.1 uncultured Peptococcaceae bacterium
TCAAACGTGTGTGTGGAGTGACCAATGGCCTGTATTACTAACACCCGCGACGTGGGAAAGAAAGAGGACAAGAGCAGGGCTAAGGCGAACACACTACCTAACAGGGTTGTGAGCGAAGGGGCACCGCGCTGCGGTGCCCCGTGCCTGCGGTACACTAGCGCTGTTCCCTAAAGAACCTTTGCGCGCCCGGGTGAAGCGGTATGGGCATTGCTTCCTGAGCCGTAGCGAGGGAGAGGTCTTTGCCGCGCACATGGGCGGCACCGAAGTCATCTAGGTGCTTGAACAAGGCCTTCGTGATGTCGTAAACTTGCTTCTCCGTCAGACTTGCCTTGACGGCAATCATCGCGCGCACTGCCACGGTCTCTACGGGAGCAGTTATGCCACGGTAGGTCGCGGCCGGTATGGTGTGCTTTACGTAGAAGGGGTGAGTTGTGCGGAGTGCATCAACTTCCGGTCCGGTCAACGAGACCAGTGTAATCGCAATGCTGTTGGCGAGCTCCGTCACAGCGGCGGTCGGGGTGCCGGCCGTGACAAAAGCGGCGTCGAGGTGCCCGTCCCTGATTTGTGCCGTGGCGTCACCAAAGGGCAGGTACTCTACCTTGGCCAGGGCGGTGTACTCAACACCGAAAGCCGCGAGGACTTGGCGGGCATTGGCCTCAGTCCCGGAACCGGCGGCACCTACAGCTACGCGTTTGCCAGCTAAGTCACGTACCGTGCGTATGCCGGATGCTTCGGTGGCAATAAGTTGGATTACCTCGGGGTACAGAGTGGCGATGCCGCGGATCTGGTCGTTCTTACGGTCTTTAAACATTTCCAGTCCATTGAATGAATAGTAAGCGATGTCGTTCTGCAGGAAGGCGATCTCTACACCTTCCGCGCCGGCTGTGGCTAAGAGGTTAGCATTGGCAACCGAGGCGCCGGTAACACGGGCCGAAGCTTCCATGTTCCGAATGTCTTTGTTAAGAATTTGGGCGAGTGCTCCGCCGAGCGGGTAATAGACTCCCCCCGTACCCCCGGTGGCGATACTGAGAAATTGCTTTTGCGGCGTGCACCCCGTGATGACGACGGCTAGAGCGGCGATAAGGACGAAGGCGACGATAAGTGCGCGTTTCATTATTTCCCCTCCTGTTAGTTTGTACCTAAGCATAAGCCGCGCCCTACAGAATCCTACAGAATACTACAGAAAAATACTTGCATAGTTCAGAAGATTGCTTAGAATTGGACGACTGCAGAGCTTGGCTAAATCAGGTATAATATACGGGACAAGTCTTTATGGGGGTGCGCTTTTTGGTCAAGGCCGACACACACGTACATACCATCGCCAGCGGGCACGCCTACGGCACTGTGCAGGAGATGGCCGTGGCCGCGCGGGAGAAGGGGTTAGAACTCATAGCTCTCTGCGACCATGGTCCAAGTCTCCCCGGTGCGCCGCACCGCTACTATTTCAGTAACTTACTGGTTCTGCCGCACTTTATCGCCGGGGTTGAGGTGCTGCGAGGCATCGAGGCTAACATGCTCAATGAACGCGGGGAACTTGACCTTGAGCGACGCTTCCTTGAGCGCCTAGACTGGGTCGCGGCAGGGTTTCACGATGACTGCGTCGCGCCCATGTCGCGGGATCTGAATACGCAAGCGATTCTAGGTGCCATTAACACAGGGTTAGTCGACGTGATCGTGCATCCCGGCAACCCTCAGTTCCCTGTTCACCACGAGGTCGTCGTGCGGGCTATTGCCGAGGCGGGCATAGCCATGGAAGTAAACAATGCTTCGCTTATATATCCTCACCGGCGGGGGAGTGACAAGAACTGCGTGGAGATGATTGGGTTAGCTATTGAGTACGGTGCGAACATTGTACTGGGCAGCGACGCGCACTCACCATGGCAGGTGGGGGAAGTTGCGAAGGCCTACGAGCTGGCCATCAGCTGTGGGGTTCCTCCCGCGCAAATCCTTAATCTTACTGCTGGCGGGGTGCGGGATTACCTAAAGAAGCGGGGAAAGACCCGCTACAGAGCTGACGCCCCGGTGGTATAAGGAGGGTTGCCTGTGAAGGGCGCAGTAAAGTTCGTCATTATTACCGGCCTGTCGGGTGCGGGGAAGTCGCAAGCCATAAAGGTGTTTGAGGATGCCGACTACTTTTGTGTCGACAATCTGCCACCGGCGCTTCTGCCTAAGTTTGCTGAACTCTGTGCGTCAGGCGACACGATACAGCGCGCTGCGCTGGTAATGGACATTCGCGGCGGGGAGTTCTTTAAGTCGCTTTTTGACGCCCTAGCCTACCTTAGCTATCACGAGTGGCCGCATGAAGTGCTGTTTCTCGAAGCGTCGGAAGAGGTGCTGGTGCGCCGATTCAAGGAGACGCGGCGCAGACACCCCTTAGCCGGTGAGGGCAGTATTCAGGATGGCATCCGGCGTGAGGTAGAGATGCTCGCGGATATAAAGGGCCGGGCGGATAAGATAATTAACACCACTGGGCTCACGCCGGCTCAGCTTAAGGAAGAAGTACAGGCGCTATTCCAGCAAGGCGAAGCGGGCGGGAAACTGCAGATTAGGCTGCTCTCATTTGGGTTTAAGAAGGGCATTCCCCTCGATGCCGACTTTGTCTTTGATTGCCGCTTCCTGGCTAACCCCCACTACGTGCCTGAGCTGAAGCCCCTCACGGGTACAGATGCTAGGGTCAAGCAGTTTGTTTTTGGCGACGAGGCGAGCCACCACTATCTGGGCATGATGCAGGAGATGGTGGAGTTCGTCATTCCCCATTGTATAAAAGAAGGGAAGACTCAGTTGGTGGTTGCCATCGGGTGCACCGGGGGCAGGCACCGTTCGGTGGCAATGGCTGAGGCGCTCAAGGAGAAACTTGTGCTCTCACGCTGGCGGGTCGCGGTTGAGCATCGGCACGTCAGCGAGGAGGTGTAGTGTTGCGCCTGCTCAAGTGGCTTTACCCGGGCCTGCGGGTCAAGCGCTACCTGTTCTTGGCGACGTGTGGGGTCGGCCTCAGTATGGTGGGCTTAGGGCTACTGTGGGGGCGGCAGCTCCTAGGCTTTCTCGAACGGCAATTGTACGTGTACTTAAAGGCTTCGGCCGGCACGGCGGCGCTTTACGTGACCGGGGTGTTCTTGGTGATTGTCGGCCTAGCGCTTGTAGGGGTGGCGGTAAAGTGCGTGATGCGGTCGATCCTCGAGATTATTACGCCCGAGCAAGAAGCTGAACTGGTCGATGTGTTGTTTATGCGCCGCCTGCTTAAAAGCGGTCCGCGCGTAGTGGCCATTGGCGGCGGTTCCGGGCTGTCGGTATTGCTTAGGGGCATAAAGCACTACACCAGCAACATCACCGCCATCGTCACGGTCTCCGACGACGGCGGAAGTTCAGGGCGTTTGCGAGGCGAGATGGGCATACTTCCGCCGGGGGACATCCGCAACTGCGTGCTCGCCTTAGCTGACACCGAGCCGCTGCTGGAAAGCCTTTTTCAGTATCGCTTTAGGGACGGGGAGCTTCTGGGGCATAGCTTTGGCAACTTGCTCATCGCCGCCATGACATCCATCACAGGAGACTTTCAGTTAGCTATTAAGGAGTTTAGTAAAGTCCTAGCAGTACGGGGGCGGGTGTTGCCCGTAACTACCGCTGACGTGCGTTTAAGGGCTGAACTGGAAGACGGCTCGATAGTAGAGGGCGAGACAAATGTGAGTTTGTGCGGCGGCAAGGTGCGCAGCCTATCGCTTATCCCGAGTGAAGCTGAGGCGCTGCCGGAGGTCCTCAAGGCCATTGCGGAAGCTGACGCAGTCTTGCTTGGCCCCGGCAGTCTGTATACATCGGTTATCCCGAATCTGCTCGTGCGCGGCATGGGGGAGGCGCTAGCGGCAACTAAGGCACCAAAAATATACGTCTGCAACATCATGACGCAGCCCGGGGAGACGGACGGATTTACGGCCTCGCGGCACGTAACAACCATCGAGCATTTTTCGTCGCCGCGCCTGATTGACTACTTGGTCGTCAACAGTGCTAGAGTCCGACCGCACTTGGTGTCTAAATACGCGGCAGCCGGCTCCATGCCGGTAGTTTTAGACTTCCCAAGCCTTCATCAGCTCGGAGTGCGCATAGCCACAGGCGACCTGCTGCATCAGGGTGACGTAGTGCGGCACGACCCGGACAAATTAGCGCGCCGGGTGATGCAGGTAATATCATCTAGTAAGAAGTGAAATAAGCAAGGAGGGCACACATGCCAAGACCAATCCCCACCGCCGAGCCGTTTCGCATCAAAGTCGTAGAGCCCGTCAAAGTGACCACGCGCGAGGAGCGCGCAGAGAAGATCGCCGCCGCCGGGTTTAACCTCTTTGGCCTTAAGTCTACAGAAGTTTACATCGACCTGCTTACCGACAGCGGCACGTCAGCCATGAGCGACAACCAATGGGCGGGCATGATGCTCGGTGACGAGGCTTATGCCGGCAGCAAGAACTACTTCAATCTCGAGCGCGCGGTGCAGGAGATAACAGGATTCAAGTTTGTGTTGCCCACACACCAGGGGCGCGCGGCCGAGAACCTGTTGCTTTACGTTCTGCTTGCAGAAGGGCAGTTTGTGCCCAACAATATGCACTTTGACACCACTAAAGCGCACGTTCTCCACAAGGGGGGCGTTCCGGTAGACTTTGTGACCCCTTTGGCCTATGACCCCACTTCCCAGTATCCCTTTAAGGGGGACATGGATATCGCCAAGCTCGACGCTTTCCTGGCCGAGCACGCTTCCTCTGTGCCTCTGGTCATGCTCACCGTCACCTGCAATAGCGGCGGGGGTCAACCGGTATCCCTAAAAAACATTCGCGCCGTAAGCGAAGTAGCCAAGAAGTACGGCAAACCCTTCTTTATCGACGCTTGTCGTTTCGCTGAGAACGCCTACTTTATTAAGCAGCGCGAACCCGGGTACGAGAACAAAACAATAGCCGAGATTGTGGCCGAGATGTTCTCCTACGCGGACGGTTGCACCATGAGCGCTAAGAAGGACGCGTTAGTGAACATCGGGGGTTTCCTTGCTGTCAATGACCATGCGTTGTATCAGACGGCGAGCGGGCTTGCCGTGCTGTTTGAGGGCTTCCCGACATACGGCGGCCTTGCCGGTCGCGATATGGAGGCCATGGCGCGGGGGCTTTACGAAGTTACAGAGGAGGACTATCTAACCTACCGCATCGGGCAAGTCAAGTACCTTGGCGATAAGCTGCTCGAGTACGGCGTCCCGATTATCGAGCCTATCGGCGGGCATGCCGTGTACCTCGATGCCAAGCGCTTCTTGCCACATATTCCGCAGCACCAGTTCCCCGCCCAAGCGCTCGGGGTGGAGCTGTACATCGAGGGCGGCGTGCGCGGCGTAGAGATTGGCACCAATCTAGCGGGACGCAATCCTGCGACTGGGGACCACGACTACCCAAAGCTCGAAATGCTCCGCCTCACTATTCCCCGCCGCGTCTACACCAACCGCCACATGGACGTCATCGCTGTGGCTTGTGCCAACGTCTATGAGCGACGCGCCGAGATTGCGGGTCTTGAGTATACATACGAGGCCCCCATTCTGCGTCACTTCACGGCAAAGTTCAAGCCGGTGAGCGTATGAGGGGCGGTTGACGGTTGACGGGTGACGGGTGACGGTTGACAGTTGACGG
>CAYGHR010000098.1:0-5639 GCA_964349715.1 uncultured Peptococcaceae bacterium
TAGTCTACCGCACCAAGCAGTACGGCGATTCGGTGCGCACTTTTTGCATGAATCCGCGCGGTTACGTGGTTAGCGAGAACACCGACGGCATCATCACCGTGAACGGGCATAGCTACCGTGACCCGGCGCTGCACAGTCGCAACACAAACTTCGCGCTGCTCGTGAGTAACCGCTTTACGCACCCCTTTAATGAGCCGCACCAGTACGGCAAGCGCATTGCCTCATTTTCCAACATGTTGGGCGGGGGCGCTTTGGTGCAGCGCTTTGGCGATCTCGTGCAGGGCAGGCGCACAAATGAGCATCGCTTAGGAAAGAGCTTCACTAAACCGACACTTGACGCGACGCCGGGCGATTTGAGTTTGGTCTTGCCGAAGCGCCACCTCGATAACATCATGGAGATGATTTTCGCCCTAGACAAACTTGCCCCCGGCACTGCTAACGACGATACTTTGCTTTACGGGGTGGAAGTCAAGTTCTACAGCTCACGCCTGCGCTTGTCGTCTGAGCTAGAGACAGAGGTCAAGGGTTTGTTTGCCGTTGGTGACGGCGCTGGCGTCACGCGCGGACTATCCCAAGCAAGCGCGAGCGGCGTGCATGTCGCGCGCGTCTTAGCGGGGCGATGTGGAAGTTGACGGTTGACGGTTGACGGCTGGAAGTTGACTGTTAGTGCGTTGTTCGAAAATGCACTCGTGCAGCGGCGTTTGGTCATGGCGCGAAAACCTAAGGACAATATGGTCCAACTAGGGGGAGGAAGTAATGAGGGACGAAAGCGTAGCGATGGATTTGCGCGCGGCATGGGAAGAGCGTGCCCGCAGGAAACTGGAACAAGAGAAATCCAGGCGCGACCAAGCGCGGCAATGCGCTGAAAACGTAGCTGAAATGCTAAGAACCAATTTCGGCATCAATGAGATTTGGCTCTTCGGTTCCTTGGTCTCCGGCAAGCACTTTACGGTTCACTCAGACATCGACATGTTCGTTGGCGACTTTCCTCCCGAAACAGACTATTGGGAGGTGCTGCGGCAAGCCGAGCATATAGCCGCGCCGTTCCCGCTAACGTTGCTTATCGAAGCAAATGCCTTGCCGGGAACGAAAGCCCGAGTCAGAGCAGAGGGGGTTTTGTTGTGACCAATAAGGAGCTCAAGCTGATTGAGGCCAGGATTAAGGATGAGCTGGTAAGCATTCAGTCCCTGCATGGTGAACTTGAGGGGCACAGTCTGATAGGCAAAGGCACCACCGCCGCTAGTCAACTAGATCCTGAGGATAGCTTTCTCTTGCGAGCGGTAGGGTCCGTGCTTCACGACTTTTATGTCGCGGTTGAGAACATCTTCGAAGTAGTTGCACGGGAGTTAGATGAGCATCTGCCCGAGGGAATCGACTGGCACATGCAACTTTTGCGCCAGATGGCGGTGGCGGTGAGAGATGTTAGGCCAGCATTGGTCTCAAAGACTACGCTGCAGTTGCTCGATAAATACAGGTCCTTCCGCCACGTTTTTCGCAATGTGTATGGCTTTAGCTTAGATGCCACGAGGTTAGCCGCATTAGTTGACGACCTCGAAAACACCTCACGCCACTTCAAACACGATGTAGAAGCGTTCTTAGACGAAACACAGAGAATCATGGCGGGAGCAGACCGCTCCGGCACGGTATCTGGGAGGTGAATCCGGTGAGGATCAAAAAGCTGAGTAGCTAAGGGGAAGGGTAGGGCCCTTCCCAAAAGGAAGGGAGTTGCGGATATGACGCTACTTAGTTTTGATGCGCTCAGCGTCTCTTTTGGCGCGCACGAAGTTTTGCGCAGCATCTCCGGCAGAGTAGAGCGAGGGCAGCGCATAGGCCTAGTTGGCGAAAACGGTGCCGGTAAGACCACGCTGCTCAGAACTTTGCTCGGGAAGATCGTCAATGTATCGGGCATCGTTTCAATTGCGAACGAGGCGCGCGTGGCCTACCATGGACAGGAAATGGACTTTTCGCCGGTTGACACCGTGCTGGATTGGGTGATGACTGGCCATGGCCTTTGCGTAGACATTGCCCTACGCAAGCAAGCAGAACATATGTTGCGCGACGTCGGGATCTACGACGGGCTGTTTTCACGCCCCCTTGCTCACTTGAGCAGCGGACAGCGTACCCGCGTGGCTTTGGCGCAAGCGTTAGTCGGGAGCCCTGATCTTCTTTTGCTTGACGAACCCACGAGTTTTCTCGATTTAGACTCCATGCATTGGTTAGCTAGCTTCCTGAGGCGCTACCCTGGCAGCGTGCTTATAGTCACCCATGACAGATACTTTCTCGACCAAGTGGCGCAGTATATCTGGGAACTCTCGCGCGGGCGACTGACGGCATATCGAGGCGCTTACAGTGCGTACAGACGACAGAAAGCAGAGCGTGAGGAAGCAGATAAACGTTTAAGACAACAGGCCCTAACAAAACGGCAGCAGTTGCTACAAGTGATTGTGTCCATGCGAGAGCGGTATGCTGTGGCCCATAGCCAAGCTTCTTCGGCTCAAGACAAAGGTACAGTGGCTTTTCGCAAGGCTAGGGCGAAAAAGCATGCCCGGCAGATAAGGGCTAGGCAGAAGCAGCTAGCGCGTTTGGATTCGATTACTCCCGAGCAAGTTCATACACCCCGCACACGCCAGATTGTTTTCACAACCACGGATGTGATGAGCGATAGCTTGGTGACACTTACCGACGTAAGCTTTAATTACCGCTTGGATTGCCCTTTGCTTGAGAACATTAATGCGTGTATCAGGCCAAGGGAGCGAATAGGGTTGATGGGCAGTAACGGCACTGGGAAGACTACACTGCTCCGCCTCATTATGAATGAACTCCGCGGTTCGGCCGGCACTATAAACCGGAGCCCCAGTTTGCGGCTAGGCTATCTGCCGCAGGACTTGCGGGATGTTCCACAGGCAGTGTCCGCTGCCACTTGGCTTGCGGTTCGTCTTAGGGTCAATGAGCAAGCCGCCCGCCGTTTGTTAGGGTGCATGAACGTTACCAAGGATGAAGCCCTTAGACCTCTGGGGCATCTCAGTATGGGACAGCGATACCGTGTCCTCATCGCAGGGATGCTCGCCCAAGACGTAGGCCTCTTAATTCTTGACGAGCCCACCAACTATCTTGACCTATGGGGTAGAGAGAGTGTGGAGAAGGCACTGCGCTCATTTGGCGGAGCCCTGCTCCTCGTGTCACACGACCGTTACTTCCTCGAGTCACTCGTGGATCAGCTGTGGGTGATAGAGAACAGAAAATTAGTCTCCTTTGCCGGGAAAATCTCCGCCTATCAAGATTGGAGGCGCCTTGAGATTAATCCCGAGCGTAAAGCCCGCCATCTTGCACGGGCGCGACTCAAGGAGCAGGGGCTGGTTCTGGAAATGCGCCTAGCGCGGCTTGCTAGTATACTACAAGACATCCCCCGCGAGGATGGCAGTTGGGAGGAACTAGATAGACAGTATACTAAGGTGGCTGAAGAGCTTAATGTCATAAAGGCAGCGCTCCAATAGCAGGAAACGGCGGAGAAGGCGGCGAACTAATCCCCACAGTGCGGGTGACGGGATGTGGTTGTCGTGGGCAATAAACAGGGTCGTGGCAGAACGCCGCAGGCTTTGTTAAGAGACAGCGAGGAGCAATATCGGCTGCTGTTTGCGCAGATGCAGCAGCCTGTTTCTGTGCACGAAATAGTCCAAGATGAATCCGGTCAGGTCATTGACTACGTCTTTGTGGATGGAAACGACAGTTTCGAGCGCGTATTTAATCTTCGGCTTCGGGATGTGCGGGGCAAATCAATCCGCACTGTAAACCCAGCCGTTTCAGATGCTTCGCTACAGGCGTTAGCGAGGGTTGCACTCACGGGTGAGCCGCACTTTCAGGAATACTACTCGGTAAGAGCAAAACGCACTTTTAGTGTCGTGAGTTACTCGCCCCAGCGAGGTCGTTTTGCGAGCATTCATACAGACATTACCGAACGCAAACAGGCTGAGGAAGCGCTGAGGCAAAAGAACAAGACTCTCGAGGACTTGAACCGATACGGTCTTGAGCAGGCGGACTGCAACTCGTATGAAGAGCTGGCCGCACTAATTACCGCGCAATTAGCAGAAAACGCCACTACCCCCATGACCGTCTTAAGTGAATTTGACCCTGTCAAAAAGACCTTAGTTGTCAGGCACATTCACATGGATGAGACCTTGCGCGAATTAGGGCGGAGCCTGTTTGGCGAAAAAGTATTTTCGATTGAGATAAACATGATCGACACTGAGTACGCGAGGCTAGCCGCTCATCCTTTCACATACCGGTGGTCACTGGCGGCCATGACGGGGGGCATTATCACAGAAGAGGTTTCTGCTACTGTCATGGCAGCGGCGGGCATCGAGTGTTTTATGGTAATTGCCTTGGTGGTTGAGGGAGAGCTCTATGCCACCCTAGTCATAGGCCTCAAGCAGCAAGATCACACCCCGCACGCAGATTTTCTCAAGCCCTTCGCACATCTGTCCTCGATCTCCCTGCGTCGGATAAAAGCAGAAGAGAGACTGCGTCACATGAGTTTTCACGATCAGCTAACGGGTCTTTACAATCGCCACTTTCTTGCGGAGGAGATGAACAGGCTCGATACTGCACGTCAGTTGCCCTTGTCAATAATCATGGCTGACTTGAACGGACTCAAGATGGTAAATGATACCTATGGACACGCCCACGGGGACGAGATGTTAAGGGTGGCGGCAAACGCAATCAGAAGTTGCTGTCGCAAAGAAGATATTGTGGCCCGCTGGGGGGGTGACGAGTTCGTAGTCTTGCTGCCATGTACCGATGCGGCAACAGCAGAGCATATCGGGAAGAGAATCGCAACGCAGGGCCGCACCTCCTATGTGGGGGAAATGCCGGTATCGGTTTCGCTGGGCACGGCCAGCAAGACAAGTGCCACGCAAAGCTTGAAGCAGGTGTTGCGCGAAGCCGAAGACGCTATGTACAAGGCCAAGCTGTCGGAAAGCGGCAGCACTCGCAGCAGTGTTTTGAACGCCTTGATTAAGGCCCTAGAGGAAAAAAGCTTTGAGACGCAAACCCACACTTTACACATGCAGGAAGTTGCCACGAAAATTGGCGAGCAAATTCGCCTTCCGGACTCGGAGCTAGCGAGGCTAATGCTGGTGATTAGGCTACACGACATTGGGAAAATAAACATTCCCGAGGAGATGCTCAGGCGAAACGGCCCCCTAACCTCGGATGAATGGCGGATCATGAAGACCCATCCGGAAGTAGGCAGTCGCATTGCCAGAGCCACGGAGGAGTTCGCCCATGTCGCCACCGACATCTTGTCGCACCACGAGCGCTGGGATGGCAAGGGATATCCGCAGGGATTAGCCGGGAAGACAATCCCGCTGTTGGCACGCATAACGACGATCGTCGATGCCTACGAGGTCATGACCAACGGCCGGCCATACAAGGCGGCCCTCTCCGGCGCTGAAGTGGTAGCCGAACTGATGGCCTGCTCCGGGAGCCAGTTCGACCCGGAGCTAGTCGAAGTCATGCTGGGAATACTGGCCGCAGAGCATCGCTGACGCTTCCACAAGAAGAGCCACCCGCGCCAAGCTAGGGGCTCTTCTAAGTTGCTGCCCGGCAGAACTCGTGCTACAATCCACGTGGGGGCCGCGCGC
>CAYGHR010000099.1:0-5547 GCA_964349715.1 uncultured Peptococcaceae bacterium
AGCAGACCCGGCTGACTATCAGTGGAGTAGCTACAGGGAGTACACGATGGAAGCAGCTCACATTAGTGAAGTACAGAAGGAATTTGTGCTGGCACTGCTCGGTGGAGGTGTGCGCGGGTTCACCGAGTTCCACCGTCAAAGCGACCTCACGCTGTACCTTGAGACCGGTGAAGACCGCGAAACCTACAGGTTAGCTGTTGCGCATAAGGCCTTAGAGCAGTTTTGTGCCCTGCATGGCATAGAAAGAGCCGCGCAGCTCAAGCGCGACCCTGAGTTCTTCGCGTCCATCTGTCGGCAGTTGACGCAGGACCTTGGCCTCACGCTGCGCAAGGCCGCCGCATTGCTTGAGACTTCGCATACCAAGGTGTATCAGGCTATGCAGGACGAGTAATTTACGAGCGGATGGGATGGTTGTTTCCAAGAAGAACCGTCCCTTTTGTTTACCCCATTGTTTCCCAGAGCGGACCTGCTGATGCAAGCCGAAGGAGGAGAGCTGGTGAGGACCAAGCAATTGCGGGTAGCCATTCTTTATGCTGAGAACCGGACTGTCGGGAGGAAGTCGTCGGTTGAAAGCGAACTGTTTTCGAAGCTGTTTCAGGGGTTTGTCGACAGTGGGGTGGTGGCGCTTCCAGTCGCCTATCATGACGATACCTGCGGCGAGGTCGAGCCACAACTCATGCAGTTTGATGGCGTCCTCGTTTGGGTCGACCCGCTTGAGGGAGGGCGTGACCGCACCTTGTTAGATGCTATGCTGCGTCGCGTGGCAGCTGCCGGAGTGTTTGTCAGTGCGCATCCCGACGTCATTTTAAAGATTGGCACCAAGGAAGTTTTGTATAGCACGCGCGAAGTAGGCTGGGGTTGCGACACGCATATTTATCTTACGCTAGAACAGATGTATCAAGAATTACCACGGCGATTGGCTTCTGGGGAGGCCCGGGTCCTGAAGCAGTACCGCGGCAACGGCGGTATAGGCGTGTGGAAAGTACAGGTGCAGGGAAATTCGCTACTTGGCGATGGCAGGCGTGGCGACTCGTTAGCGCTGGGTTACGATACCCCTGTCTGCGTGCGCCAAGCGATACGAGGCGCGTATGAAGAAGTGATGTCCCTCGAAGCCCTATTCAACCTATGTCGGCCCTATTTTGTGAGCAGCGGCCTTGTGGTTGACCAAGCATATCAGGAACGCTTAACTGACGGTATGATTCGTTGCTACTTGGTTCATGAGCAAGTCGTGGGGTTCGGACACCAGGCAGTAAATGCTCTCTTTCCTCCGCCAGCAGGTGCGCTGCCCTCCGCAGCGCCGCAACCTGGACCGCGCCTGTACCATCCGCCCAGCAAGCCTGAATATCAGTCGCTCAAGTACAAGCTCGAACGGGAATGGCTCCCTGCGGTGCAAAAACTGCTGCGCATTGACACTAGCCAACTCCCAATCATCTGGGATTGTGATTTTCTTTTAGGCCCCAAGGACAGTCTAGGGGCCGACACCTATGTGCTGTGCGAAATCAATGTCAGCTGTGTCTCGCCGTTCCCGCAGGAGGCAATTCCCTTCATAGTTGCGTCCACCGTCGCTCGACTACAAAGTTAGGCGCACTAAAAAAACAAGAAGAACCGTCCCCTTTGTTTTCCTCTAAGTTTTGCCGCTTTGATGAGACAGAACGCGGAGTCGATGACAAGCCCTACGCCTAACGCTAGGGCGAAGAAGCGTGGTATGCCTTGGAGTAGAGGCGAAATATTGGGGTTCCATATTTGCGCGTTGGGTGGAAAGATAACTACGGCGAGCGCAATCGTAGCGATGTTTAGCAATGTGTTGCCAATGGCCAGTCTTGGTGTCCACTGGCCATAGTATATCTTGCCGAATTCTTTAAGGAGGGCAAGCGCAAAAAGGGAGTTTATGAGCGGCAGGACTTGACGGAGTACCTCTACTTGGAACAGAGGTGCGATGGTTAGCCGTCCATTTGAGAGGCTGCCGACGCCAAGTATCTCGGGGGCAAAGTTGAGAATCGCCATGAATAGGACAGTAAATCCGATGCCCACGATGGGCTCATGAGGGGGTATCAGAGTCGCTTTGAGGGGCACCTCAGGAAGGTCAGCGAGTGTCCAGTCTGATCTTGTGGTTGTTTGCGGCATGCCGGTGCTGTAGTACTCGGCCAAAGCAAAGCCGCCAGTGACCCAGGCAAATACCTGCAATGTGGCGCTAAAGAGGGAGCCGAGGTAAGTGGTGAGAGCGGCGAAGATGCTCTGCGGGGGGTTAAAGAAATAGGTGGTGGCTAGTGCTATACTAAGTCCAATAAAAACGACGCTGAGGAGGACTCGTAGTAGCGAGACATACTGGTCATAGTAGGTAGGCCCAATGAGGTAGCGCCCACTGCCCCTGTAGTTGTCTGCCAGTTTTGCTGGCTCACCTAAGGCCACAAGCACGGCTGCTACCTCGTCGTTACTAGGCGTACTATCGGCAGTGCGCGAAGTTAGCATGTCGGCGATAAGTCCGCGTAGTTCCTTGTCGATTTCGCTACGTTGCCTCTCAGGCAGGCGTCGCACTACATCGTAGACATATCTATTGATCAAATCCATCTTCACTCTCTCCTTTGGCAATTATTGCTTCCACGGTGCTAGCCAGGGTGCGCCATTCTCCGCATAGGCGGGCATACACCGCTTTGCCGAGTGGGCTAAGGCAGTAGTACTTGCGGGGGCGGGCCTCGTTGGTATCCCAGGTGCTTTCGAGCAACCCCTGCCCCTCTAGCCTGCGCAGCAGGGGGTATAGGGAGCCTGGTTCGACCATAAGCCCCTTCGCCTCAAGCGTATTCACTAGGGAATAGCCGTACTGCGGGCTATGCAACTGGCCTAAGACTCCGAGGGTGATCACTCCTCGCCTTAGTTCTTGCAGCAGACCGTCTAGTATATCGGCGGCCTTACTCATTGAAATCACCTCTAGCGCAAGTATACTGTATGTGATACACTATAGTCAATAGATTAATATAGGAATATGAGTATTATAGAACGATACAAGGCACTCCATGGTTGGCAAACAGGCATCCTTGGGCTTGGTCCCCGGAAAACATAAAGGCAAGGTGATTATCATGTGGAGACAACTTGTACTAACGGCCTCGGTTGGTAACCCCAACGTAAGACTAAACCCGCCAGCGTCCAATAGCGACATCGAAGCAGCCGAGAGAGCGCTAGGCATTCGTTTGCCGTCCGATTTGGTAGAGATGCTTCGTCAATTTGATGGGGACAGTTACTTCTGTTTCTCCTGCCAGCAGATCATCGACACCAACCTGATGGTGCGTAGCGTAACCGCTTGGATGCCGCTGGACTGTCTATTGTTTGTGGCTGGCAACGGGTGCGGGGATTACTTTGGCTACCCAATCACTGGGGACGGCGTGAAAGAGACAGAAATATTCATGTGGGAGCACGAGTACGACAACCGCATCTTTAAAGCAAATGGGCTGCGCGAAGCGATAGAGAAATACTACGCGAACACTCTCTAGTGACCCTGAGCGCGTTCTAGTTACTGGGTCAAAATTCGAAAGAGTGAAAGATATGGCGAGCTGACCGGTTACTGCACTAAGCTGATGTCTTCTAGCACCTTCCCCGGCAGTTCGTTTATGGGGGCAATAACGCGTTCCAAAAACTGCAGGAGGGCGGTCAATTGCAGATAGATCTGCAAGAAATGTTCTGGAGCAAGTGCTGCGTTGTAGATCAGTTTGGCATTGCGTGGGTGTCACCATGTCCCGTCCATGAGTTTGTAATCGGAGGTGTCTCCCATGAAAGTTCTCATTAACCCCGCCATTTCCCTCGACCAGTTGTGGGATTTCTACGTTCGCAACAACATTTGTGAAGCCGGCCACGGCAAAGAAACTGCTGGGAAGGCGCTAAAACACAGCAGTGTTATAGTTGGTGCGTTTGACGGTGAGCAACTCGTAGGCATTGCCCGGGCAATGTTCGATGGCCTTTCTGCTGACATCCCTGAGTTTTGCCTCGAGAATAGGCTTCAGGGGGAAGGGCTAGTTTACGAGAACGGCTCCCTTCTGGAGCAGGACCTACAGGGCGTGGGTAAGGCTATGGGGGAAGCGCTATTGGCAGAGCTGATGCGTATGGGAGCAACCTTTATCAGTTGCTACTTGGTTGGGAACTGCGAGGAGCGGTTCTACGAGAGCCTCGGGTTCAGGGAGAATACGGGCCATAAGGCCTATGTAATAGATAAGCGTCCCTACACAACTTAGATATGACCTCGCGACTTTATCGCGGGCGGTTACGGCTATCAACTTGCGGTTTGTGGCTCGGTACAAGCACAGGTATCTACCAGTAAGCGACGCGCTCATCGACTAGGCCTGTCAAGAGGTGAGAATGGACGCGGCGCAGAATCTAATAACGGAGCCTATTACACAAATGGTGCAAGAGGTGATTCGATGTCGGATGCCACAATGGCAGCCGCTAGGGTATGCACTTTCTACTTCTCCGGTACGGGCAACACGTGGTGGGTGGCAAATGAGCTGGCTGGTGAGCTACGAACTAGAGGCTACTTGGCCGAGATTCACTCCATCGAAGCAGTTGACCGCACAGCAGCGACAAGCTTAATTGCCGAGGCTGATATTATCGGCTTTGGCTACCCCATCTATGGGTCGGATTTGCCAATTCCGATGAAGAAGTTCATCAGCGAGTTGGCGGTTGCGAGGGGAAAGCGAGCGCTTGTGTTCTGCACGCAATGGCTGTGGTCGGGAGACGGGGCTAGTCTCGGCGCAGAGCTACTAGGCGAGAAGGGGTACACCACACTCTGGGGAGAGCACTTTCATATGCCGAGTAACGTGTCTGTCCCTGTGCTGCCTTTTGCCCTGCACACCGATGTTGCTCTGGCTAAGGAGAAGTATCTTCGCTGCTCTAAATTTCGCGCCAAACGACTGGCGGACTATATTAGCAGAGGTCGCCCTCTGCGCCGCGGGTTCACCCTTCTCTCCAAGGTGGCTGGTCTACTGCAGCGCATCCCCTATCGCCGGCATGTTGAGACTCTGCGCGACGAACTTAAGGTAGACCGCGCTTCCTGTGTGAGATGCGGCCTGTGCGTCAAGATTTGCCCTGCCGACAATCTCTTAGAGGCCGCAGAGGGTGTTGTGACACAAGCGCGCTGTGTACTTTGTCTGCGCTGCTACTCATTCTGTCCTGTAAAAGCCTTAACGTATCGCGGCCGAAAGCACAATAAAAGACATGGTGCCCCCTACTGCGGGCCCACGGAGGAGTTTGACCCAGCTGTCCTAGTGGGGGACTGCAAGCGCTACTAGTAAACCAAAAGTGAAACCAAAAGGGACGGTTCTTCTTGTATTTTTTCTAAGAATTCGGTAGTATTAACCTGAGGTGAGGATATGCCCAGAGCAGGACGTCAGGTGAGCAGCACTGGTTACTACCACGTTATGATTCGCGGAATCAACAAGGAGTTTGTCTTTCAGAGCGATGACGAGAGGCAGCTCTTGTTGGAGTTGCTTTGTGAACAGCAAGCCAGCGACAAGTTTGAGCTTGCGGCTTGGTGCATTATGAGCAACCATCTACACGCTATCC
>CAYGHR010000100.1:0-5521 GCA_964349715.1 uncultured Peptococcaceae bacterium
GGGAGTTCGCTGGGGGTTTGAAAGTCGCATGACCTCCGGTTTCTCCATCTATCTGTGTGGCACCGGTATTGCTGTCGTCGTGCCCTAGCCATACACCGCCGGTAAAGTGGGGGTTAAAACCGATAAAAAGCGCGTCTAAGTTATCGTTCGTGGTGCCGGTCTTTCCTGACACTTGGCCGGGGAAACGCCCCATGGTCGCGGCCCGCAAGCCCCCACTGCCGGTTCCTATGACTCCGCCTTGTGTCTCCACCGTGCCGCGCATTAAGTCAGTCATCAGCCAAGCTAACTGCTCTGTGATTACGATTCTTCGCTCCGGCGGGCGTGCCTCGTAGAGTACGCTGCCCGCACGCGACGTAATTCGCACAAGAGAGTGGGGTTCCACGTAAACACCACGGTTGTTAAACACGTTGTAGGCGGCTACCATTTCGTGCAGGGTCAGTCCCCAAGTCAAGCCGCCTAGGGCCGAGGACAAGTTGTTATCATCGTCGGGAGGTGTCCTATCAAACTGAAGGCCGAGCTGTTCAGCCCAATCTAAAGAGCGGCGGATGCCGATTGCATGGAAAAGTTTTACAGCCATGACGTTGAAGGAGCGTGCCATACCTGTCCTAAACGAGGTGTAGCCGTGGAAACGGTTGACGTCGAAGTTTCGCGGCGCAAAGAGCGGATCGTTTGGATTCCCGGTGGGATATACAACCGGCGCATCGTCAACGGCACTTGCTATAGTATACCCTCCCAGTGCAAGGGCGGGACCATATACCACCAACGGCTTAATCGCCGACCCGGGCTGGTTCTGCTCTCCCGCTACGCGGTTAATGCCGAAACGTCCCACCATGTCGCGGCCCCCAAGCCACACGCGAATTGCCCCACTGCTTGGGTCCATAAACAGGGCAGAAACCTGTGGTTGAAGACCGCCGAGCTCGCCGTTCGTAAAACGCACCCACTCAAAGTCATCAGCCTGTGCCAAGCGCCTTATTTCAGGGTTTGGGTCGTTGCGGGCAGCACGGCGCAGGCGCGCCAAGATGCCGTCCGGTTGCGTAAAGATATCGAGGGCCGCTTGCTGCGCGGCTCGCTGCATTGTTAAATCTAGGGTGGTATGAATCGTCAGCCCCCCGCTGTAGATGTATTGTTCGGCTGTGCCAGTATCCATACCCCGATTGGCAACAAGCCAATCCCGCACTTGTGCGAAAACATCGTCCACAAAATACATAGTCAAGCTTGCCTCAGACGTTTGTTGCCTAGCCTTAGTTAAGGCAATAGGCGTAGCCAAGGCTGCTTGACGCTCTTCCTCTGTAATGCGGCCGTGCCTAACTAATTCACTAAGCACAAGCCGTTGGCGCTGCACGGCGGCTTCCATTCTGCCTTCGCGCGGACGCCACGCGTTCGGGGAGGGGATGATGCCCACCAGCATAGCGCTCTCAGCTAGGCTTAGTGCAGAGACATCTTTGCCGAAGTACTGCTGAGCCGCCGCCTGAAACCCATGGGCAGCGCCGCCAAGGAAGATCTCATTAAGGTATACTTCTAGGATTTCGGCTTTAGTGTACACTTGCTCAATGCGAAACGCGAGGTAGATCTCCCGCACTTTGCGCGGTATAGAAAAGGCCAGATCACCCAGGATGCGGTTACGGGCTACCTGCTGGGTGATCGTGCTTGCCCCTTGGCGGTCTTGCCCGGTGATCGTGAGCCAGAGGCCTCGCGCAAAGTCTCGCGGCGAAAAGCCAAAGTGCTCATAAAAACGGATGTCTTCCATAACAACTACTGCCTCGGCAAGATGCTTTGGTATGCTCTCTAGCGGCACACTGATGCGGTGTTCCTCTGCGTGTAGTTGCATGATAACCTCGCCGTGTACGTCGAGGACGGTTGAGCTCTCGGCAGGACTCACGGGAGTTAGGGTTGCCGGCGACAGGTCATGCACAAGGTAGTAACCGTAGCCAAGACCCGCGGATAAAGTAGTGAAGGCAACGAGAATGCTCCAATAAAGCGCAATAAAAAACCATTGCCTACGACTGCGCTTTAGTTTAGCATTTGGTTTTACGGCCATATGCTGACCCCCTTTGACTTCATTATACCATCACTGCCATGAGTATCATACTGACACATAGGGATATCGCCTGTCACGATAGTCAGTCGTGAGGCATAAGATAACGAGTGGGGGTGAGGAAATGTCTTTCGTTACTGCCAAGAAGCGCAAGGCCCGAGGACGCTTCTATTTTTTCGCGCTGCTCCTGCTTGGTGCTTCGCTTGTCACCTTCATTGATAGTCAGCTACGTCCAGCTCTCATCGCTATGGCTGAAGTGCGGGCCCATCTCTTAGCAACGCAGGCATTGACGGAGGCGGTATATGAAGCCGCGGGAGCGAGCATTCCCTACGACCACTTTATCACGGTCCACACTGACCAAGCAGGTAGACCTACGTGGGCGAGGCTCAACACTGTAGAAGTGAATCGCCTTGTCACTCGCACTACGCGGCAAGTCCTAGCGACCTTAGAGGCTTTACGCGAGGAGAACATTACCATCCCACTTGGGCAAGCATTTGGCAGCGCGCTCTTGGCGCATATGGGCCCTGCCATTAACTTTCGCATTCTGCCTGCCGGCACGGTCAGCGTAGAAATCACGGACGCTTTTGAGTCGGCTGGCATCAACCAGACGCGCCATAAGATCTACTTAGAAATCTTTGCTGACCTGAGAATCGTGGTGCCGCTGATGCAGCGCGCGCTGTCCGTGCACTTGGAGGTACCGATAGCAGACATAGTGTATCTTGGCGTAGTGCCGGAGACAGTCGTTAACTTGCCCTTCCCGTTAGGGGCAGGCTTTGTTGTGCCTCCGGGCGGCGAGCGCCCACCTCTTCGTCCTTAGCAGGAAACAGCGCCCCGGCGCAGAATATTATTAGGTGCTTGGGGGGAGACACGCATTGCGCATTGAAGATATCTTCGGCACCGGGGGGCCTATCGCCAAACATCACCCAACCTATGAAGCTAGACGCCAGCAGGTGAGTATGGCAAACGCTGTGGCCAACGCTTTTTCCTTGGATCGTCACCTAGTGGTGCAGGCAGGCACTGGATTAGGCAAGACTTTCGGCTACTTGGTTCCGGCGATAATCTATGCGCGCACCGCTAAGAAGCGCATTGTTGTCTCTACCAAGACCCTTAATTTGCAGGACCAAATCTTTAAGAAAGACATTCCTTTCCTGCAGCGAGTGTTTGGCTCACGTCTGCCTTTTGTCGCAGTTGTAGCTAAGGGGCGCAGCAACTTCATCTGCCGCCGCAAAATGGAGAACATTAGGACCTTCGACAGGGGCTTGCTGACACAGGAGAGCCAAGTCAAAGAACTTAGAGAGATGCAGAATCTGTTGAGCAATGACGAATTCAAGGGCGATCGCGAACAACTGCCTTTTCATCCCGCACCGGACTTATGGCAACATGTGTGCGGTGAGGGGGATAGCTGTCTGCGGCGAGCGTGTCCCTCCTTTGGGGATTGCTACTACTATATTGCGCGGCGCGCGCAGGCTCAGGCCGATATTGTGGTGGCCAACCATGCCCTGTTCTTTGCCGACCTAGCGGTACGGAAAGACGCTGGGTTCCTGCACGAGCAAGCAGTGTTGGAAGACTATGACGCCGTGGTCTTTGATGAGGCGCACAACTTAGAAGACGTGGCCACGGATTTTTTCAGTCGACGCGTTTCCCCCGGGGAAATACGCCGTACAACTGCCGCTATTACTGCGGGTCTGCGTGGAATACTCGTGTCTGACAACGCTCTGGCGGGACGCGCCGTAGAGGCGTTGGTACAGAGGCTCGCGCAAGAGACCGACTTCTTCTTCCTGCAGTTTGACAAGGCTGTACGCCTGTTGTCTGCCGATAAGTATCCCCATGTGCTTAGACCCCACCTAGTGGAGTTAACGAAGGCACTCGCGGACCTCACGGCAGGAGCTAGCGAAGAACAAACTGCCTTAGCAGCTCAACTTTGCCAACGGCTCTCGCGCATTGACGACAACTTAGACTTTATTCTGGAAAGACGAGGCGGAGATGAAGAATACGCCTATTGGGTGGAACTAGGGGAAGAAGGGGTAGCGTTAGTCTCTGCTCCTGTTTCCATGGAAGAAGACTTGCGAGAGCATATTTTCGAGCGCATTTCAGCTGTGGTACTCACTTCGGCCACGCTTTCCTCCATCTTGCTGCGACGTGTAGGGCTTGGTAAATGCGACCTGTTGCGCCTTGAATCCCCGTTTGACTACACCAAGAACGCTTTGCTGTACTTGCCTGATGATGCTAGGGACCCCAGAGAAGACGCATTTGACGAGTACGCTGCCGCTAAGATTGAGGAGATTGTGCGCGTAACGCAGGGACGAGCACTGGTGCTTTTTACTTCATTTCGCGCCATGCACGGCGCTTTTGAGAGGCTGACCTCTTTAGAGGGAGAGGGCTTCACAATACTGATGCAGGGAAAAGCTTCCCGCGGGGCGCTGATGAACCGCTTCACCACTTCATCACAGGCCGTGTTGTTGGCAGTGGCTAGTTATTGGGAGGGCATTGATGTGCCCGGCGAGGCTTTAAGCTGCGTGATTCTGGTTAGGCTCCCCTTTGGGGTGCCGACCGAGCCGATAACGCAGGCTCGCATTGAGCATATGGAGCGCAAGGGAGAGGATGCCTTTAGCTCCTACAGCCTCCCCCAAGCCATCCTAAAACTCAAGCAGGGCTTTGGACGTCTGATTCGCACAGCCGAGGACAAGGGTGTGGTAGCTATACTTGACGGTCGCGTGCAAAATAAGGGGTATGGGCGCGCCTTTCTTAAGGAGTTGCCGCCCGCGCGCTTAACTTACGCGCTAGATGACGTAAAGGAACTTTTTTCTCGGTGTTGACAGGATACAGTTAGTAAAGAAAGGTCGGTTGGGAATAATGAAGAAGGGGCATATTGCTGTAGCTTTGTTGGCGACTTTATTATATTTTGGCAGTCTAGGTTCGGCGCGAGCGTTTACGCCGCAACCTGGGACCACCGATGACCCCTTAATAACGGTAAGCTTCTTTAACCAAGCTATACAGCCGTTCGTAGCGCGCCTCGCGGCAGTAGAAGTATGGACTCAGCACATTGCAGGGTTAGAGCAGCGCATAGCGAGGCTTGAGGCGCAGGTAGTAGCGCTTGAGGCAAGGGTAGCGCAAACGCCCCCCGTTGCACCACCTCCCGTTACACCGCCACCTGTTCAACCCGTAGTCGTACATGGGTTTGTCAACGGCACAGTGGTTAACGTCCGTAGTGGCCCCGGCACGAATTTCAGCATTGTCACCGCGTTGACGCTAAACACTCGCGTCGAAGTCTTGGAGCGCGGTAAGGATTGGCATAGAGTGCGTTTGCAGGATGGTCGTACGGGTTTTATGAGCGCACCGCTGCTTAGAATACCTTAGTGTGCGCGCAGTGGGCTTTCCTAATGTATAGTTAAGACAGGGACAAGTCTACGTAAAAAAGTTTTGCACATGCGTTGACAGCTGTTAAGGCAGTGTGCTAGTATAAAAAACGTCGCTGCTAGCGAACTG
>CAYGHR010000101.1:0-5245 GCA_964349715.1 uncultured Peptococcaceae bacterium
CTGCATTTCCAAGGGCTTACGGCCTTTCTTGTTAGGGGAGGCTGTCAAAGTCGAGATACTACACTATTCGAACTATGTAAAGTTTTCGTAATTTATTCCAGAGCTGACACATGAGTTTTTTCGAGAGTCCGCGTTAGTTAACGTCAAAATGGTGCATCGGCACCTATGCTCGATCACCCAGTAGGGAGGGGCTGGTGTTTACCGCGACGCCGTCAATGTACGCAAATAGGAGGAGTTTACACTATTTGTGCAGAATATTTTGCTTTAACACTCCTGCGAGGCGTGGGCAAAGAGTCAAGTGGGGCATTCTCACTTGGCGGATGAAGATAATATTAAGGGGGGGGGTTGCTCATGCTTTACCAAGGGGGGACGAGGCGTCTATCGCGGTTTAGAACCAGGCAGGCTAAGCAAAATCTGCCGCGTGTCGCAGTTCTTGGGGCAGGCCATGGAGGGCAGACTATGGCCGGACATCTTGGGATGATGGGATGCGAGGTATCGCTGTATAATCGTAGCATCGAACGAATCGAGCACATTCAGTTTACAGAGAGCATTGAACTTACTGGTCAGATAGAGGGAGTCGGCAGACTGAGCGTAGTAACAACGGACATGGAGCTAGCGATCCGTGATGCAGAGCTCATAATGGTTGTTGTTCCTGCTAACGGGCATGTTTCCATGGGCGAGGCATGCGCACCTCACTTGCGAGACGGGCAAATGGTGGTCTTGCATCCGGGCCGCACCGGAGGGGCCCTCGCATTCTTTAACGTTATACGTAGGCACGGCTGTACTGCTGACGTCATAGTCTCTGAAGCCTCTACCCTTATCTATGCCTGCCGCATGCTCAACCCGGCTAAGGTTCATGTGTTTGGCGTAAAGAACGTTATCCCGGTTGCGGCCATTCCAAGCTACCGTACCCCTGAAGTTATCAAGAAGCTGAACATCATCTACCCGCAGTTTGTTCCCGGTGACAATGTGTTAAAGACAAGTCTAGACAACATAGGTGCCATATTCCACCCCGGGCTTACTGTGCTAAACGCCGGCCGCATTGAAGCGACCCACGGCGAGTTTGAGTTCTACATGGACGGGGCCACCCCCTCGGTGGCGCGGGTGCTGGAAGCCATGGACAATGAGAGGATCGCAGTCGCCGCCGCTCTCGGCATTAGAGCCATGAGCGCGAGGGAATGGTTGTACATTGCCTACGACGCTGCGGGTAGAACCCTGTATGAAGCAATGCAGGCTAATGTTGGGTACAAAGGCATCAAGGCCCCGCCCACGACGCTCATGCGTTACATCACCGAAGATGTCCCTATGAGCTTGGTGCCAATTGCGTCCTTGGGTCATCACCTTGATGTTCCCACCCCCATTATTGACAACATGATTCACATGGCGAGCGTAATTCATGACATCGACTACTGGGCCGAAGGCAGGACGGTGGAGACAATGGGTTTATCGGGCCTGTCAGTCAAACAAATCCGCAAACTAGTACTGGAGGGAAGGCTCGATGCCTAGAAAAATTCTGGGAGCTGCCATAGGTAGCTGTGTGCATGTGGCGGGTGTAATTGCCTTTCTGCGTCTGGCGGAGGATCTCGGTCACACAACAGATTTCTTGGGTCCGGCAGTGGACATTGTTGATGTAATTTCCGCTGCCCTTAGAGAGAGGCCTGACACTTTGGCGTTAAGTTATCGCTTGTCCCCCGAGGCAGCGCGTGCTCTGCTCGCGGAGCTTGGCACAGCCTTAGACGCAGCTGGTCTTGCCGACACGGAGCTGGTTTTTGGCGGTACACCTCCAGTGGCTCAGATCGCAGAGGAGACGCGCTTGTTCGTGCGCGTTTTCAGCGGCGAAGAAGGTCCGGCGGAGGTGGTCGCCTTCTTGCGTGGCGAAAGAGGTGGGGAAGACGTAGCGACACCCCCACAGACCTTAGTAGAGAGGATAGCGAGGCTTGCCCCTTACCCCCTTATCCGTCACCACTTTGGCCTGCCGAGCCTGCAGGAGACTCTTGCAGGAGTGCGCGCTATCGCCCAGGCCAAGGTGCTCGATATAATATCGCTCGGCCCAGACCAAAATGCGCAATTCGCCTTCTTTCGACCCCAGGAGATGGACCCGCTGCAGCACGGTGCGGGCGGCGTGCCTGTACGCACCCCCGAGGATTTGGCAGCGCTCTATGTGGCCTCCCGCACAGGTAACTACCCGCTGATGCGCTGTTACTCAGGCACACGCGACCTTCTACAGTGGGCCGAAATGAGCAGAGCGACGATTAACAATGCTTGGGCTGCTATCCCTCTCTGTTGGTACAACATCCTAGACGGAAGGTCAGACCGCCTGCCTGCCGAATCTATTCCGGAAAACCTTGCCGTCATGGCCTGGCATGCAGAGCGCGGTATACCTGTTGAGGTCAACGAGGCGCATCACTGGAGTCTGCGTGAAGCGCCGGATGTGGTAGCCGTGGTTGCAGCTTACCTGGCGGCGCTAAATGCCAAGAAGCAGGGGGTAAGAGATTATGTAGCACAGTATATGTTTAACACGCCCCTGGGTACATCTTACAGCAATGATTTGGCCAAGATGCTTGCCAAGCGCGACCTCATAGAATCACTGCATGACGATAAGTTTACCTCCTTGCGCCAGGTGCGCACAGGTCTGATGAGTTTGTCCACAAATATGCACCTAGCCAAAGGTCAGCTTGCGTCCTCTATTGCTCTGGCGCTTAATTTGCAGCCGCATATCGTGCATGTAGTTGGTTATTCCGAAGCGCAGTTCGCCGCCTCGCCCGAAGTGGTGGTGGAGAGTTGCCAGATTGTACATGGGGTGATTCGCAGTAGGCTGCACCTCGCGCCTGATGCTTCGCTCGACCCGCAGGTAGAGGCGAGGCGCCAAGCGCTAAAGCAAAAGGCCAACGACTTGCTAGCGGCAATTGCTCGTCTAGGTCGCGGCGAGGATTCTTTGACGGACCCAGCAGTAATCGCCAAGGCTATTCAAGTCGGGTACTTAGATGCACCCCATCTCAAAGGTAATCGCTTTGCCCAGGGGGCCGTTAAGACGAGAATTATCGATGGGGCCTGTGTGGCGGTAGAGTAATGACAAACTCCATAAACCATAAATGAGGTGTCCTCAAAATGACCTTGCGCGTTGCTGTGGCATACACGAGTGAAGTCGACCGACAGGGCGTGGCCGCGAATCCGCACGGAACGCAGCAAATGAACATAACGACTGAATCCCTAAAGGATGCTATTGCTAAACTTGGTTACGATGTGCACGTAGTGCCGGGTGACGTAAACATGTTGCGTAAGCTGAGTGATGTGAAGCCAGACGTTATTTTTAACAATTGCACTGGTATCCACGATAAGTCCAGTCAGCCCCAAGTGGCGGCTATGTTAGAACTAGCCCGAATTCCTTTCACTGGGAGTGGGCACTGCGCCCATGTACTTGCCCTTTACAAGCCTCTCACCAAGATGGTGCTGATGTATCATAATATCCCTACGCCACATTTTGGCGTCGCTGATAGTGAACATGCTCCGCTTCCATGCACACTAAAGTATCCAGTGATTGTGAAACCAGAGCATGAAGGGTCTAGCATTGGGATTTCTGCCAAAAGTGTCGCGAATTCGGCAGCAGAAGCAGCTGAGATTGTACGAACTGTAGTTACTTCATTTCGACAACCGGCCTTAGTTGAAGAATTTATTGTCGGACGCGAGTTCACGGTGGGTGTTTTAGGGGGCGAGCGAGCTAGGATTTTGCCGCCCGTTGAAATTATGTTTGCGACAAGAGATGGTTTTTATGATCACCAGGTGAAATCTCATGATGCGGTCGTCACAGAGTGCCCGGCTAGCCTTGAACCCCAACTGTACCAGCGCATCGAAGGGGTTGTGCTAGGAGCCTTTCAGGCACTAGGATGTCGCGATTACGCTCGCATTGACGTCCGCGTAACTGCCGCAGGACTTCCCTATGTCATTGATGTCAACACCTTGCCTGGGCTAGATCCAAGCTACAGCGACTACCCCAAGGCCGCTCGCGCAGCAGGAATATCATACGTCGAACTTATAGACCATCTCTTGCATTGCGCCCTGCGGCGATCCTAATGCCATTGTCCGTCCGCAAAGCGATGTTGCCGGTGGCGACCTACTTCTTTAAACCCGCACTTTACATAGCAGCGCATGCCCCTTGTATTGCCCGCAAAGATCCGCAGGTAAATCTTCTCGAGGAGTGTAGGCCATGGAAGAAACGGGTACAGCCATTATTCTGGCCGGCGGTCGCAGTACCAGAATGGGCTTTAACAAAGAGAATCTGGTGATTAATGGCGAGCGCCTCTTGTATTCTCTCCATGACACTTTGCGCATGCGATTCACTCAGGTCATTGTAGTTAGTAACACCCTAGCGGGTAGCGACACAAAAAAGCTTGAAGTGGTAAGCGACGAACTAGTGGGGCTTGGTCCCCTAGGCGGCATTCATGCCGGGCTAAAGGCGGCGAAGAGTAGGTACAGTTACGTTTTGGCCTGTGACATGCCACACCTTAACATGGACTATGTATCGTTCCTGCTGAGTCGGCTTCCCTCCCCTGACCGGGAGATCTCCGCTTTGGTCACTGCCTTTGGCTGCCGGATGGAACCTTTTAACGGCTTC
The DNA here is from genome assembly GCA_964349715.1 of uncultured Peptococcaceae bacterium. GTDB lineage: Bacteria > Bacillota > UBA994 > UBA994 > UBA994 > UBA994. The sequence continues at coordinate 4,613 of CAYGHR010000101.1, forward strand.
TATAACAGATCGTTGGTAGACCCTATCCGTGCCTTTTTGGCTACAGGGAAAAAAAGCCTTACAGAATTTCTGCGCTCTCAGAATGCCCTACTCGTAGACGAGGAAACAGCGAGGTGCTTTAGCCAGGATTGGTCCATGTTCGCTAACATCAACACCCCTAGTGACCTGCTCGCCCTCACCACAAGTCTGGCTACGAAAGGATGTAGAACACTTGACAAGGACTAAGTCTGTCAAGATCACGAAGATTGATGCGGGCCAGACAACTTGGGGAACTGATCTTGTTGTAGATGAGGCTCCTTTGAGTATTCGTATCAACGGGCACAAGTACGCCACTCTCATGTGCACTCCCGCTGCCATAGAATACTTGGTGCTAGGCTACCTCCTCGCAAGCGGTGTAATCCATGCGCTTGATGACGTTTCAAATATCGAGATTGATGAGAGCAATTTGATAGCAAAGGTTTCGCTGGCGGTTCCCTTCTCCCCGGATGCGCGAGAAAAAGCCCTAACCACAGGTTGCGGTAAGGGCGAGATTTACCTCGAGGTGCTTCAGTCCTGTCGGCGTAACGAGACGGCCATGCTTGTGTGCGCCGAGGACCTCCTTTCTCTGGTGTCTCGGTTTAATAAAAGCTCACT
>CAYGHR010000102.1:0-5241 GCA_964349715.1 uncultured Peptococcaceae bacterium
CTTTGCCTAGGTGCCATTAAGCCCCGAAACTGCTATACTTGGCCTGTAGGAGGTGCGCCGCATGCACATCAGAAGCCCCGCGTAGATTAACCGTCGCGCCCGTCCTCCTCCCGCTTGGACGATCAACCCCAAGCCAAAGTGAGAGGAGAGTTGTGATGCGACACTGTTCGGGAAACTACATAAAGCTTTGCCTCTACGGATTCTTCCAAGCGTTCATCTTGGCCTATGTCATTGAGCGTCTCTTTTGGGAGCAGCGCGGCATGACCGTGCAGTTGATGGTCTATATCGAAATCCTGTACGCATTGGTGGCCGCCGCGCTTGAGCTTCCCACAGCGCACTTGGCCGACCGCTGGAGTCGAAAGTGGATGATGGTGTTCGGGGCGTTTTTGGCGTGCTTTGAGTTTGCGATCCTCATCTTTGCCACCGAATTTTGGCACTTTGCGGTGGTCGCTATTGTGGCCGCTGTGAGTGGCGCGGCTGTTAGCGGCACGCGCAATGCCCTGCTGTATGATTCACTGCTGACCACAGGCGAGGGAAGTACGTTTGAGAAAAAGGTCGGGTTCTTGCGCTTTGTGGATTACGGGTCACACATGCTTTCGGCGCTTTTGGGCGGCGTTGTGGCGATGGGTTACGGTTTGCTCACCACCTATTGGTGGTCGCTACTGGCTACAGCGTTAGCATTTGTGTTTACCCTAACGCTAGTCGAACCTCCCATGCATGAACCTGAATCCCCTCGCGCATCAGAAGCCCCACCCGCGCCGGCGAAGGTAGCATGGTCCTATCTGAAGCAGCGACCGGACTTGCAGTCGGTCATGGCTTATAGCGTGGTGACTGGCGCTTGTCTAATCTATGTCGATGAGTTCTGGCAGATTTACGCGCAGCGGGTCGGAGTGCCGATTGCCTTGTTTGGTCTGGTACTCGGAGCCATATGCCTGCTTAGCGCCTGCAGTGGGTTAATTGCGCATCGACTCAAAGGGGTCGCGCCGTGGCGACCCCTGCTTACGGGTCTATTAGTCGTATTCTGCGCTGGGGTTGCGGTGATGGCGTTCGTGGGTAGTCCGTGGGGGGTGCTGCTGCTCCTAGTTGCTTACTGGGCGGCCGGTCTCATGGAGCCTCTCACTGTGGGTTATCTTCACCACCGTGTCCCGTCATCGATTCGCGCTACAGCGGAGTCGTATCAGTCACTGGTCTCGCGCGTAGTATCGGCAGTGGTGGGCATAGTGTTTGGATTCATAGCCACCCGCCTAGGCATTTTCGCCGGATACAAGCTGTTGGCGGGGATACTGGCAATAGCGCTGGTATGGTACGTGACCGCTCGCCCGGGCGACACTGCGCCCCTCCGCGAAGAAGAGGGAGATGCGCCTTCGAGTCTTGTGGCGCGGCAATCCCCTAATTGATTACGCTTGGCAAAAAGAACAATTGGCTGGGGAACACACTCACCTTACCTCCAAAAGCTCTTGGTAATATTTAGCCAAAAAGGGCCGAAAGTTACAGGCGCGGCATAGACACATGACCCTATTACGGCCTCAGCCTGGAATACGGAGTGATTCTCCTCGAGAAAAACCAAGTCCTCACCAACGCTACCTTCGCCATGGACATCGCTCACACCTCGCTTCTGCTACTGCGCCCATCATATACCATTGACTGCAGCGGTGACAAGATTTAAGTTGCCGATAAACCCCGGACTACACAAGCTATCTGAGGCGTATCCTGCCAGCGTCAGTCAGGCGCTAGGGGTGCGCTTCACGTACATATCCGATCGACCATAGCGGCCACCTTCCCTTACCGGATAGACTGCAGTTCCGACAGCAGGTAATCCTTGTTCTCTTGCTTCTCAATCGTTTCAGCCACGGCAAGTGCCTCTCTAAGATGCACGTTGGCTTCCGTATGGTCGCCGCACACCTTGTAGGCCCTCGCTAGAGCCTCATGGGCAAAGGCTAGGTCAAAGTCGCCGATGTTCTCGGCTAAGCACATGTTCAGGCACTGCTGCGCGTGATAAAGCGCGCTTTGGCCCATTCCTGCCAAAGCGTAGACGCGTGCAATCTGCCATTCGCCGCGCAGAAAGTGCAGACGTGTGCCTACTTGGCCCCAATGAAAACGAGAAGCATGTGCGAGATGGATCATCTCCAGTGTCTCAGTAGGGGTGCGGTCGGCCTTATCGATTAGGTTCCAGGTCTGGTTGAAGTATTGTACGGCTAGCTTCTTATGTAGTTCCTGTGGAGTTACCGCTTCCTTTGTCATGATGTGCCTCCTCAACATTTCTACACCGAGTATAGTAATCCCCCTTCCCAAAAGCAATGGCAGTTTAGACATGACACTTGAGTCGCGCCAGCCGGGTTGGTGCACTGCACAGCGCCTGAACCCAGCACTGGCGCTCATCTGCGGGGTGACTTGGCAGAACGGGGAAGCGATTGCTCGCCCTGAAACAGCCTGAACCCGGTGGCGCTTCCATCTACGTACAGAGCACTTTCCCAGCAGGAATTTTATCCACAGTAGCGAATGGCAACTATGCCTGAATTGTCAGACTGCCTCCAGCTGCTAACTGCCCACCAGGCTTCGGTGTGTCTGGTGGGGCGCACGGTATTATGGCTAGACGATGTATCATGCCCAAAAGAAAGGAGTAGTTATAAGCATGTCAAAATCTAAGATTTTAAGAATTGCTCTGATGCTGCTCTTGCTGCTGATTGCTTCCTATGTCTTTCTTGGTCGTCCCCAAATTAACTCTGCTGAAGCCAATATTACAGTTGCAGTAAACTCGAGGACCATATATTTCCCTGATGCCAAGCCCTTTATCTTAGATGGGCGCACCCTAGTTCCAATAAGATTTATAGCTGAAGAGCTGGGGGCCGAAGTTTCATGGGACGAAGAACAGAAAATGGCTACGCTCAAGAAAGGTAGCGACATCATTGTTCTTAGAATTGATGACAACAGAGCCTTGATCAACGGGATTGAAAAGGTATTTGATTCCAAAACAATACTCAAGGACGGGAGGACATTTGTTCCGCTAAGACTGGTAGCAGAATCATTTGGAGCAAGAATTGAATGGATTGATGATGAAAGAAGGGTCGTCATCACTGCCGGGCAGATGTATAAACTCGAAGGCACTGTCTTTTTAGATGGAAATGTTTCAAGAACACTGGATGAGGGTGAAAGAAAACTTGAAAGCATCAAGCTACGCATCAAAGACGTCTCAGGCCATACCATCAGCAAAACGACCACGAACAATGAAGGACATTTCGAATTTCACTTATTGCCGGGAAAGGAATATAAACTATCGATCGACACTGCGGAAGCACCCATAAAAGACCTGAACTACTTTTCAAAGGAACCGGATGCTTCTAGCGTCATGGATGTCGCTTGCATCAGCGAAGCCTTGACGGTGAAGATGTCGGGTAACACTGTAAAAGATCTTGGCTTAATGCAGGGATGGCTAACAAACCCCTTTCATAAAGAAGCTAATGCCATATTCCACAATCCCGTAGACTTAGACCACCGCCTGGGCTTTTATCGCGACTTCAGCAATATGGTGCTGGAAGGGCATGATAGGATATGGAGAAACACGAGAAACCCATGGGGATACGACAATCACCAAGGTGTGGACTGGGACGCAAGTGAAGGGACACCCATTTTATCGATGGCACCGGGCGTTGTAGTCGCTGATGAGATTTTTTTGGGAGGCTCCATATCTTTATCAATATTGTACGAAGTTGGCGATCGCGCATTTATCATCTCGTACGGGCACAACTCAAAGAATAATGTCCAAGTAGGAGAAAGGGTATCCCGGGGACAAGTCATCGCTTTCGTCGGCCACACCGGGAGCCCCGCTAGGTGGAACCATTTGCATCTCAGTTTCTGGGAGATACCGCCAGAGTTCGCTGGTAGAAGTATGAGGGAAATTAGGATGGGTTTCCTTAATCGATACTACCCAAGTATTACGAGCACCGGGGGTGGTCCGATGGGAGTAGTTTTGGACCCTTTTCGGGATGTAAGAGACCCGGAATCAGAGAATTTTTGGACAATAGACAACAAGCCGCAGTTTTTGAACGCCCGGGATAATGTAAATTATGAGTACTTGTACGACGGAGTGCTAGTAAGAGGCGTAGATTTAGCCACTGCTATAAGCCAGCAGCACAGCCACCTGTTGGCGAATGATGACCAAGTTCAGCAATATCTGCGTAACAAACCGGTAATCGGCATGCGAAGATATTTGAAACGCTAGACTCAAAAGGACGCTTTCCGTGTCGTAACTACCAGATGGTGGTCTAAAGCCTTTCCTGCAACTCCTAGTATGATGGTACTGGGGGGGACTGACGTGGAAGTATTCAACAAAGGCCGGCCCCAATGATCTGCGCCATGTTCGGCTTGCGTCAATCGGGCACTAGGGGTGCGCTTCACGTATATATCCGATCGACAATAGCGGCCACCTTCCCTTACCGGATAGACTGCAGTTCCGACAGCAGGTAATCCTTGTTCTCTTGCTTCTCAATCGTTTCAGCCACGGCAAGTGCCTCTCTAAGATGCACGTTGGCTTCCGTATGGTCGCCGCACACCTTGTAGGCCCTCGCTAGAGCCTCATGGGCAAAGGTTCAGAGTCATCTGCGCCGAGTATAGTAAGACCCCTTCCCAAAAGCAAGGGGAGTGTAGACATGACACTTGAGTCGCGCCAGCCGGGTTGGTGCACTGCACAGCGCCTGAACCCAGCATTGGCGCAGCCGCGGCATACTGTGCGAAAACATGGCCATCTCTTGCTTGTAGAAAGCAGGAGGCGACAGAGATCCTGTAGGACGGTACATCCTGTTTTGCACAATCCGCAGCAAGATGAGCAGTAGCACACAGACACAAAAAGGAGTGGGATTCGAACGCCTTTCTCTCAGTGGCTGCGGACGTAAGCGGAGCGGCGGCGGCAAGACCCTACCATGAAATGGCCGGGGCTACTTTTACCACTACAGTAGACATCGAGAATGAGCTGGGGCGCGCCTTAGACTACAAAATTATCCCCAATGGCCTCTTTGTAGACGAGAGCGGGGTTCTGCAAGGAAAGTGGCTGGGCTTCGCGGTGGATCGAGCGGAGTGTCTCGCCGCCGTAACGCAGTTTAGGCGAGGGGTAATGGAGCCGTTCGAGCGCAGCACTGAAGGCGCTCGGGCGGGATCAAGAGGCGGCTGACGAATGGGCGAAAGCGCTCCTATGGGACCCGGGCAATTTTGTGCTACGCAAACAAGTCTGGCTTCTGCGGTTCCCGG
>CAYGHR010000103.1:0-5232 GCA_964349715.1 uncultured Peptococcaceae bacterium
GAGATTGATAATCTCCGCAAGCTTTTGCAGGGAATTCACCTCTGCCTCATCTACCTGTCGTCCGGACATCAGCGCGGTCTGATAGGCAATCTCCTTTTTTCGGTAATCCTTAAACATCAGGAGTGACTGCGTGTCACCGCTGAGCTTGCCTTGAGCAGACAACAACGCTTGATACTCGGGCGCGCTCCTCAGAGCGCGTGCTAATTCATGGGCTTTATCATGGACGAGCACAATGACCACCTCCTGTAATTCTAGAGGTTATTATATACTAAGGAGGGGCACTTGTCGCGCGGCAAGGCCCGGGGGTGGTGAGCATTAGGGATGCATTTAGTCGCAGGGACAGCCGATGACGGCGCAATTCTACCAGAACTTATCAACATCGCTTGCGGTGACAAGCGTAATTTCACGTCGGTGACAGAGCAAACTCTGCAGGCCCTGTGGAGTCGCAACCCGACTTACGCAAATGTAGGTCTTTTGCTGGTAAAGGACGATAACGGTGCTCTGCTCGGAGCAACGCACGCCCTCTATGACTCTGATGCACAAATAGGATACCTGCCCTTTCTCTTGTCGCGGCCGGGGCATGAAGACCGCGTATGGCCATTTCTTTTGTCGGCTAGCGAGCAATACTTAAAGAAGGCTTCGCGTCTAACTATCGGTTCGCCCTATGCACCACTCTACTGCGCCCTTGAGGGTCGCTTTCAGCCCCTGTGGGGGACGACGGAGATTATGGAGCCCGCGGAGACGGATTACAGCCTGATTGCGTTTCTTAGGGAGCGCGGTTTTCGCCTGCAACAAACTTACCTGACCATGACTAGAGCAAACAAAGGGGACGTAACTAAAGGGGAGGAGAACAAAAGGGACGGTTCTTTTTGTTCTGCGGAACAAAAAGAACCGTCCCTTTTGTTCTCTCCGTCCCCTCTGTTCTCCTCTCTGTTCTCTCTTGGTCGTCTGCAGGCCGCGGAGTGTTGGGAGAACAACTACCTCTGGTATGGCCAGACTGCGGCGGAGGAGTTTGGCCTGTACAATCCCGCGCTAAACGTACTGCTGGTGCGGGATGATTACCGGGTAATTGGGCACATTACTTGGTATCCCATGCGGCAGGCAAACAAAGCCGCCATCTGTGACCTTGCCGTAGCTAAACGGCATCGTGGTCGCGGAATCGGTGCCTACCTCCTGTATTCGGTCCTAACGCGCCTTTATGAGCTTGGGTTCTCCGAAGTCGAGCTGTGCATGACGCCAACACGCAGCAAAGCGGCTTACAGACTCTACTTAAGAGCCGGTTTCGGGCCTGCCGCTACTTGGCTAGAAATGTCCAAACCACTTCATTAATTTATATAGTTGACTTTTCTCTACATTACTATTGTACTGGGTTGAACTTGTTATTGGTTAAAGAAAGGTGTATAATGGGGAGGCAGCCATCGGAATGCCGCTTGAGGTAGGCAAGCGGGAGTGAGGTTGCCTCACCAGTTTCTATCTTAGGGGGGTCTTTTGCTTGAAGAAATTTTTAGCAGTTGCGGCGGTCGCGTTAGTGACAGTCGCCGCGCTTGCGGGTTGCGCCCCGCAAGCCATTCACAATGACGGCACGTTTATCGCCGTCTCTGACGCCACGGACCGCGGTTTTGTGCGCGCGGAAGTCACCGTCGCCCGCGACAAAATCACTGCCGTTAAGCTTACCGAGTTTGGTTCCTTGGGTGTAGAAAAGGGACCGCAGTACGGGTATGCTCCCTTCCATACTTTCCTCGCCGAAATGCCTAAGCGCTTCGTGGATAAGAACAGCTGGGATGTAGACACAGTGTCACAGGCTACCGCTTCTTCTAACCACGCCAAGCAAGCCGTGCTCCGTGCCACCCAAATGGCACGCAAAACGAAATCTACCGCCGCTACGATGTGGGACGGCACCTTTATGGCGATTAGCGACCAGACCGACCGTGGTTGGGGCATTGCCTGGGTGACCATCACCGGCGGCAAAATCAGCCGCGTAGTTCTGCACGAGACGCGTCCGGCTCCCGAGCGCGATGCCGCGGGCAGTGTTATCTTCGAGCGCAAACCTGCCGATTACGCTTTTGCACCCTATCACGAAGCGATTGTCGAGCTCCCAAAGCGCTTCGTTGCCAAGAACAGCGCACAGGTCGATGTCTTTACCGGCGCTACAGGTACCTCGAGCAACTCCATGCAGGCCGTACAGCGCGCGCTAGATTCGGCCAAACGATAGTAACAGCGGGTTAGTACCTACCGACAAAAGCCTGCCCCCACAAAGGGGCAGGCTTTTGCGTCCGGAGAAGCCTTGCAGGATTAACCGCAGGCACGGAGAATGAGTGAGGAGAGGTGAACTAAATGCAAGTACTGCTAGATGAACTGGTAGCGAAGTACAAGCCCCTCACGCTTGCCGGGCGTCTCGCCAGTTACATCCCCGAACTTAGCAATGCTGACCGCGAGGCGCTCGGCGTTGCGGTGGCCGACGCCTCGGGCGTCAAGGCTCAGTCCGGAGACACTCGCGTCCGCTTTACCCTGCAAAGCGTCTCTAAGCTGTTCGCCCTAGCATTAGCTCTCCTGGATAACGGTCCGGAGGCAGTTTTTAGCCGCATCGGCATGGAACCTACGGGCGACTCGTTTAACTCGCTGATGCGCTTGGAGACCTTCAGCTCCCTAAAACCGGTGAACCCTTTGGTTAACGCGGGAGCTATCGCCACCACAGCGATGATTAGGGGTGACTCTGTGACGGAGAAATTTAGCCGGCTGACGGAGTTTATCCGCTCACTTGCTCCGGGCTGTTACGTGGGCTTTAACGCCGCCGTCTACCAATCCGAGTCCTTGTCGGGCGACCGCAATCGCGCCATCGCCTATTTTCTGCGCGATATAGGCGCGCTCGCAGGTAGCGCGGAGGACTCGCTCGATCTGTACTTTCGGCAGTGCTCCTTGGAAGTGGACTGCTTCACGCTCGCCTCATTGGCCGCCACCCTAGCCGCATGTCACGGCGACACACTTCTGCCGCGCCAATTCTGTAGGGTTGTCCGCACTTTTATGTTCACCTGCGGCATGTACAACGCTTCCGGTGAGTTTGCGGTTAGAGTAGGGTTTCCCGCCAAGAGCGGAGTGTCAGGTGCCATACTGGGTGTAGTCCCCGGTAGCCTAGGATTAGGTGTGTTTGGCCCCTCTCTCGACCCGAAAGGCAATAGCGTGGCAGGCGTCGCACTGCTAGCCGAGCTTAGCGAGCGCGCAAATCTCTACTTGCTGTAGTTTATCGGCGGCCCCGTCTAAGTACCTTGCCCGGCAGCACGCCGCTGTGCTCGCCGTTCTCGATGACGACAACGCCGTTCACCATTACCATGCCGATGCCGCGCGGGTACGCGTGCGGCTCGCTGTAGGTGGACAGTTCCGCAACGGTATCCGGGTCAAACATAACCAAGTCAGCATATGCCCCGGGACGCAGCAAGCCGCGGTCGTACAGCTGAAAGCGCTGTGCCGGGAAACTGGTCATTTTGCGTACCGCCTCTTCAAGCGTCAGCACGCCGCGCTCGCGTACATAGGTGCCTAGCACGCGCGGGAATGTGCCGTAGGCGCGCGGATGCGGCTTGCCCGAGGAGAGTGGGCCATAAGTGGCGCGAAGCGTCGCGTCAGACCCAATCATTACTAACGGATGCCGCATCACGTATTCCACGTCCTCTTCGCACATGGCAAACCTCACCATGCCCACGTCGAAGTTTTCATCGAGCAAAAGGTCTAGGCACGCATCTACCGGTTCCTTACCCACCATGCCGCCAATCTCTTGTAGCGTCCGCCCCTCAAAGCGCTTGTTCTCCTCCTTGCCACACGAAGACACGAGCAGGCAGTCCCACTGCTCTTTTCCTCCCGACTGTATTTCCCCTACTATCTTGTCCCGCGTAGAGGAGTCGGTTAGGCGTTGTCGCATGGCCTCAGTGCCGCCGGCGTGCGCCCACTGCGGCACCACTACTTTTAGTCCCGTGCTGGCGGCAGTGTAGGGATATTGGTCCAGTGTCACGTCGATGCCTTCCCTACGCATGGAGTCTACCAAAGCTAGCGACTCCTTTACCAAGCCAAAGTTCTTCTCCCCACAGACTTTGTGGTGAGAGATGTGGACGGGCAACCTAGCTTGACGCCCTACGTCGATAGTCTCCGCCACCGCCGCGAGCAGGCCTTCCCTCTCGTCGCGCATATGGGAAGCGTAGAGGCCACCGTAGGATGCCACTACTTTGGCTAGTGCGATTATTTCCTCGTGACTGCCATAGGACCCGGGCGGGTAAATAAGTCCTGTCGTCAGGCCGTGCGCCCCCGCCTCGAGTGCTGCCTCCGTCAGTCTGCACATTTGTTCGAGCTCAGAAGCGAGAGCCGCCCTGTTTGCATGCCCCATAACCATCGCCCTGATGTTGCCATGACCTACTAAAGGCACCACGTTAACGCCAATCCCTTGTGCTTCCAGCAGCTCGAGATACTCGGCGAAACTCGCGAAGGACTCAGTGTGGTCGCTCTTTGGCGCGCGTGGTGCGGCCGAGCTGCCGCACTGACCGATGACCTCTGTGGTGACGCCTTGGCGCACCTTGCTCTCTGCCTGCGGATTCTTAAAGAAGGCGTCATCACTGTGGGAATGAGCGTCAATAAACCCCGGTGTGACTGCGCGGCCGGCAGCGTCGACTACCCGGCGTGCAGGCTCATCGAACTGACCGAGCCCGGCAATGCGCTCGCCTTGAACGGCAATGCTCCCGTAAAACCACGGCGCTCCGGTGCCGTCGATGAGACGGGCGTTCTTAATCAGTAGATCTAGCATAGTTCATACCCCCTGTGTTTGTGAAACGTTGCGTTCTGTTTTGCGTATTACTTGGGAAGGAGTGAAGGCCGATGTTAAGACGCCTGTTAGTGCGCACTGCTTTTGCGCTGCTGCTTGCGCTTACGGTTGTGCTGTTCTTTGATTATTTCTCCTTTCCGCCAAAGGAACTACCGCCACAGCACTCGGCGGCCCTTAGAACGCATGTCGGTGCTCTGGTGTGGGAGACAAGCGAGATTCTCACGCGCCGGGCACATGACGGCTATGCTGTCACGCTTACTCGCCGCGATGCGGACGGCAGAGTTGTTATCTACCGCTACGAGGTAAGCGACCGACTCGACATAGCGGAGTTAGGGATGAGTGTCAGCTACCCGTTGCGCAATGCCGTAAACCTTTTGCTCGCTCTGACACTAGGCTTACTGCTTAGTGGCTACGCCGCCTTAACTTGGATC
>CAYGHR010000104.1:0-5159 GCA_964349715.1 uncultured Peptococcaceae bacterium
GCCACTTTCTATGGCAGCGATGTATGAGCGCGACACAAGCCCTTTAGCTAAGTCGGCTTGGGTCATGCCGCACGCACGCCGAGCTTGCCTAATGCGTTCGCCAATCATAGGCTCACCTCCACGCGTAATCATAAACCGTTCTGCGCGTATGCCCTCAACACAGGACATCGGCAAGCAGGACAAGGACCCGCGAACGCGAATCCTTATGCCCCCCAATTTTATGGCAATGGAACTTGTAGGCGAAGAACTCTGCGTTGGCCCGTCCCCGTCAAGTATGAGAGGCCCAGCACTGCATCGTCAAGGGGCATAGCGAACGTGACAGCAATAGTGACTCTTTACAACTTGCCTAGACTCCTCCCTGTGCCCGCCCGCAAGACGATCCCCGGGTATCTGGAAATCTTCCAGACGCGGAACAAAGGAACACATAACTTCCGTCTACCTTTTGTTGTATTGTCCTAACGTGCTTCAACAATCTCATTGGGCCGTGTAGGCAGGAACATCACACGTAGGCGCGGATTGTTGCGTCCTGTAGTGATCACACCAAAGGGGCCATCAAACAGCAGCGGGTCGACGATTACTACTTCTGGCCGCTGTCTTAACGTGTTGACCTTGGCCGCTGATCCCTCAATCACGACTGCATAGATGCCTTTGTCTATGTGTAGCCTATCACGTAGATCCTCAAAGGCTTGCTCCGCTTGTTGGAACGCTTTCTCTTCTTGGGCAAGCCCATACTGCCAGTACTGGTTCTTGAGCCTATCCTGTGGAGTCATGTTGAGAATTCCTGAGTCAGCGTGCAAAAACAACTGGTGCCCATTGTGGTAAACAACGAATCCAGTCTCAGGTATTTTGCCCGCGCGGATTATATTTAGCCAATCCCTACGACTATTGAGCATCCAGGCGTCATATTTGATCCAATCGTCCCACCGCGCACGTAAGTCTTCCCATCGCTGCACCGCACGCTCGGGGAACGGACCGGGAGGGATATCCTCAATATTTACAGCGGTTCGCATCAACCCGCCTCCACTAGCGAGGCCATGCGGCCCTAGTGAAGGTGCAAGCGCGCCAAATCCTACTACATTCCACTCCTGTGGATCTATAAGGCGGGACATTTCCTCTGGGCTGTAGAACCGATCAAGTACTACTACAGCAATAATGCTGTCCATCGGCCGCTTTAGGGAAAAACGTTCAAGCAACGCTTCACGGCGATTGCGGTGCACTGCATGGACATCTGGCATACCTCGTATAGCCATACCCAAGTACACTTCATTGCCAACAATCGGGCCTACCGTGCTACGGACAAAATCCATCACCATCTGAGGATACACATCTAACGGTGCACGCGCTATCGCCAACCCTGCTAACAAGGGTACAAGTTCCACGCCCACCAGCGCTAGCAGCACTAACGGCACAACCAGTAACCATCTCAAACGACATCTCTCAGCGTTGTTTGACACTAGTAGCTCTCCTTCCAACTGTTACTTGGACATCTGCTGTGCCCTAGTGGCTAACTAGCACTTCGCCAGTCGGCACCGTCACAGAGCCCATTGGATCCCGCCACAAATTGACAACATCCCCCAAATCGCTCAGGGTTTGTGAGAATGGGCCGATTCCAGAGTTGGGCTACCATGGTCAGAGTGCAGACACACACCTACGACAATGAGCACGAGCATGGCGACAAGTAGTGACAGGACAGGCTTCTTCATGAAATCACCCTCCAACCCATTATAGCCATACCATGGCTTTCTTGCCAATACTGTCACATGTCTATGATAGTAACCGTGTTACATGCGCATCTCCCCATCTCGACTAAGCGAAACGTGGAGACGGCGAAGACGTGAATGCTTTCAAGACCCGCGCCCTTCACACGGAGCCGTGTTCCGTGCGGGCGATAATCTCATCTTGCAGGGCACGGCTTAGGTTGTGGAAGTAGTCGCTGTAGCCGGCAACCCTAACAATAAGATTTTGATAGTCCTCGGGACGTGCTTGCGCCGCACGCAAAGTGGCGGCATCGACAACGTTAAACTGGATGTGATGCCCGTCTAACCTAAAATAGGAGCGCACCAAGTGAGCCAAGCGTTCTAGCCCTGCCTGCCCGGTCAGCAGGGAGGGCGAAAGTTTTTGGTTGAGGAGCGTCCCACCTGTGCGGAGATGGTCCATTTTGGCGGCTGACTTAATTACCGCAGTCGGCCCTAGTTTGTCAGCGCCCTGCACAGGGGAAATGCCTTCAGAGAGCGGCTGCCCCGCTCTGCGTCCGTCAGGCGTTGCGCCCACCACAGAGCCGAAGTACACGTGGCAGGTGGTAGGCAGCATGTTGATGCGATAGGTGGCTCCGCGCGGCGTAGGGCGCCCGGTAACTGCGTCGTGAAACATATTGAACACCGCGGTCATGCAGCTGTCGGCATAGTCGTCGTCATTGCCATAGCGCGGCGTTTTGTTGGCCAAGCGCAACCTAGTGTGTTCGTGCCCCACAAAGTCGACCTGTAAAGCGGCCAAGATCTCTGTCGTCGTCAACGTGCGGCGCTCAAAAACGTGCAACTTAAGCGCGGCTAACATATCGGCAATGGAGCCAATGCCCACCCCTTGAATGTATGAGGTGTTGTAGCGTGCGCCGCCGTCGTTGTAATCGCGGGCGTGGCGCAGGCAATCGTCTATGACTAACGACAGAAAAGGCGCGGGCATACGCGTCGCGTAAAGTTGCTCTATGATGTTGCTGCCTTTGACCTTGACGTCTATGAAGTAGCAGAGCTGCTTTTGGAATGCCGACAGAAGGTCGTCGAAGCAGGAATAGTCCGCAGCGCTGCCCGTAGCCAGCCCGATTTGTTTGCCACTGCGGGGGTCTGTGCCGTTATGCAAGGTGACTTCTAGGACTTTCACGAGGTTAAAATAACCTGTGAGAATATAGGCTTCTTTGCCAAAGGCCCCGGTCTCGACACAGCCGCTTGTGCCCCCCTCGCGGGCATCCCCGATGGATTTGCCTTGCCGTAAGAGTTCTTGTACTACGGCATCGGCATTAAAAATAGAGGGTTGGCCAAAGCCTGTGCGAATTACCTCCCCTGCCTTGTGCAAGAAAAGGTCGGGGCTCTTTTTGCTGACTTGTATATTGCTGCTTGGCTGCAGCAGCCTCATCTCGCCGATAACCTCAAGCAAGAGGTACGTGACCTCGTTTACGCCGTCATGGCCATCGACCGTTAAGCCACCTAAGTTGATGTTGGCAAAATCCGTATAGGTGCCGCTTTCCTGCAGCGTAATCCCCACTTTGGGAGGCGCAGGTTGGTTGTTAAACTTAACCCACAGACACTCCAGCAGTTCTTTGGCGGTTTCGCGCGTCAGTGTCCCGTCGGTTAGACCTTGGCGATAAAACGGCAAGAGGTGCTGGTCCAGGCGACCGGGGCTAAAGGCGTCCCAAGTGTTTAGTTCAGTAATAACGCCAAGGTGCACAAACCAGTAGGCCTGCAGAGCCTCCCAGAAGTCGCCGGGCGCATGGGCAGGCACCCGCGCACAAACGTAGGCTATGCGCAGGAGTTCCCTCTGCCGCACAGGGTCCCGCTCGTCCTCCGCGAGCTTGCGTGCCTCGTCTGCATGCCGCTCGGCAAAACGGATAATCGCGCGTGCGCATATGGCCATGGCCTTAAGCTGCTCGGCTTTCGCGTGCGCTTGCGCATCCTGCAAGTAGTCGAGCGCGCTAAGTGCTCCGTCAATTTCTTGCAGCAACTCCAAGAACCCGCTCCGGAAAATCTTCTTATCGCCTACGGTATGCCCGGGTGCCCTCTGCTCCATAAACTCGGTGAAGATGCCGGCCCGGTAGCAATCGTGCCAAACCGCATCCATGTGACTCAAGATGACGTCGCGCAGCGAGCGACCCTGCCAATACGGGATGATGTACTCGCTTTGGAGACGCAAAGCTTCGTCGTCGACGCGGAAGGATATCTTCTCGCGCTCGTGCATTACTCGCATGTCATCAAGGGTATGGCAGCAAAGCTCAGGGTACGTCGGAGCAACCTGCGGCGCACCTCCCCGCTCGCCGACGATGAGCTCGCCCGGGCTAATCGCAATCTCCTTGTGCTCCAAGATGTGTTGGAAAGCCATGGCGCGAAGGACCGATGAGGAGACCTTGCCGGCCTGCTGTTGGTAGACTTCGGTCATAAGTCTTGCCCTCTCGAGGCTTATCCTCGGCACGGCTGATTCACTTTCCGCGCGCAGCTTCCTCACGCGCTCACTCGAGCCGCGCATTTCCTGCATGTCCGTCATCCTCCTATCGTGACGCTGAGGCTAGGGTGAGACATCGTCCTCAGCGCTAGACTGAGCTCTGCCTCTGTCGGGGGTCTAAGGTCGGCCGTGGTGTGTGGCAGCTGCAGCTGCATCCGCTCGTATTTGCCGCGGGCAAACGGATGGTAGGGCAACAGGTTGATGCTAGTTAAGCCAAGTTCAAGCGCCAGCGCGCGAATCTGGCTAAGATGCCGCAGGTCGTCACTTAACCCCGGGATTAAGGGCACGCGCAAGACGACGTTTCTGTGCAGGCGTGAAAGCGCTCGCAAATTGGCGAGGATTAGCTCGTTCCCCGCCCCGGTAAGGCACCAATGCACGTCATTGTCCATGTGCTTAATGTCGTAGAGAAACAGGTCAGTGTGAGGCAAAATCGCCAGAAACGCATCTAGTGGGGCAAATCCCGACGTATCTACGGCTGTGTGTAATCCCTGGGCCTTACACAGGGCCAGCAGAGCCGTCAAGAAGTGTGGGGCTCGCAGGGGTTCGCCGCCTGAAATAGTCACGCCGCCGCCGCTAGTCTCGTAGAACACCCGATCTTGCAGGACCTCCGCTAGGACTTCTTCTGCCTCCCTGTACTTACCGAGAACTTGCCGCGCACCGCTCGGGCACGCATCTTGGCATTGTCCGCAGTACACACACGCCGCGCGATTCACAGTTCCCACTGCGCCAAGTGCGCCATCTACGACGATTACGCCCTGTGGGCAAGCCGTGAGGCAAGCGCCGCAGCCCAGACACTTTTGCTTGTCAAACAGGAGCTCAGGCCGCTCTGCCTGACTCTCAGGATTATGGCACCACAGACAGGTCAAAGGGCAGCCCTTTAGGAACACTGTGGTACGAATGCCCGGTCCATCATGCAGGCAAAACCGCTGGATGCTAAGTATGCAGTACATCAG
>CAYGHR010000105.1:0-5093 GCA_964349715.1 uncultured Peptococcaceae bacterium
AAGAAGCTTGGCCGGCCGTCCGGTTGCGGTAGCCCGTTCTCAGCGAAGATTGTCTGTGGTGATTGCGGCGGCTTTTACGGCTCCAAGGTCTGGAGTTCGAACACCAAGTATCGCCGGACAATCTGGCAGTGTAATGAAAAGTACAAGGGCGGGAAAAGGTGTCAAACTCCGCACGTGACCGAGGACGATGTAAAGCAGCACTTTCTTAATGCCTTCAACGCACTCATGGCAGACCGCGAGGAGCTACTTGCTAACTGCCGACTTGCCCAAAGCCGCCTTGGCGACTGCTCAGAAATTGAAGCGGAACTTGCCGGACTTCGGCAAGAAATTGAGGTGCTCACCGAGCTGTCGAGGAAGGCAATACGCGAGAGTGCGAGGATTACTGTCAGCCAAAATGAGTGGAGCGAGCGCAACAATAGCTATTTGGAAAGGCACCGCAAAGCCACGGAGCGAGCTACTGAACTTGAGAGGGTAAGGCGTGAGAGGCAGAGTAAACACTTGGTGATTGAAGGCTTTATTAGAGGGATAGAAGCGCGCCCACTGGTTATAGAGGAATTCGACGAGAAACTGTGGACGGTGGCTGTGGACAGGGTTACGGTAAGGCCGGACGGCAGGTTGGTGTTCGGGTTTAAGGGGGGTACGGAGACTGAAGCCTTGATGTAGGCTCATTTGGGAGGCAAGACATGGGCTGGGATTGAGAAAGGCAGCTAAGAGCAAATCAAGTGTAGACTGTTTTTGGGCAACGCATCCAGCATCATGCAGCCTATTCTTTTACAATGTCGTTTGAAGGGTGTAGATGTGGCATCCGCTTAGTGCGTATTCTCCAGAACGTACGAATCCAACCGATTCGTAAAATGACACGTTGTGCTGGTTTTCTGTATCGAGTGCTATTACCCGCAGATTGAGACTCGCTGTATGGCTTTTGAGTGTTAGAAGTAGCGCTTTGCCTACGCCCTTGCCTTGAATTTCTGGCTTGACGGCTATAAAGCTCACGTATCCGTGTGGAACCTTTGGGCGACCGTGTTCCGTGGCCTTCATGCATTGGTTGAGCAATCCCAGTGCGACCATTTGAATGCGTGTCCTTATCAGGTGCTGAGCCGCGGCAACCAGAAATCTGGGTTTTAGGTATTTCGCAGTGTCCATAAAGCGCTGCTTCCGCACTTCGAGACTAGCGATTCCTAAAGTTTCCCTCTGTGTGTCGCGAACAATTACTAGGGCTTCATCGAGCGTGGTTGCTTTCATCATCAAAAGTTTTGGCATGGCGTTCTGTGCCCAGCCAAGCTCTCTTGGAGAGATGAAGAGGGGGCCTTGCTCGAACACTGGAACAACAACAGCTGTTGTCAGCTCATTTAACCTCATCTGCAGGTACTGATCACATCCTCGTTGTATGGACGGCCTTGAACTGATAGGGTTTGTCTAATCGCTTCTCAAGCCTCTCCAGCACTCTTTATCGGTCAGCGCGGTCTTTTGCTGCCCGTTTAGCCGACCAGACGAGGTGGATGTTCACCGGAAACTCCTCTGTGCGGTACTTAGGCGGACGACCTCGCTTCTTAACCTGAGAGAGATTTTCTTGAGTAGGAGGTGCTTTGCTCCCCATTTGTTACCTAACGATCTTGTGGCGGAATATGGACTTCCTTGACGAAGGAAAAAGTAAGCGAATGTCGAATATTCACTCATGAACATCTCTTGGGGGTGAATGCAAGTGTTTGTAACTCATGTAAAGTCACGCATGCTACCGGCGCTGCTAGTCATCGCGCTGGTTCTCGCAAATACTGCCTTGCCAGCTTACAGTTTCCCCGAAATACGGGTAACAGTTGATGGAGCGCCGCTACTCATGGATGTTTCGCCTGTAGTTGTTGCCGGGCGCACCTTGGTGCCTATGCGAGCTGTCTTTGAGGCATTAGATTCAACGGTAACATGGGACGAGGCCACTAATCGAATAACTGGGATTCGTGGCAACCGAGTCGTTGTGTTATCCATTGGCAGCACCACAGCCCAGATTGGCGGCGTTACAGTGGTCCTAGATGTGGCCCCAATAGCCATACGAGGTAGGGCAATGGTTCCTGCACGATTTGTGGCTGAAAGCTTAGGCGCAACTGTTACATGGAACGAAAATACGCGGACAGTGGAAATCACGCTGCCCATTCCCGCAGCTATGGTGGGCCTCAGCATGGCTACCATATCGCTTGTGACTACAGATGCGCCTGTACAGCTTGTGGCGACAATCCGTCCTCACGATGCAAGTGATCAGCGTCTAATCTGGCGATCTAGTGACCCGAGCGTCGCAATTGTTTCGTCTACGGGGTTGGTTACACCTGTCGCGCCTGGGGTTGCTCGCATCACTGTATCCTCAGTGGATGGGGGAAAAAAGGCTGCCTGTGATGTGACAGTGGTGTTGCCGTACGTTGGCGTCGCTGGCATATTGCTTTCGCATAACCGGATTGAGCTATTTACAGGTGCAGGTGAAACCTTCGCCTTAAGGGCAATTGTGGCACCGACAAACGCAACTAACCAAAATGTTAACTGGATATCTACTAACCCAGAAATAGCTACAGTGACCAGCGAGGGACTAGTTAGTGCCATTGGAGTTGGCTCCGCCAACATTATCGCCACATCGACATACGGAGGAAGAAGGGCGTCGTGTGTCGTGACCGTTAACTTTGCCCCAGAAGTCTCATCGCGAGATATCGAGGAGCTTAAGTCTAAGATCATCCTAGACAACGACCTGTCCATCTTCACCTTGTTCGCGTTCATGAACTTTACGGGGTATGATGATGAAAATAACAGACGGGGATTTCACCCCGTTAGGGCAGCGATCCGCAACGATTTACATCAGATGAATCTCCAACTTAAGGATAACAGGTATTTGGCCAACAAAGGAGTGCCATACCATTTATACAGGCATTATTTGACATATACGGATGGGGCTCCGAACTTTCGATTGACAAAGCAGCTCCCGGCATTTTTGTCACAACTGACTGGCCTTGGTGAACATCTTGCAGCATTCTATCTTGCAGCGGATGTTGAGACCCTATTCAACAAATACGATGTATATTATCGCAAGGAACTAGAAAGATATTCCAATGTCATGTACCTGCATATCGCCCGTACTGTACGTTTTCTACGGATTCCGTTGGCAGGAATCTCTCCCTTCTATTTCAACGTCAACCTGCAGGATGCCTACTGGAGGGGTTATGGGCTAGGCACAACTTATAGTCACAAAGGTGCCGGAATCCTACTTGTGGGACCTTCTGATGAGCTGAATATCCTTAATGTTGTTCATGAATTCCTGCATGGCGTAGTAACTCCCAGCAACATACGGCTTAGAAGGGAAATAGAGGGCCTTGCCAGCATGATGAATCACGTGCCCCCAGGGACGCAAGCCGCCGGTCAGGCATACAACACATGGTTTGCAGTCTTCGATGAGTCGCTAGTTCGAGCGTTATCAAGTCGTTTCCTAGCCGGACGCAAAGGAATGGTGCAATCCGCTATGGGGCAGGGTTTCATTTTGACGGAGTATTTTGACGAACAATTTGATCGATTCCACTCATTTTCAGGCGCCTTCGAAGACTTCATCAGGCTATTGATCCAAGACTTGCAGCGGAGGCCTTAAATCTCACCGCTAGTGGAGCACACTACATGTCTGCCGCTAGGCGAAATCCTAGCCACCTCTATATCTATCATGCTTAACGTCAAACCAAAAGGGACCGTTCTTCTTGTGTGTTCTTGCTGAGCGTGAATCAACATTGGCGTGATGTGAAGATATGCCAAGAACAGGACGTCAGGCGAGCAGCCCTGGTTATTATCGCGTTATGTTTCGCGGAATCAACAAGGAGGTTGTCTTTCAGAGTTATTAAGAGAGACCGCTCCTGTTGGAACTCTTTTGTGAACAGCAAGATAGTTACTGGTTTGAGCTTGAGGCTTGGTGCATTTAGAGCAGTTTTGTGTAGTGCACGGCATAGCAGGCGCCGGACAGATGAAGCGCTACAGCTATATCTTCGCGGCCATCTGTCGGCAGTTATCGTAGGACGTTGTACTTGCCCTGTACAAGGTAGCGGAAGTGCTGGCGGTCTCGAATGCCCAGTGGTACTAGGCGCTACAAGACGACTAATTTCAGTGAGTGGGAGGGAGAACGTCACGAAAGAATGTCGCTTCGTTTTCATCGGTTTCAAATAGAGCACGCTGGGAGCGGCTAGATAATAGGTACAGGGAGGACGAGAATATGGCTATAATTGTCGTTGCCAACCAGAATGAATTTGAAGCCCTTTCGCGCAGTGTGGACAAACTAGATTACTTCGATGAGCATATTATCGAACTGAAAGGGTCCAGCTTTGAGCTAGATGGTTCTTTAGCGTGGTTACAAGAACCTAGGAAGATATCTCTACGAGGCTTGGGCATAAATGAGACCACTTTGGTGCTGAAGAACTTCCCAAAGGATAACCCGCACTATGATTCTACTGACGACCTCGTGGCTACCTGGTCCACAGTGGACACAATTGCAGTGACAAACCTTTTGTTAGTAGCACCAGAGATGACTCAGATTTCTTTCTGGGATAGCGAGGAGTTTAAACGGTGGGAAAATGTAGGGTTTGATACCTCTCTCGTAGCTGTAGTAATATTGCAGGATGCAGTGGATGATTTTCTTTCTTTCCTAGAAGAGTATGATGTAGAGGGTGTAGTGGAAATAGGTGATCATCTAATCGTCGGTCGCGGTGTATACACACACCACGGTGTGTATGTCGGCCGGAGCCGTGTTATTCACTACACAGAGCGTGGTGTAGAGCGAACTACTCTTGAGGACTTTTGCCGGTCAAATAGATTCTGGGTCTACGTGCACGAGGCTCGACTCTCGCGCGAAGAAACTGTAAGGCGTGCGGAAAGCAGGCTCGGCGAAGACAAATACCACCTTTTTAATAATAATTGCGAGCACTTCGCATGGTGGTGTTGCACGCAGGAGCACTGGTCTCATCAGGTCTTTGGGGGTCTACTACTCGGCAATCTCGCTAATCAGGCTAATGTGAAGAGATACCGTCTTCAGGAGGCCACTGAAAAACTCTTTCATTACGGCGCAATTCTTGCTGTGGCAGTAGGAA
>CAYGHR010000106.1:0-5061 GCA_964349715.1 uncultured Peptococcaceae bacterium
AACGCGTCGAGGTGCAAGGCGTAGAACTCCCGGCGGCCCTAGTAGGAGCTCTGCTGCAGGACGGCCAGTTCTACATTGACCTTAAGGCCGCGCCTATGCCCCTGGAGCTGATAGATGTTAAAATGGAGCCTGGCAGACTCATCGTGCGTGCGCGCGTGTTAGACTGAAGCCGAAGCAAAAGGGACGGAGCCTTTTGCTTCACGCCGCAATGGTGGGAAAAGCAAAAGGCACAAGGGAGAGCCCCCAAACTATACTAGGTGGTGTACTTTTTTGCGCAAGGCCGTGAGCCTAATCGTGCTCTTAAGCATATTGTGCGCGGGGCTAATCCTAGCGGAGCGACATCAAGTGGAACGCGCGAACCGCCAAGTAGCGCTGTTTATGGACGGCACCGAGCTCCTGTTCCGCTCGCGTTTGACCGGGCTAGACCTGCAAGGCTACCTGCACGAGCTTAAGGCGGCCGGTCTCTATGGGGTGGCGAGCCACGTGGTGGTGCTTCGGGATATGGTGCCGCTAGGCGACATTGACATTCATGCGGCGGGAGCTGAAGCACGCAACGCCGCCGACGAGTTAAGGCTGCGGAGGCCTACCCCCACGCAGACTCTCCTGCATGTGAAGCGCCCTGAACTGATCGAACCACTTATCGCTTTGGTGAATCGCTTGTCAGGGGATAGGCTGGAGACGACCGTGTTTGGCAACGCGATTTACACGGAAGTTCCTTACGAGCGCTTGCGGCGAGCGTCGCTTGGGTTTCCTGTCGACCTGATGACTGCTGTCCGTGAGGCCGGGCTTACTTTCTTGCCTGTGTTTTCGCCTTTTTCCGGCAGCACCGCCGCCGATTTCGCGCGCTTCCTTAACGAAGGCGAGTTCGCCGGAGTTATGTTTACCGGCAATCGCATCGCCGAAGACCTCGGCGGAAGCGACCTGCTGCAGGAAGTAATCGCGCGGCGGGGGCTTACTTTTTATTGGCTGCAGCGCGCCGATACGCTTAGGAGTTATGTGCCGCTTGAGGGCGTAGAGGACGTGTTAACCGAGGAAACGGCCATCGTGCGTGCCTACCGCATCTCGCGCGCGGAGACCAACAACCTAGCCGTAACGCCGGAAAACATGACGGCGCGGTGGATAAACTCAATTACAGACTATAATGTGCGGGCCATCTACATGCGTCCGTTTTTCCGCGAGCCAGACATTGCCTATAACACGCACTACGTTAGATATCTGGTCGCGGCAGTAGAGCGCCTGGGCTTAACCTTAGGATCGGCGGCAGGGTTTCGCCGCTTCTTCCCGCATCCCTTACTGCAGGCCGGTGTAGGCTTAGGAATCGGGCTGTTATGCTACTTGCTTGCGCTCCAAGCCAAGATACCCCGCTTGTTGGCGGGACTCGGGTTCCTAGGGGTCGTGCTCCTGCAGCTTGGCCTATTCACGCCTTGGGCTCTTTGGGTCAGGCTGGCGCTTGGGCTGGTAGGGGCTGTGGCCGCTAGTTTCGCCGCGTTGGCATATTTTCGGGAATGGAAGTGCCCGTGGCAGGGCTATTTCCTCATTAACCTGACGACAACCGCTCTAGCCCTGTTGGTTGCGGCTTATCTCAGCGACTGGGAGTTTATTAAGGAGTTCCATTACTTCCGGGGCGTAAAAATACAGTACTCATTGCCCATTGTCTTGTTGGCGTGCATGCTCTGGCTACCGCGCCTGCGCCAGCTGCCGCAGGAGGTGCTCGCCGAAGTGCGCCGCTTTGGCCTGTGGAGGTCGTTGGCCGCGGTGTGTTTCCTAGTAGTAGTCTTTTACATCTACTTGCTGCGCTCAGGGCACGCGCACGCCATCGGGCAGTTTGAACTTAACTTGCGCTTTTGGCTGGACGAAGTTTTGGTGGCGCGCCCGCGCTTTAAGGAGATGCTCGTTCACCCGGTGCTGCTCGTGGTGCTGTACTATCGCCGCCGCTTGCCGCGCCTAGTGGTAGAGGGCGGCCTCGTGGCTTCTGTAATTGCGCAAGTTTCTATAGTCAACAGCTTTATGCATCTGCGCACCCCCCTCGCTATTTCGCTGTTGCGCGTCTTTCACGGGCTGTGGCTGGGCACGTTGTTTGGCATAGTGGCTGTAGGCGCTGTAGCTCTGCTACTTAACATATTGGCGTCGCGTTTCTTTACAGGCGCATGGAGGTTTGGCAAGCGATGAAGGTGCTGCACATCAACGGCGGGGGAGACACCGGAGGAGGCAAAACCCATCTCGCTGCTCTTTTGCCTGAATTGCGCCGGCTCGGCATAGACGCACAGCTCGTCACCTTTTCGCCTGGTCTTGTGGCGGATGAGTTAAGTGCGCTCGCGGTGCCGGTGCACTGTCTCGGCATCAGCCACATGATGTCCTTGACTCTCCTTCGGCGCTTGCGAACTTTGCTCGTGACGCTGCGCCCGGACATAGTGCATACGCATGGGGGACGGGCCAATTTTTACGGTCGCCTCGCGGCACGCCTCACCGGTGTGCCCACAGTCGTTACTACAGTGCACAGCCATATCGACTTAGACTATGCGGCGCTGCTCCCGAACCTCTGGTTTTCGTTGGTCGACAGGCTGACGTGGTTCTTGGTGCATCACTTCATCGTGGTGTCGCGGGAACTTGGCCGCACACTCGGCAGGCGGGGCATAGCTCCGGAGCGGGTCAGCGTGGTGCCTAACGGCATCGCCGCCGTGCCACCACAGCCCGGTGATATACGAGCCATGTTCGGCACTGCGTCCGGGCCCTTTATCTGCGCAGTGGGCAGGCTCGTCCCCGTGAAACGCTTTGACGTCTTGCTCCGGGCCATAGCGCGCACGCTCGTCCGTGTGCCGGAGGCCAAGCTACTCCTGATTGGGGACGGTCCGCTCTTTAATGAGCTTAAGCACTTGGCGGCGCAGCTTAACATTAGTCACGCCGTCCGGTTTACAGGCTATCGACACGACGCTCGGCAGCTCTTGGCGGGCTGCGACGTGTTTGTCATGTCCTCCGATATGGAGGGGTTGCCCGTCGTTTTGCTTGAGGCCATGGACGCGTTGGTCCCCGTGGTTGCGACTTCCGTCGGCGGCGTGCCGGAGGTCGTGGCGGCCCCCCACACAGGGCTACTTGTCCCGCCTAGCGACCCCGAGTCCCTAGCGGAGGCCATTGTCGCTACCCTTACTGACCCCCACGCCGCGGCACTACGTGCCCAAGCAGGCAAGGCGTGGATTGACGCGCACGGGACTGCTCGCGTTATGGCAGAGAAGACCGCGGACGTCTACCGCCTGCGAAGCAAAAGGGACGGAGCTGTTCGCACCATCGTACTCTTTAGTGCCGTGCCTTGGGACGGCATTTTTGCGCGCCCGCAGCAGCTTGCACGGGGATTTGTCGCTAATGGGGCGCGCGTCCTCTTTGTGGAGCCGAGCGCGAGCTTGCTTGCCCCGCTGAAGCGGCCCGAATTAGCCAGAAGGCCTTTTGGCAGTGCCCCGCGCTTTACCGAGGACGCCTTGGCCGTAGTTACACCCCCGCTTGTTTTGCCAGGCGGGTACAGCGCTCGCGCCGTCAACAAGCTGAACCAGCGTTATCTCGCACAATTCCTGCGCGGGGTGCTGGCCGAGCTTCGGTGGCAGCCGACAGCGGTGTTGACGCATCTCCCGGGCACGGCGGACTTTCCCGCACCGTGGCCGCTAGCCTACGACTGCGTGGACGACCACGCCGCCTTTGCCGAGCTGTCGCCCTTGTGGCGACGCGATGTAGTCCTCGCCATGGAGCGGGACCTTCTGCGGCGGGCGAGGTGTGTATACGCTTCTTCTGATGTTTTGGTTAAGCACTGTCAGAGCATCCGGCCTGATGTTAGGTACGTGGGCAATGGTGCGGCTGTGGCGCACTTTGCAGCCGCCGCGCGGGCGAAATCCGGCGTCAGCGGCTTACAGGGTCCGGTGATTGGCTATTACGGCGGCCTAGGTCCCTGGGTAGATGTCGCCTTGGTGCGTGGGGCAGCACTGTTTGCGCCGGACCTAAATTTCCTGCTGATTGGCCCCAAGGAGCCGGGCCTCGCTTGGCCCGACATGCCCCCTAACGTGCTTTATAAGGGGCTTACTCCCTACAGCGAACTGCCGCGCTACTTAGCCGATTTTGACGTAGCGATGATTCCCTTTAAGAACACACCGCTGACTCAGAGCGTAAATCCAATTAAACTGTACGAGTACTTCGCCGCCGGGAAACCGGTCTTAGTGGCGTCAATTCCGGAGTTAACCCGTTGGGAGGGGCTGGTATACCCCTTTACCACAGCCGGGGAGCTGGTGTCTTGCGCGCGCGCTGCCCTCAAGGAAGCGCCGGCGTTAGCCGCGAAGCGGCAGGCGGTTGCGGCAGAGCACACTTGGGAAGCTAAAGTCAGGGAGATGGAAAGCTTAATGCGGGTGCATGGCATGTGAGCAGAGTTTACATAATGGGATTTGTCGGGGCGGGTAACGCCGGAGATGAGGCCATACTCGCGGGGACGCTCCATTTGCTTAGGGAGCGCGGTGTCACAGACATCGGCGTCTTTTCGTGGAACCCAAGCGAAACAGAGCACGTGCACGGCGTGCGAGCCTTCCCCGTGCTGCCGGGATTAACCGGCATTAAAGACTTCGCCGCAGTCTTGCGGCGCGGCGACCTGCTGCTCTTAGGTGGCGGTAGCTTGCTGCAAGACGGCGAGCCGCGCATTGTGCCCTTTTGGCTGTCGCGCGCGGTGGCGGCCAAAGCAAAGGGTTGCACGGTAGTGTTTCACGCGCAGGGTGTCGGGCCGCTACGCACCCTTGGGGCGCGGCTTTTAGTACGCGTGTTGTTGCCGCTCTCAGCAAGCTTGGTCACGGTACGCGACGTGGATTCGCAAAGCCTAGTCGCCTACGCACGTCCCCACCTAGTCGCCGACCCGGCACTGGCCCTGCCGCAGCTGGCCGTGCCTAAGCAGCCCAAACTAGCTGTGATTGCGCTACGTAAGTGTTCCGGCCGGGAAGAGGAGGAGCGAAAGCTTGTGGCGGCGCTCGGAAATCTTTCTGCGGAGCATGGGCTTACTTATGCCTTCTTGCCCATGCATATCCCAGACGACGTGCCGCT
>CAYGHR010000107.1:0-5021 GCA_964349715.1 uncultured Peptococcaceae bacterium
ATCTCACATATAAAGAAGTGCGCCAAGCCATACAGGAGTTTGTCTACAACCTAAACGTACCTACGCGTGTAGGCTTTCAGACCCCGTTTGTTAACCTCACCATGGACCTTGTCTGCCCGGTGACTTTAGCCTCGGTGCCGGTGATTATCGGGGGCAAGCTAGGGACTTCCACTTACGGTGAGTATCAAGCGGAAATGAACATGATAAACGAAGCCTTTGCCGACGTGATGATGAAAGGTGACGCGAGAGGCAGGATTTTCACTTTCCCCATACCGACCTACAACATTACCAAGGATTTTGACTGGGACAACCCCGTTGTTAACGCCGTGATGGAGATGACGGCGCGCTATGGCATCCCCTACTTCGCTAATTTCGTCAACAGCGACATGTCCCCGGAAGATGCCCGCAGCATGTGCTGCCGCTTGCGACTTGACAACCGCGAGCTGCGCAAGCGCGGCGGGGGCTTGTTTGGCGCTAATCCCCTGACGGGTTCTATCGGCGTAGTTACCATTAACATGGCACGCATCGGCTACCTAGCCGTGAACGAAGAGGAGTTCTTTTCCCGCCTGCGCAGGCTGATGGATTTAGCGAAATCGTCCCTAGACATAAAGCGCAAAGTGCTTGAAAAGAATACGGACCTTGGCCTCTATCCCTACAGCCGGTTCTACCTTAAGTCCGTAAGAGAGCGGTTCCAGGAGTACTGGAAGAACCACTTCAACACCATTGGCATTAACGGCATGAATGAAGCGGTGGCGAATCTTCTGGGGGCACAAGAGAGCATCGCTACGCCGCAAGGACAAGCCTTCTCTCTCCGCGTGCTTCTATATATGCGGGGGGTCTTAGCCGAGTATCAAGAAGAGACAGGTGACCTGTTTAACCTTGAAGCTACTCCGGCCGAGGGGACAGGCTATCGCTTGGCCAAGCTTGACCGCGAAAACTACCCTGCAATGCATATTCCTGGCAAACAGGAGCCATACTACACCAATTCTACACACCTGCCGGTAGACTTAACCACAGACATCTTTGACGCCCTCGACCTACAAGAAGAGCTGCAGATCTGCTATACCGGGGGCACGGTCTTCCATGGCTTCTTGGGAGAGGCTATTGAACCCGCTACCTGCAAGAACCTCGTAAAAAAAGTTATGGAGAACTACCGCATCCCATATTTCACTATTAGCCCAACGTTTTCGGTGTGCCCGGACCACGGCTATATCCGGGGAGAGCACCGCACTTGCCCCACTTGCTACGCGCCTGCCGAAATATGGACGCGAGTGGTGGGCTTCCATCGTCCCGTGCAGAACTGGAACCCCGGCAAAAAAGAGGAGTTCGGCGATAGACTGGAGTACATCGTTTCGCAGGGCGCGGCCAATGACTAAAGTCGAGAGCTGTTTTCGCGGTTTACAAAAGACCACTCTGCTTGACTTCCCTGGGAAGGTGGCCTGCGTGTTATTTGTGGGGGGGTGTAGTTTTAACTGCCCTTACTGCTATAACTGCTCGCTTGTCAAGCGTGAGGAGCCCGAATTGTCGTGGGGGTATATCCGGGATTTTCTCACGCACCGCCGTAGGGTACTCGAGGGAGTGTGCATTAGCGGTGGCGAGCCTACGCTTGCTTCCTTCCTACCGACGTTTCTCAGTGAAGTGAGGGAGCTTGGTTTAGAAGTTAAGCTAGACACGAACGGGTATCATCCCGAACCGCTAAAAACCCTGCTAGACGCAGACTTAGTAGATTTTGTGGCGTTAGACATAAAGAACAGCCCCGCCAAATACGCAGCCACCTGCGGACTCCCGGCAGTCGACATAGGCCGCATTAGGCACTCTTTAGACCTTTTGCAGGCATCGGGTGTGACGTACGAGCTGCGCACAACGGTAGCGGCAGGACTTCACGAGGTGGGAGATATGCAAGAAATCCTCTCCTTTACAGGTGGGGGTGCGCGATACTCCCTGCAGCCCGTGCAACGGGACGCCGTTTCGCTAAGCGGGCGACGGTTTGTGCCGCCGGATTTGGCGACTTTACGCGCCATGGGCGAAGTCCTGGAAGAAAGCTTTAGCGAGGTTATCATTCACGGGACTTAAGGAAGCCTAGTCGTTTGTCAAGGCACAGTGCGTGGCTGCGCGCAGGCAGGATAGCGAACCTTGGCGAAATTTTGGGCTAGACATTTGGGGCTTGTCCTACTATGATAATGGGAGGACTATTGTGGGGTGATATTTAGTGCAAAATGTAGTGGCTCTCTTTGGCGCGTTTGCCGTAGTCACTGCACTGATGCCACTCGTGCGCAAACTGGCTCTCACTCATAGCTTGGTAGACAAACCAAATCCACGCAAGGTTCATCAGACTCCCGTGCCTGTGACCGGCGGAGCGATGTGGTTAGGGCTAATTTTAGTGATGTGGGTACTGCCGGTCGAGCGCGCGCTAGCGCTCGGGCTTACGCTTGGCGGCACGGTGGCCTTTGCTGTCGGGTTCCTAGACGACTGGGTCAAGAGCCGGGGCGGCGATTTCCCGGCGGGGCCTAAGCTGCTCGGGCAGATTCTCGCTGCGGGCTTATTGTATGCAAGTGGCGTTAAGGTCTACTTCCTGACCAATCCCTTTTCGGGCGGGTTGGTAATGTTGTCGCCGGCGCTGAGTTTCTTGGTTACCGTAATTTGGGTAGTGGCAGTGACGAACTTGATAAACTTCATGGACGGCTTAGATGGCCTAGCGTGCGGCATCGTCACTATTGCCAGTGTCACCATGGCGGTTATCTCGTTTTTTATGGGCCAACCGACCACACTCCTGCTGTTCCTTGTTCTGGCCGGTGTATCGGCAGCTTTCTTCCGCTATAATTTTAACCCCGCCCGCGCCTTTATGGGCGATGCCGGCGCGTACTTTCTTGGCTTCACGCTTTCCGCCATTTCAATAGAAGGGGCCTTTAAGTCCGCCACTTTGGTCGGCTTGTTGGTGCCACTCCTAGTACTGGGGCTGCCTATCGCCGACACGTGCTACAACATCCTGCGGCGACTCCGCTCCGGTCAACCCGTCTACGTGGCGGACAAAGGACACACGCACCATCGCCTGTTGCAGGCGGGGCTAAGCCAGCGCCAGACTGTGTTAGTGATGTACCTGATTAGTCTTTGCTTTTCTTTGACTGCCCTAGTGGTGCTGTTCGCGAGCAGATGGTAAACGAGAAGCCAGAGTGGGAGAGCGTCGTTAGGGAGCTAGGGTTGCTCTACCCAGACGCTCGCTGCGAACTTAATTTTGCCAATCCGTTTCAACTCTTAGTAGCGACCATCCTATCCGCGCAATGTACCGATGTACGCGTCAATGAGGTTACGGCGAGGCTGTTTGGCAAGTACAAGTCGGCTCACGACCTAGTATCTGCAGAACAACCAGTGCTGGAAGAGGAAATAAGGTCACTTGGGCTTTTTAGGCACAAGGCGAGAAACATTCTTGCCTTGTGCCGCGTGCTGTGTGAGCGCTTTGCAGGTGAAGTCCCACGCACCATTGAAGAACTGATGGAGCTGCCGGGTGTAGGCCGCAAGACCGCCAGCGTAGTCGTGAATAACGCTTTTGGCGTGCCTGCGCTCGCGGTAGATACGCACGTGTTCAGGGTGGCAAGGCGTCTGG
This sequence comes from uncultured Peptococcaceae bacterium, assembly GCA_964349715.1. GTDB lineage: Bacteria > Bacillota > UBA994 > UBA994 > UBA994 > UBA994. The sequence continues at coordinate 3,602 of CAYGHR010000107.1, forward strand.
GCTGGGCGCACGGCAAGACGCCTTTGGTAGTTGAACTAGAGCTGCGCCGCATGCTCCCGCCGGCACTGTGGGGCGCAGTACACCATCTCTTAATTTGGCATGGGAGGCGAGTGTGTTTTGCGCGCTCTCCCGCGTGCGGGATGTGTCTGCTACAGGTAGTATGCCCAAGCGCACGTCATGATTCATTTCATTGCACAAACACTACACAAGGTGTAAAATAGCTAGGGACACTTATAGTAATTATAGGAGGTAGAAAATGAGAAAGGGTCTAATCGTTTTCCTAGCAGTCCTTCTAGTTGCTTCTCTAACCGTTGGCTGTGCGCGCCGGGAGCCCGAGAAGCTCAAGGTAGGCATGGTCACAGACGCAGGCACCATTGACGACCGCTCTTTTAACCAGGGTACATGGGAAGGTATTCTCAGAGCTCAAACTGAACTAGGCGTAGAGGTTAAGTACAACAAGCCCGTTGGCACTACCGAAGCCGACTACGTCAAAGAAATCGCTAACCTCGTTGACGCAGGCTTCCACCTCATCATCACGCCTGGGTTTAAGTTCGAAACCGCGATCTTCCAGGCACAGCAACGTCACAAGGACGACAAGTTCGTGCTTATCGACGGCTCGCCGCATAGCGGTGACCGGGTAGCTAACGTTGGCAAGAACACCGTTTCCATTTTCTTTGCTGAGCACGAATCTGGTTTCCTTGCCGGACTGGCAGCTGCGCTGCAGCTCCGTGAAGGTGAATTTGGCTTTATCGGGGGCATGGCTATCCCACCTGTGCAGAAGTTTAACTGGGGCTTCCAGCAGGGCGTAGCCTATGCTAATGCCAACCACGGCACCAATGTCTCCATGAAGGCCGAAAACGTTGTATATCAAGGGACTTTCCATGACGTGGCCGCAGGACAGCAGCTCGCCGCCGTTATGTTTGACAGAGGCGTAAAGGCTATCTTTGCTGCCGCTGGCGGCGTGGGTATTGGCGTCATTAACGAAGCGGTCGCTCGCGCTCGCGCCGGCAAGGAAGCGTGGGTTGTCGGTGTAGACGTAGACCAATTCAACCTCGGTATCTGGGAAGGCAGTAAATCCGTCATACTTACCTCGGCTATGAAGCGCATTGATCAAGCAGCGTTTGACATGATCAAGGCCGAGAAGGAAGGCAAATTCCCCGGCGGACAAACGCTCATCTTTAACGCTAAGAACGACGGTATCGGGATTCCCAAGACTAACCCTAACCTCAGCGCAGAAGTGCAGTCGCTAGTGCAGAGAGCTTTTGACGGCATGAAGGCGGGCACCCTAACAGTATCGGCAGAACAGGGGACTCTATTACCGTAATGCTTCGACTTGGGGTAAAGGGCGGGGAAACCCGCCCTTTTTTTGGACCTTGCGGGTATTAGACGCTTGCGGTAACATTTAGGGCGTGACTAGTTA
>CAYGHR010000108.1:0-4954 GCA_964349715.1 uncultured Peptococcaceae bacterium
CACCACCTTTTGACTCTGCTTGCCACGCTCTGCCTTTTGGCTCTGCTGCTGTACTTGGGCTATGTGCCTGCTGATCCTAGGTGGGCTAGAGCGCTCTTAGGACCGCTGCCGGGGTATGCTAGCATCTCTTGGCTCAATGTGTTTGGTTATGTTTTAGCCCTCTTCGTCTTCCCTCTCGTTGTGGCTCTAACCTATAAGGCCTTTCCCATCTTAAAGAAAATCCAAGGGTCGCTCCTCGCTGCTTTTTGTCTGGTGATCTCCCTTGTCTTAGTCCCTCCGGCTACGTCGGTCCCTAATCCTGGGGTGGAGATATTGTTCTACCCTTCAATCTTTATGCTTTTTGTTTTCGGTCTGGCGTCTTCCTTCCGGAGCCGCTCGATCCAAGCTGTGCCCATCCTTAAATCTCCCTTATCCGTGACTGCTGTTGCCTTACTACTCGCCGCAATACACATTTTTGTCCTTGATCGGGGGGGCGTCTTAAGTGACTACATAGGACTTGGTGTCTTCCTTATCCCCTTCGCCATCCCTGTATTAGCGGCCTTATGGATTGGTGTGGCCATGTCGGGGGAAACGGCTTTTCGCGGGTTCTTCCCAGCTACCGGGGCGTGGCTACTAGGCAGGGCGTTCACCCCGCTTCACTTATATAACGGAGATTTTAGTGGAAGGCTTGGTCTTGAGATGGAGATCTGGATGAATACGCTTCTCTTACAGACCGGGATAATACTTATCTTTGCCTATTTTGAGAGTTACCTTGAACAAAGAGGCGAAGAGCCAAGAGCCTTATGGCAGTTGGTGCTTGGGCTCCTGCTCTTGACGCCTCTTGTCATAGTACTGTTAAACTCCCCGCGGCCGCTACCTAGGTGGTAGCTCAGTCAGTCGTGGAGGACGGGGCGCGCATGGCTCCTAGCTCTCAGCTCTCAGCTCTCAGCTCTCAGCAGATCTACTAGGAGCCAGGAGCTAGGAGCCAGGAGCCGTTGGCCTTTCTACCGCCTCTTCGCCAAAAACGCCGCCGCTAGAGCAGTCATCGGGATGGCTGACACTAAGCCTATGCTTCCCGCGAGCGCTCTTAGCACTTCGCTGGCGATGGAGTCCATGTTAACGAGTCGGATAAACTCCACCTCATAGGCCTGCACCAAAAGGAGCAAAGCCAACGAGCCTCCCGTATAGGCGAGAATCAGGGTGTTGGCCATGGTGCCCATAACGTCGCGACCGACATTCATGCCCACCCAAAAGTACTCTTTTCTCCTAAGCCCCGGGTTAGCGCGCTCTACCTCGGATATGGCGGAGGAGATGCTCATACCGGTGTCCATAATGGCACCGAGCGCCCCGATAATAATCCCAGCCATGAGTAAGCCGCGGAAGTCAAAAGCCACTCCTTGGGGGATAAACGCCAACATCTGCGCCTCCTCCCCCGCTAACCCGGTAGTGTGGATGGCTCCGCCCACGACGATGGCCAGCACCCCAGCCACTATTAGGCCTCCCACGGTACCGACAATGGCCGCTAAAGCCTTACGGTTAGCTCCCCCTACTAAGGTAGTGGTGAAGGCCGTGGCGATAGCGGCCACTACTACGGCGAGAGTAATGGGATTGTAGCCACGCAGCAAAAGCGGGATAAGCACGTAGATGATCAGCACACCGATAAGCCCCAGTGAGATAAGGCTATAGAGCCCCTTTTTCCCCCCTAAGCCTATCAGAAGGGCGCCAAACCCAATCACAAGTGCAAGTAAATGGCGATCGCGCTCGTGGTCGGCGATGGCCACCTCTACGATTTCACCCTCTTGCTTCTCAATGGCTATGAGCACACGTTGTCCGGGCGTGACCACGATGTCAAAGGCCGGGGTTCCGGTAAGCACATGCCTAATCTCCACGGTCTGCCCTCGCAGGCTACCGCTTAACACCTCTAGCCGGACGTCAAATTCGCGCAGCTCAAAACCCGTTTCGCCGCTCCCTTCCTCTGCCGGCAATTCCTCTAGTGTCAGTACGCGTCCGCGCCCGAACTCCACTACCACGTCAGCATCAGGGGCCTCGTCTTGCGCCGACGCACCTGATGCTAAGAACGCTAGGCACAACAGCAGCAAAGCTATCGTTCGCCTCAATCTCACTGCTCCCTTCATCACGTGTTGCGTGCCTAGACCATCACCAAGCAAGTGCTTGCGCAAAGTCGGCGCAAATGTCCTCCCCATCCTCTAACCCCGCTGAAACACGAATGAGGCCGTCATCGATGCCGAGTTTGGCGCGGTCCATGACAGTCATGCCGCGGTGACTGGTTTTGGCGGGATGCGAAACGGTAGTCGACGTGCCCCCTAGGCTAGGCACAAAGCTTACCCTCTCTAGCCGCTTAATAACTTGGTCCGCGGCGTAACAACCGCCTTCCACGACGAAACTGAGCATCCCGCCGTAGCCCGACATCTGTGTTGATGCTAGGGGATGTTGCGGATGCCCCGGCAGCCCAGGATAATGCACCTTCATCACTTTAGGCTGCGTGGCGAGATACTCGGCAAAAAGGCCGGCGTTGCGGCAATGCTGCTGCATCCTGAGCTTTAAGGTCTGCAGGCTTCTCTGCACCAGCCAGGCGTCAAAGGGACTAGTAGTGGCGCCAAAATCTGTATGCAGTGGTCGCATACGTTCAATCAACTCCGTAGAGCCCATAACCGCGCCGGCCGTGACATCAGAGTGCCCGTTTAAGTACTTTGTCAGGCTCTCCATGACTAGGTCCGCGCCCCACTCGCTCGGCCGGCACAGCAGAGGACCGGCGAAGGTGTTGTCCACCATCAGCGTGATGCCAAAGCCGCGCTTAAGAGCGGCAAGGCGTGCCACATCCGCTACTCTCATCAGCGGATTGGAGATGGTCTCCACAAAAATAAGCTTGGTACTAGGCCGAATGGCCTCCTCTACCTTAGAGATGTTTAGGGCATCCACAAAACTCACATCGATGCCCCACCGGCTGAAATCGCGTTGAAACAGGGCTTGCGTGCCGCCGTAGAGATCCTGCGCGGCTATAATGTGGTCGCCCTGCCCACACAGTGATAGTGTGGCTATGGCCAGTGCAGCCATGCCTGAGGACGCTACCAGGGCTGCTTCCGTCCGCTCTAAGTGGGCTAAGGCCCCCTCTAGCGCTTGCACGGTTGGGTTGCCGTAGCGGGAATAGACGAATGCCCCCGGTTCGCCACCAAAGGCTTGGTCTACCTGTTCCAAGGAGTCAAACGCAAAAACGGATGTCTGGTAGATAGGTGGCACGGCTGGGCGGGAACGGAGCGGCTGCATACTTCTTTTCACAAGATCACCCCCGACTGTAAGTGTTCGGGGGTGATACCGCAAATCCTCCTAAGGCCATGCTCTCAGCTAAACTGACATGAGTTTAGTGCCATCCAAAGCCTGCTGGCAGTCAAAGGTAAATGCACCTCTGGCGTCTTCCCATTTGCCGTGGATGCGTTTCTTAACCAGTCCCAGCACAGCCGCCCATTCGCCAATGGAGGCCGCGCACACCTGCGCGCTGCTCTTATTAGTGATGAGCTTAAACCCTGTCTCATGTTGTCCTACGGGGATAATGACGAACAGCCCGTCCTCTAGACCCATACGCACGTAATTCGCGCCCATATGTGAAAGTCTCCGTGTCAGAGCCACGTTGCAGCGCACGCCCTTAGGTTTGTCAGTGAAAGTAATCTTCAGAGCCCTGTCTCCCGCTGCATTACCTCTCCCCTTAGGCGCCTTCTCAAACCATACGATGCTCACAGACCATACCTCCTATATTGGTATCACCATCCATAGTATGATTTGCCAACACTGTTGTTATGCATAATCCTTGATGATTGCCTCCGCAATTTGCACGGCATTTGATGCAGCGCCCTTCCGCAGTTGATTGCCCACTGCCCAGAGGTTAAGCCCGCTGTCGCAGCTTATGTCCTCGCGGATTCTACCTACAAAGACTTCATCGCGGTCAGGAAAGTCTATGGGCATGGGGTAGAGCTGCTCGGTAGCATCGTCAAGCAGCACAAGGCCCTTAGCCTGCGCGAACAGCTGCCGTGCCTGGCCTGCCGTCAACTTGCGCTTTGTTTCCACGTTAATGGACTCGGAGTGGCACCACATCACCGGTACACGGACGGTTGTCGCGGAAACCATTAAGCTGGGATCGTTAAATATCTTCTGCGTCTCGTACGTCATCTTCCATTCTTCTTGGGTATACCCATCAGCACGGAAAACGTCAACCTGCGGAATAACGTTAAAGGCCAATTGGTAGTGCTTCTTGCCGCTTGCCGTAGGCAGGACTTGTGCCGTCAGCGGTCGGCCCTCCACGTAAGCTTCTATCTGTGCCTTAAGCTCTTCCACGGCGGCTATGCCGGCTCCGGAAGCGGCTTGATAGGTCGATACCACAACCCGCTTGATACCCACGGCGTCATAGATGGGCTTTAAGGCCACGGCCATGATTATGGTCGAGCAGTTAGGATTAGCGATAATGCCTTGGTGGCGTCGGATGTCTTCTGCGTTAATCTCCGGTACTACCAGAGGTACATCCGGAGTCATCCGGTAAGCGGAGCTGTTGTCAATGACTATCGCGCCGCGCGCCACCGCTGCCGGTGCCAACTCCTTGGCTACCTCACCGGAAGCCGCAAAGAAGGCAATGTCGATGTCGGTGAAAGCTGCCGGAGTCGCCTCCGCCACAGTCAGCTGCCGGCCCTGAAACTCCATCGTCCTTCCCACAGAAGCAGCGGACGCCAGTAAGCGCACTTCGCTCTGCGGGAAACTACGCTCATCTAACACCTTAAGCAGCGTCTGCCCTACCACGCCTGTAGCCCCTACGATAGCTACTCGCACTGACACAGATATTCCCTCCCAAAGTGACCTTTGACCTTTGACCTTTGACCTTTGACCTTTGACCTTTGACCTTTGACCTGTCAGCCGTCGCTCGGTACTACTGCGCTAAGATGGCGGCCAAGCGGTAAGACACCTGGCTAAA
>CAYGHR010000109.1:0-4936 GCA_964349715.1 uncultured Peptococcaceae bacterium
CCCATGGAGAGAATAGTCTTAGGAGGTGGGCGGTGTGGCGGGCTGGTGGGAGCTGATTAGTGCGTGGTTGACTGGGGGCACAGCCAGAGAGAATGGCCCAAGTGCGGTTCCCCTACAAGGATACGCTCACGACCTTGCTTACTTTCAGGAACTATTCAAGCATGCGCCCGACTTTACGGTACGCGAGTTTCGCCTTGGCGTCGCGGGGACGAAGATGACCGCCTTGTACCTGCGCAGCTTAGCTGACGAAGCCCGCATCGCCGCAGAAATCATCCTGCCGCTCTCGAGTATCGCCGCACTCGTCGACCACGCGCCGCCAAGCGCGAGCGCGAACACACTCCGCAATCTCTTGGCGTGTGGCACAGTCGCCACAATTGACTCCCGGGATGATGCGCTAGCCCGCTTATTGCTGGGCGAAACAATTGTCTTGGCGGATGGGCTTAAGGCGGCCTTAGCTGTTGACGCCCGCGCTTACCGCGGCCGTAGCCTCATTCCCCCTGAAATAGAGACGACCGTTTTTGGTCCTAGGCTCGCCTTTGTCGAAGACTGCGAGCTTAATCTCTCGCTCGTGCGTCAGCAGATACGCACGCCTGACCTTTGCATAGAGACGTTCACACCCGGCAAACGCAACCCAAGACGCCTCTTAATGCTCTATATCCGCGGCTTAGCCACCGAGGATACAGTAGGGCAGTTGCGCCGGAAACTGGCCTCAATTGATGTCGCCGGCATACTGCAGACAAACTACCTACATTCTCTCCTAGGGGTTAGTTCCTGGTCGCCCTTCCCCCAAGCGATCCAGACTGAGCGACCCGACCGCGTATCCGGGAATCTGCTGGAGGGCCGCATTGCCCTCTTTCTAGACGGCTCGCCTGAGGCTCTTATTTTGCCTATGGGATTTAGCGACCTCTTTCAGAGTCCGGCCGACTACTACGACCACTACGCGGTGACTACCCTAATGCGGTCATTTCGTTTCTTGGCTTTTCTTATCGCTACGACGCTCCCCGCCCTGTATGTGGCTATTATAACGTACAACTACGAAGTCCTGCCAACCGACCTGCTCTTTGCTGTGGCCACGGCGCGCGCCGGCATTCCGTTCCCGCCTGTAATTGAATCTGTCCTGATGGTGCTAATAGTGGATATTTTACAGGAGGGGACGCTCCGGATACCATCGAAGATTGGGCTGACCATGGGTGTAGTAGGCGGCTTTGTGCTCGGGCAAGCGGTGATTCTCGCCCGTTTAGTCAGCCCGCTGTTGGTAATTGTCGTCTCTGTCTCCGTGATTAGCTCGTTTGCCACACCAGACTACCGCGTAGTGGGACTTACGCGATTACTTAGGTATGTTTTACTGGCGGCGGCAGGCGTTTTATCGGGCATTGGCATTAGCGCCGTCTGGACGGTGATCCTTATCCATATGGCTTCACTGGAAATACTGGGGGTAGCGTACTTGCGCCCCTTCGCTCCCCTCCGCTTATCTAGCTTTTCGGACTTTGTCTTCCGCAAACCCTACCACGGGTTAGCAAGTCAGGCCAAGCGCGTAAAGGGAGAGTGAATACCGATGCACTGCAAAGCACGTCTAACCGGCTTTCAACACGGCATGCTGATTGTGGGTGCGCTGATTGCCAACGGCATTTTCTCGCTGCCGCGTGTAGCGGCGGAAGAAGCCGGGCGCTCGGCTTGGGTAGCGGTAGCCGGAGCGGGCTTGGCGGTGCTACTGGTTGCGCTCCTCTCTAACCGCTTAGCTTCCCTTTTCCCCGAGGACGACCCCGCGCAGTGGGGCACGAAACTCATGGGTCCGCTGCTTGGGCGTATCTGGCTCCTATTGTACCTCGTTAAGTCGTGTTTCTTTACAATCTTGACGATGCGCATCTTTGCCGCGATTATTACAAACCGCATGTTAACGCATACCCCCAGCACCGTCTTTGCCGCTATAATTCTGGTGCTTTCTGTGTTAGCGGTATTAGCCGGTATCGACGGCTTAGCCCGTTTTGCTGAGGTAAGCGTGATGCTCTGGTTTCCCTTATTGACACTCTTAGCCGTAACGATGTTTGGCGGACACCTGCACCACTTACGCCCTGTCTTTGGCGACGCCGATATCAGCGGGCTCCTCGCGGGGGCGAAAGCCGCAGCCTATAGCTACGCTGGCTTTGACATTCTCCTCTTTAGCTATCCGCATCTGCAAAAACCCCATCAAGCTAACCGCGCCGTACTTTGGTCGATAACCTTGGTAACGGTGGTGTACGCCCTGACCACGATGGCGGCGTTGGCGTTCTTTGGTCTCGAACACCTGACACGCCTGCTGGTGCCCACACTCGTCATGCTGAGCATCGCTGAGACTAGCGTAATCGAGCGCTTCGACAGCTTGGCTCTCTTTATGTGGATAGGCATGGTAGTGGTAACGTCGGGGACGCAGCTCTATATGGGCACCCGCCTTATTCAGGGGATACTGCCAAACGCATCCTTCCGCAGGACTGCTGTCTTTCTCGGGTCGTTTCTGTTAATTGCCTCCTGGGGCGAGACGCCGCTACGCGAGTTGATTGCACTGGCCGACCTTTTTGGCACTTTCGACCTCTCCTTTGTCACGCTGAGCGCAGTGACTTTGCTGCCGCTCGCACTTCTCGCCAAAAGGGGGCTCAAAATTGGGCCATGATTAAGGCAGGATATCTGTGGTTGCTTGCACTCCTTGTCCTCTCTACCTTGCTTAGCGGCTGTTGGGACGCTTTGCCTGTAGAGAGAAGAGCGTTTGTTACTGCCTTAGGCGTCGACTGGTTGCCCGAGCCACCTCACTTCAACGTGACTATTGTCCACCCGCTGATGGAAGAGCGGCGCGCGCGCGAAAACCGCGTGTTGACGATTCGTGCCGATAGCGTGAGTGGGGCTTTAACACTCTGGAATCACACCAACGGACAGCACCTGTCACTCGCCGTGCTCGGGACAGTGGTGATCGGAGAAGACGCGGCTAAGCAACCGCTTGCCCCTGTACTTAACGACCTCTGCGCTTATGCTGATCTCCGGCTCGGCGCGTATGTAATTGTCACGCAAGGCACGGCTGAGGAACTGCTCTCTGTGGAGCCCCCTGCACATCAACTCATTGCGGTCCACCTAAGAAGCCTGTTGGATAGGGCAATCTTCAGGCGTGACGCGCCGCACACCACGGTCTCTGAGTTTATCACGCATATGATGACGCCGGGGATGGACGCCATCACCGCACTGGTCAAACCCATCGGCACGTTAGATCGCAGGCAGGCTGGGAAACAGGGGGCCGCAGCCGAGCCGAATGGTCAACAAGCGGGTGGCGGCGGAGGCGGTGGAGGTAGCGGCGGAGAAACTGGTCCGCAGGAAGACGTGCAGGTAGTAGGGGCCGCTATCTGGCAAGGAGACAGAGCGGTGGGGACACTTACTTTGCCCGAGGCGCAGTATGTGTACATAGCACAAGGCAAGGCGAACGGGCTGTTGGTACACGTCGTGTTTCCGCCGGATGAGCGCTTCTTTCCCACGGAAAGTACTATGGTCCTAAGTCTTGAGTCCGTCACAGCGAACTGGAGTCTCGACATGATGCAGGGTGTGCCGAAGTACACTTTGCGGCTTCAGGTGCGGCTCAGTTTGCATAACTATGCGGGCAATGTTGACTTAAGCAAGGAAGAAAACAGCGCGCTACTGGAAGAAATGATTGGCGACATACTGCGACAGAACACTCTACAGGCGGTACAGAAGGTGGCAGCTACAGGGGGAGACCCGTTAAGCCTAGGGCAGCTTGTGCGCATTCACTATCCTAAGCTGTGGAATAGCAAAGAATGGCGAAACACAATCCGGACGGCGCAGTTCACGGTCAAGGCAGAAGCGGAAATACGCAATATCGGCTTAGAGCTGCTAAGACTTGAGCCGGTGGATAAGTGATAAGGGGGAGAAGAGCGTGCTCCGTGCTTCGTGCTTCGTGCTCAGTAGCACGAGGGGACTGCTGGCTCCTGGCTCCTAGCTCCTGGTAGAAGTGCCCAGTGCTCAGTGCCCAGTAGAGCCGTGTCGCGGTAGTGCTCGGTTCCTAAAGCCTATAGCGCCAAGAACCCTAACACCGACACGAGCGGGTGTTTGTGCTGCCACTCCCGCCCGGTAAGCCTGCCTGCGGCTTGGCGCGCCTTGTCCTCAGGCGAGGGCAGGTCGTAGTACTGCTGCAGGCTCTCGCGGTCAAGCTGGTGCTTAAAATGCAGACCGACATACAGTCTTAGTGCCTGTGCTTCCGCTTCGGTCAGTTCTGCAAAAGCCGCAGTGCACAGCCCGCGCTCAAGCACCCCGGCAAAGTGCTGTCGCGCTTGAGCTGTAGCTAGAGCCGCCTCGGGGCGCAGCTGCAGCACTTTGCACAAGAGCTGTATGTACTGCCGCAGCTGGCTTTCCGTGCACTCCATGTGGGACGCTAAATCTATTAGCTGCATTGCTTTGAGTCCATCTAGGAGCCGCGCGAGTCTGCTTAGGACGAGTAGGATCTTGTCTGCGCTTGCCGTCGCCTGCAAAGGAAGCGCAAGCCCCGGGCGCAGCCGCTCGAGCTCCGCCTGTCCTCGCGGAGTCACCTGCACAAGCGGCAGGGTTTTGCCCTGCGCTTCTATCGGCACAATCGCCACAAGCCCACTGCGCTCAAGATAGGTCATGGACTGCTGGGCCTCGGGATAAGCTAGGCCGGCTAAGGCCCCATGCAGTGTCTCAACGCCGCTCTCACGCGCTAGACGCTCTGTGCTAGGACTGGCCTCGCCTAAGAGAAACTTGATAATGCCACTGCGCCCCCGCTTACCGCTAAAGGCTCTGGCACAGAGCAGCAACAACCCGCGAATCTCATCTTGAGTCAGGTTCATCTCGCCACCCCCTCACGGGAGATATACGGTGGCGAGGCTGTTTTTTCCTGCTATAATGCGTTTAGGACTGTGAGTTGTGAGCAAACACAAAACACAAA
>CAYGHR010000110.1:0-3576 GCA_964349715.1 uncultured Peptococcaceae bacterium
CCGGCGGTAATAACGACTAAGTCGCCGTTCTTGATGAGCCCTGCTTGCAGGGAGCGCTTGACTGCTTCCTCCGTCATCTCGTCCGTGGTGGAAATGGTCTCACCCAGCACAGGATAGACCCCCCACAGGAGATTAAGGCGCCGCGCCGTTACCTCCTTGGTAGTGACCGCGATTATGGGTGCCTTGGGGCGGTACTTCGCGACCATGCGCGCTGTCCAGCCGGACTGAGTGGACGTAATAATGGCGGCTGCCTCTAGTTGCGAAGCGGCCTGCACCGTAGCATGGCTGATAGCGTCGGTAACAGTGGCATTAGCCTGATAGCCGTGGCCGTGCTCTGGATTGTAGGTGAGCGCCTGCTCGGTGCGCGTTGCGATGCGCGCCATAGTCATGACCGACTCTAAGGGATACTTGCCACTGGCTGTTTCGCCCGAGAGCATGATGGCGTCTGTGCCGTCAAAGACGGCGTTGGCCACATCGCTGGCTTCCGCTCGTGTTGGGCGCGGATTACGAATCATGGAGTCAAGCATCTGCGTAGCTGTGATAACGGGTTTGCCGGCGGCATTCCCCTTGTGGATCATTTGCTTCTGGATAAGGGGAACTTCCTCCGCCGGGAACTCCACCCCCATGTCGCCCCGCGCGACCATGAACCCATCCGCGACCTTTAGTATGGCGTCGAGGTTGTCTACGCCCTCTTTGTTCTCGATTTTGGCGATGATTGGTATGTTCCCGCCGCACGACTCTATGAACTTGCGTATCGCTAAGACATCAGCCGCGGTGCGCATAAACGAGGCCGCGATAAGGTCTACGCCGTTGGCCACGCCAAATCTTAGGTCTGCCTCGTCCTGCGCGGAAATCGCGGGCAAATTGACGCGCTTGCCGGGGACATTGAGCCCCTTGCGATTGCTGAGCGGGCCGCCCACAACGACACGACAGCACACTGCGCTTTCGGTCGTGCTCTCCACTTTAAATTCCAGCAGGCCATCATCTAGCAGCAAGCGGTCCCCGGGGCGCACATCGGCCGGCAACCCCTGGTATGTTACGCTGACCCGCTCGGCGTTTCCCGCGACAGGCTGAGTAGAGAGCGTAAACAAATCTCCCGCCGAAAGAGTTATCGGCCCGTCAGCGAAGGTGCCAATGCGGATTTCGGGCCCCTTGGTGTCGAGCATGATGGCAATGTGCTTGCCCTCGAGCTCCGCCGCCTCGCGGATAGCCCGTAGCCTCACTAAGTGTTCATCATGCGTGCCGTGTGAGAAGTTGAGCCTGGCAATGTCCATACCTGCGCGGATGAGACTTCGCAGCATGGCCTTGTCCGAGCTAGCGGGTCCGATAGTACAGACGATTTTTGTCTTACGCACTCTGCAATCGTTCCTTTCTTATATAGGTTATCCACGCTAGAGAGGGGCTCTCACCTTTGGCACCGGCACAGACATGACAGTGCCAGCAAGCTCGCTCCTCGCGGTCAGCAGCCGGAAAAACTCAAAGAAGATTTCTACTGCAGGGCCTAAGCCTACAGACAGCACAAGTGTGCCAAAGCCTACCGGGCCGCCCATCAGCCATCCCAGTACCAGCACTGTTATCTCCATGCCTGTGCGTATGGAGCGTACCGGCCACGCCGTGCGCCGAATCAAAGCTAGCATCAGGCTGTCGCGGGGACCGGCTCCTAGGCCCGCACTCATGTACATTGCCCCGCCAAAACCCATGAGTAGGGTTGACGCAAGGAGGTAGAGCAATCCGAGTGGAGCGGAATTTGCGGGGGGAATGAGGCGCAAGGCCACAGAGGCGTCAAAAAACCAGCCAATAAGCAGCATATTAAGGACGGTGCCAATCGCCGGCTTGATGCCAAGAAAATAGCTCACCGCAATGATGGCCAAGCCGACTATTTGGCTTACTTGCCCCTGCGTTAAGCCTACGTGGCCGGCAATACCTAGGTGGAAGACAGTCCATGCGCCGACACCTAGGTTAGCTTTAATGGAAACGTCAATGGCCACACCGATAACCACAAAGGCTAAGACAAGGCAGACAAGGCGCAGGGGCAGCAGTGCTCGCTCTGGAATCTTCAAGTCAAAACAGCCTCCCTTGCACACGATCGCGGCGCCTTCTTAGAATAATACCACACCTACAACGCCGGAGAGCACAAGCAGCAATATGGGGTTAACTCGGGTCTTCAGCATAAGCACCAGCGCGGTTGCCGCCACGACGGTGCTGTAGGTGTCATAGATTGTCCTAGTGCCGATGTTAATGGCTGCCACCAAGATAAGCACTACGACCATGGGCCGTATCGCGGCAAAGGCTGCCTTTAGCCAAGGCGCTCCCTGGTACTTGATATAAAGAAAAGATAGAATGCCAATAACCAGCAGAGAGGGCAATACTACGCCTAGAGTGGCCATAACAGAGCCAAGCACTCCCGCCATACGGTAGCCCACAAAAGTCGCCGAGTTTATGGCGACAGGGCCCGGCGTAATCTCGGCGATAGCGAGGATGTCGAGAAACTCCCGGGCGGACAGCCACTGCTGTCGCTGGACAATTTCGCGCTCGATTAATGGGATCATGGCATAGCCGCCGCCATAGCTAAAGAAGCCCACCGTAAAGAAACTGACCAACAGCTGCAGCAGTATCATGACGGGCTGTCCTGCTCTCTCTTACGCAAATAGAAGAAGCGTCCAAGGCCAATTAGTGCGGCGGCGGGGACTAAGACCGCAGGATGCGGGTTCAGCAGCAGACTGATAGCCAGCGTAATGCCCGCTAGAAGAATGCTAAATTTGTCGACGAGGATTTTCCTCCCCAGCTTGATAGCGGCCGCAGCAATCAGCGCGACTACCGCGGGGCGCACACCCATAAAGAAACCGTTGAGGATGGGAGACTGGCCGGCCTGCGGCAGCAGGGCGGCAATCACGAGGATAATCAAGAAAGAGGGGGCAACGACGCCGGCGGTAGCAGCTGCGACGCCTCTTAGCCCGAGTAGTTTGTGGCCGGTAAGTATGGCGGTGTTGATGGCTATCGCTCCGGGACCGGACTGTGCAATGGCCAGCACGTCGACAAACTCCTCGGTGGATAACCACTGCTTGTACTCGACAATCTCGCGTTCGATGACCGGGAGCATGGCCACGCCGCCGCCGAAAGTAAAGGCACCTACTCTAAAGAAGCTCGCGAAAAGGGAGGCGGCACTCGGGCTACCACGCATGTCCAAAATTATCACTCTCCTGCATAAGGCCATTATAACACGCACAGGAAAAGGATATCGAGATTCACGTAACGAAAGAATATCCAAGGGAGTGAAAGGGGCTTGTTTATGGAGATTAAGACGATAATGGTAGTAGGTGCAGGACAGATGGGCAGCGGGATTGCGCAAGTTGCGGCCGAGGCAAAGTACAATGTGCTGTTGTGCGACCTAGAGGCAGCTTACCTAGCGCGCGCCGTGCAGAGCATTGACCGCCTTTTGAGCCGGGCCGTAGAGAAGGGGAAGCTTGCTGCCGCCCTGCGCCAAGACATTCTTTCTCGTATCGCTACCACTACCGAGCTAGACCGCGCGGCGGAGGTAGAGCTCGTCATTGAGGCCGTAACGGAGAATGTCGAAGT
>CAYGHR010000110.1:3676-4920 GCA_964349715.1 uncultured Peptococcaceae bacterium
GCGGAAGCCATTGATACCGTGATGAAGCTAGGCGCGAATCATCCCTTAGGGCCCTTAGCATTAGCAGACCTGATCGGCTTAGACGTATGCCTCTCCATCATGGAAATCCTGCACGCGGGTCTTGGCGACAAGTATCGCCCGGCACCCCTACTGCGGCGTCTCGTACAGGCGGGTCACCTTGGCCGCAAGACAGGCAAAGGATTTCACGTATACAAGTAGAGAGACTGGGGGACGTTCGGTTTGCTACGTATGAGAATCGGCGAGCTTAAGGGGAAGAAGGCCGCCGTTTTGGGGCTAGGCTTAAGGAGCGGAGTGCCTTTGGTCCGCTTTCTGTTGGCTAAGGGAGCACAGGTTACGGTGCTAGACAAGAGGGAAGCGCAAGCCATGCCGGAGATTTTTGCGCTGCTCGATGGCCTGCGTGTCGACATTAAGGTCGGCGAGGATTATCTCGCGCACCTTAAGGGGTTTGACCTTATCTTTAAGACGCCGGTAATGCGCCCGGATTTGCCCGAGCTTGTCGCGGCGGTTAAGGACGGGGCGATGCTGACGAGCGAAATTGAGCTCTTTTGTGAATTATGTCGTGCGCCCGTCACCGCCGTAACCGGTAGCGACGGCAAAACCACCACGACTTCGCTGATTGCGGCGGTGTTTAGAGAAGCCGGTGCCCGTACTTTCTTAGGCGGCAATATAGGTAACTCTCTGATCGAGCAGGTTGAAGACATCGCGAGCGACGACAGGGTCGTCTTGGAGTTGTCGAGTTTTCAGCTTATGCCCATGCAACAAAGCCCGCACGTCGCTGTCATTACAAACATCTCGCCTAATCACCTCGACGTACATAAGAGCTATGAGGAATATATAGCGGCTAAGGCTAACATTTGGCGCCATCAGCAGCCGAGCGATTTGGTCATTCTCAACTATGACGATGCGCTCACGCGCGCCATGAGCGCCTCTGTCCCCGGGCGGGTAGTCTTCTTTAGCCGCTTACACGAGCTTCCGGAAGGCGTGTTCTGGCGCGATGAGCACTTGTTCGTGCGCCGGCAGGGAAGTGAAGAGCGCATTTGCCATGCCGCTGACCTAGGGCTACTTGGTGTGCACAACCAGGAGAATGTCGCCGCTGCGGTTGCCGCGTGTGTCGTGCAGGGCGTTCCTATGGGGGTGATTGCAAAAGCCGTGACAGGGTTCGCGACGGTAGAGCATCGCTTGGAACTTGTACGCGAATTAAACGGCGTCAAGTACTACAACGA
>CAYGHR010000111.1:0-4856 GCA_964349715.1 uncultured Peptococcaceae bacterium
GCCATCGCAAGCGCTTCTTCCATTGTGTAGGCATGTGCAAGGTGCATGTCGGTAATGATTTTGGGGTCGCAGTGTCGGCTAACCAGAATGACATGGTGCTTGACGAGTATGCGCGCGAGGATTTGGGATTCCCACTGGTCGGGCACTGTTTCCTCCATGGGGACACTCATGATTGTGTCAAGAATGCTGCGCGCAGAAGGATTGTGCAGGAAGGTTTCATAGAAGTCCTTGCCGCCATGCCCATCATTGCACGCCGCAGCGATAACGATTACGCCACCCTCCCGACAAGTCGCTTCCGCGGCAGTCATGCCCTTGACAGCTTGGTAGATGTTTTGGTCCAATGGATAGCCGCCATTAGAGGTGACGACAATGTCGGCGGGCAGGGCCTTAACGCTAGCTAGCTCTGTGACAAAGTCGCAGCCCGCGGCATGTGCAAGTTCCATGTCGCCGGTAAATGCACGGACAACTTTCTTCTGTGCATCAATGACGACATTAAGAATGAAGGCCAGTTTAGCGACCTTAGCGGCAAAAAGCATATCGATGTGAATGGGATTGTTCTCTAGGACCCCCGCCCGCGCATATTCACTGGCGATAAAACTCGAACAGTGATTGGCTAGGACTGTCGTTGCCGATGCTACCCCCGGCATGACGCTCTTGCGGCCACCTGAGAAACCGGCGAAAAAGTGAGGTTCAATAAAGCCCTCGGCTACGAGCAGGTCGGCCTCGAACACTAGTTTGTTGAGGATTAGCCTGCCTCCGGATGGGAGCTTTCCCGCATACACAAGGCTTGCTTCATCCCTGCAGTCGTGGTTGACGAGCTTTTCTTGGCGTACGATTTCTTCGCCAAACTTGCTTAACATCTCCTCGGCGGTCGTTAAGCGGTGGAAGCCGGTAGCAATTAGAATCGTAATCTCCGCTTCACTATTGCCGCGGCGGATCTCCTTGAGCAGTAGGGGTAGTGTGATTTTGCTGGGTACGGGACGAGTGTGGTCGCTGGTAATGATGACCACCTTTTTCTTGCCAACAGCGAGTTCGCACAAACGCGGGGAACCGATGGGGTTTTCTAGCGCTAGCTGGACAAGCTCCTCTTGCGTACCGCTGCAATGGTAGTGATGCGCTTGGGACTCGAGCACTCCGACAAGATTGGCGTCGTTGACACTTAGCTCAAACACACCCTCAGCATAAGGGATTTTAACGGTGGTCACAGGCCTACCTCCTTGCGATAGTCTACACGACTACTTCTCGTCTAGATCGAAGATCTTGCCCGGATTCATGATGTTGAGTGGGTCCCAAGCGCGCTTGATGGCCTTCATCAAGCCTAACTCAACCGGGTCCATGTTCTCTACCATGTACTTCTTGCGTTTTAGACCGATACCGTGCTCCCCGCTAATCTTACCGCCTAAGTTCTTCGTTATCGCATAGAGCTCGCGGAGGGCGTGCGGTAGCATCTCATTCCAGTGTTCCAAGGAGTGTTGGGGGTTCTTAACCAAAGTCGCATGCAGGTTACCGTCTCCGGCATGTCCATAGCACGGGATCTTGATGTCGTACTTCGCGGACAAACGTTCGAGTTCGGGGATAATCTCGGGGATTGCCGCGATTGGCACCACGATGTCTTCAAGGCTTTGTACCGGCGACACAACCTTGAAGGCCTCGGCGATGTTTCGCCGCACGCTCCATATGCGTTCTTGTGTGGTGTAGTTGTCGGCGACGTAGACCTCAATCGCGCCGTTCTCCATGCAGAGGTCGCCAATGGCTTCGGTGGCGAGGTCGACTTGATCCTGGTTAGTGCCATCGACCTCGAGCAGCAGCATCGCGCCGGCTTGCTGATAGGGCAAGCTTTCATTAAGGTATTCGCAGGACGTTTGCACCGACAACTTGTCCATAAACTCCATGCTGGTCGGGATAGTGCCCTTCGCCATAATCACCGGTACTGTGTCAATCGCATCTTTAGGGGTCTTGTAGAGCACAAGTAAGTTCGATTTTGCGGTTGGCAGTCCCGTGAGTTTTACCGTTGCTTTAGTAACTATACCCAACGTGCCTTCAGAGCCGACAATCAGCTGTTTGAGGTCATACCCGGTGACGTCCTTAGTGAGTTTTCCGCCTAACTCGACAATATCCCCGGTGGGAGTCACCAACTCGAGCGCCATAACGTACCGGCCCGTAACCCCATACTTCACCGCGCGCCCGCCACCGGCATTTTCCGCGATGTTCCCACCTAGGAAGCATGTCTCGAGGCTCATCGGGTAACCGGCGTAGAACAAACCTCTCTCCTTGATGAGAGAATTAATGTCGTTCGTTACTATCCCGGCTTGCGCCGTGAGCATCATGTTTGGGTAATCAATTTCCAGAACCTTGTTCATTTTCTCAACCGACAGGAGTATGCCTCCAAATACGGGAATGGCCCCACCGGACAGACCGCTACCCGCACCACGCGGGGTGATGGGGATGTGCGCGCGATTGGCCAGCTTTACAATCTGCGCTATTTCTTCCGCAGTTGTGGGTGTGACAACCACTTCGGGCATGCGCGCATACGCTTCTTTGTTGGTTTCGTCGTGCGAATACGCTTCCATCTTTTCCTCGTCGGTGAACACGTTGCGTGGGCCGACAATTTGCTGCAGTGCGGCCACTATTTCACGCGTTACTGGGTTGTAGTTCACTTACTTATCCCCCCTTTGGTAGCGTTCCAACTTTTCGTTGAGCATAGGGATGACCTCGAAGAGATTGCCCACAATCCCAAAGTCAGCAACCTGGAATATGTTCGCATCCGGGTCTTGGTTTATGGCCACAATCACTTCCGAGGTCTTGATACCGGCAAGGTGCTGTATCGACCCGGAGACGCCGGCACAGACGTACAGCTTGGGTGATATCGTCTTGCCGCTCAAGCCAATTTGTGCGGGGTAGGGTAACCAACCGCGGTCTACTGCGTCCCGCGTTCCACCTACGGCCCCGTTAAGTCGGCGCGCTAGGTCGCGTAACATGGCGAAGTTGTCCGCGCGTTTCATGCCTTTGCCCCCAGCGACCACGACATCAGCGGCCTCGATGCTAGCATGACCGTCTGATGTGGTGCGGATTCCAAGCTCTTGTACGCGGCTATCGTAGTCGCCTTCATCCATAGCCAGCCTTACGATGCGGCCGGAGCGTGCCTCGTCTTGGGGCAGCGGCCGGCTTGACTTCGGCCGCACTGTGGCCATCTGCGGACTATGATTAGGGGTCTTAATGGTGGCCATAATGTTGCCGCCTATCGCAGGTCGCGTTTGCAGCAGCAAGTTGGTCCCATCTTCGATTTCTAGTTCAGTACAGTCAGCAGTTAAACCGGTGTTAACTTTGATAGCCACGTGTGGCATAAGAGTGCGCCCACTCGATGTCGCGGCCGCTAAGATTGTGTGGGGCTTGTACTCACGAATCAGTCGACTGAGGATGTTACTGTATGTTTCAACAACAAAGTTGTTTAATCGTGCGTCATCAACAACGTAGACCTCGTCTGCTCCGCGATAGATGAGCTCGGAGAGAATGTCATCGGACAGCCCTCCGCCAAAAACTACGGAGCACAGCTTTGTCGACAGCTTGTCAGCTAGCCGACGCCCTCGGGACAAGAGCTCGAACGAAACATCCCGCAGCTTGCCATTGCTTTGTTCGGCAATAGTCCATATATAACTCATGCTACATCCCCCCCTTATATGAGTTCCTTGCCTGTTAAAAACTCGAGCAGCATATCCACCGCGGTCGACACTCCCTCTTCACCGGCCGCCTTGACCACTGTGCCGCCACGGGTTACTTTCGGGTAGCCAATTTTCACTACTTTTGTAGGAGAGCCTTTGAGCCCAATGTCTGACTCATTAACTGCCAAGTCGGCGGCGGTGACAGTAGGCACTGTGCAGGCCCGTGCCCGTTTTTTCCCACGTAGAGTTGGCAATCTGGGGTTGCTTATTTCTTTAACGACGGTGAGCAGAGCGGGCAGGGGCATGCGCAAAGTTTGGTAGCCCTCTTCCACCAGTCTTTCGACTGTGATGCTGCTGCGGTCGATGGCAGTGATGTTGCTTACGTATGTCGCGAGGGGTAAGTCTAGCCATGCTGCTATGCCTGGTCCCACTTGGCCCGTATCACCGTCAGTGGCTCGCTCCCCAGTCAAGACCAGGTCATATCCATCGAACTTCTTGATGGCCTCAGACAGGGTATAGGACGTCGCCCATGTGTCTGCCCCGGCGAATTTCTTGTCCGAAATCAAAACTCCTTCGTCGCAGCCCATGGCGATAGCTTCTTTTAGTGCTTTGACCGCGCTCGGTGGGCCCATAGTGCATACCGTAACTTGTCCACCAAACTGCTCCTTGAGCTCGATCCCCGTCTCGATCGCATACAAGTCGAGCGGGTTGATGACGCTGACGACGCCTTCGCGAATCATGGTGCCGGTGTCCTTATCCATCTTGACATCACTTGTTTCCGGCACTTGTTTGATCGGTACTATGATTTTCACACATGCTACCTCCTAATATGGAATTCCGGACCGCGTGCTTAAAGTGGCTTTTATTGAGAGCCGCGCAGGAGTTCGCCTTCCACAAACTCTAGGTGATCAAGCATGGCCCGGCGAGCCAAGTCGGCATTGCGAGCTTCAATCGCCGCAAAGACCTGCCTATGCTGCTCATATAGGCGCTCGCGATTCCCGGCCTTGCGGAAGAGATGCAGACGACTCGCGCGCATGTTTTGCACAATAAGGTCGGAGAAAAGTGACATGGTTCTGGCCAATGTTTTGTTTCCGGTGGCGTCCACGACGCAACGGTGGAAACGGGCGTCGTTCTCCTCACCTAGCACACCACTGTCCAGATCAGCTTTCATGCGCTGCAAGGCCTCTGCCATCTGCA
>CAYGHR010000112.1:0-3553 GCA_964349715.1 uncultured Peptococcaceae bacterium
GCTGAGGGTTGCGAGCTCCCAGTTCATGATTCATGATTTCCGATTCCCGCTTCCCAAGCGACAAGCGACAAGCGACAAGGGACAAAGGACAAGCAACTCTACTCATGATATAATTACTGATAATGGCTATGCATTCCAAATAGGTTCAAGGTGGTGGATATTGTGGAGCAGATCGACATCCTTAAGCATCTCACGGACCTTTTCATGCAGATTGGCGCTATGGCAGTGGCAGAGCCACTGGCGCGCTCGTCAGCCGACCTAACGAACAGCCAGCTTTTGGCTTTACGTTACATTCTCCTGCATCCCGATTGCTCACTGACAGCGCTCGCAAAAGGGTTGGCAATCTCTAATCCCGCCACGACTAAGGTCATGGATAGACTGGAGCGCAAGGGGCTAGCCGTGCGCGCGCAGGGTGCCGACCGGCGCCAAATAATAGCGCAACTCACCCCAGAGGGACGAACCGAGGTGCAGAGCTACCTAAAACTGCAGATGGACGCGTTTAGTGAGCTATTTGCGGCGATGACCGCACCCGAGCGAGACTTTCTGCAGAAGGGCCTAGAGGCGCTTTCCGCCGCCGCCGTGCGACAATGGCCGGACTGGCAGCAGCTGTGTCTGCGCTGCGGTACAGGCTGCGCGCAGGCCGACTGTCCGTTGTATCGTTACCGCGGGGCGTGAGGCGAGCTAAGCGAGAGCCCGGCCTTGCCCAGACTGACATAGAGTGAAAGGGCGATAGAGGCATCCACCACATGATGCAGCAGCGTGCCGATGCCGACAGTTACGAGCGCCGCATACATAGGAAAACCAAAAGGTATCACCACCAGCGCCTCGCCTAGAGCGTGGACGGGAGCCGTAACCACAAAAACCTGCCACGGCTTTGCGCCACGCCGATATAATAGCGCGCCAAGGACGCCAAACAGGATGTGAATAGATGCCCGCGCTCCAATAACCGGTGTCAAAGTGATGAAAAACCCAATCATTGAACCCACCCCTACTGCGGCTGCGACCAGAGGGCTAACGAACATCGCCAGCATGACAGCGACGTGGCTCCCGAGTGTGGCGCTAAAGGGTGGGATGACAACCTGTAGCCAGCCCCGAAACGCTAAAGGAATGAGCAGGGATACAGCCGTTAGTAGCGCGCCGTAGAGAAGCTCCCGTGTACTGATTTTCATTTATTAACAGCCTCCTTTACAACTGTATATACACTTAGTCTTATGTAGTATACTATGGATCAAGAGAAATGGCAATCAACTAGGGGTGTATGTCATGACTAATGAAGAGAGGCGCGCAGCCATTTTACGGGCTCTCCAAGACAGCGACAAGCCTATAACAGGGGCGCAGCTAAGCGAAGCCTTTGGTGTGACGCGACAAGTGATTGTCGCGGATGTGGCGATTCTGCGGGCGCGCAATGAGCGCGTCGTCGCCACCACCCAAGGGTATGTACTTCTGCCCGCATCCCAAACGGCGGTTGTGCGGCAAGCTGTAGCTTCGCGCCACAGCGCGAGCGCAGAGGACTTGCAGGCGGAGCTCTACACCATAGTAGATAACGGCGGCACTGTGCTTGACGTCACGGTCGAGCACCCCGTGTACGGCGAAATAACGGGGACGCTGCGACTCTCCTCGCGCGCGGAAGTAGACATGTTTGTCGCAAAGCTAGCACAAGCCGGCGCCGAGCCCCTGCTTGTGCTCACGGGCGGGCTGCACCTGCACACCATTGAGGGGCGGGACGAGAAGGTGATTGAGCGCGTGCTACTGGCACTGGCAGCCAAGGGCTACCTCGCCGACGAAAGCCACATGCAGGAAAGCCCTGTCCGGAGTCGAAAGTAGATAATAACAGAGCGAGGGAGGGGCAGCGAATGTCGATGGACGAAGGCAACCTGACAGGCCAACTGGCGGTGCAAAACGGTAAGTTAGTTGTTTGGCCACCTGCCGAGGGAGAGCCGTTGCCTGTGCTCGTGCCTTGCGCCGGCTTGCAGCTCTCTGTAAACGGTCGGCCGTGCACGGCTGATGTCGAGATTAAGCCGGAGGACGCGGTGGCGATAACACCGCTCGAGGAGATAAAGAAGGGGTCTTGTCTTGTAACCATTAGCGGGGATGGGCTTACCGCCACGGCGCACGTGGTGCCTAGTGTCAAGACCGCGCGGACGCTCCGGGACTTGCCGCCTTCTACGCGCTTGACCTTAGCCGTGGACGAGACTAAGACTTTTCTGCCTGCGGTGACTATAGAAGAACTTAGGGCACTGCTGCGCGCCGAAGGAGTGGTCTTTGGGTTGCAGCTCGGGGTCTTGGTCCGCGCCGCTAACGCCACCGTTGAAAACGACTTCCTCGTGGCCGAAGGCGTGGCACCTCTGCCCGGTACAGACGCCAAGCTAGATATGTTCTTCACAGCCGAGGCGCGTGTCGCCGTAGTGGCTGATGAAGATGACAGCGTTGACTTTAGGGAGCGCTTCGAGTTTACCGGGGTGGTTCCCGGCCAAGTTTTGGTTAAGAAGACCCCTGCGGTTAACGGCACTCCCGGGCGCGGCGTCAAGGGAGAGAACATTCCGGCACCGTTGCCCAAAGAGGTTCAGTTGGTGGCAGGCGACGGCGTGGTTTGGCAGCAAGCCGCGGAAACACTCGTCGCGGTCAAGTCCGGCCGGCCTGTGGCCACACAAAGCCGTGGCAGCTACAAGGTGCACATCGTCCCGGATATGGCTGTGCGCGGGAATATTGACCTAGGCACAGGGAACATCTCGTTTCTGGGGGATGTATCTGTGAGCGGGGACGTGTGCTCGGGCTTTGCTGTGTGGTCAGGTGGAAAGCTCCGCGTTGATGGCGTGGTAGATCACGGCTTGGTACAGGCCTTAAGCTCGGTGTTAGTGCGCGAGAACATCATGTCCTCTCAGCTCCTAGTGGGGCCGCCGCAATCGTTTGTGCGACTGGCAACGCAACTGCTCGACGAGCTCGGTGCCGATTCTAAGCGCTTGTCGAGCGCAGTTATGCAGCTTAAGAAAGTTATTCCCGAGAGCAAGCGTCTGTACGCGGCGCAACTCATCAGCGGACTCTTAGACCAACGCGACGACGGGTTTAGGGCGCGCGTCTCGCTGCTCTCTACGGAGATGGGTAAGCTCGATACGCGGATTCTCCACCTTTTGGGCGAGGACCTCGCCCATACCATAAACGCTTTTCTCAAAGACACCGAACACGGCTCGCGCACAGAGGCGCACATCGCGGAACTCGCGCGCGTCTTCGCTGCCTTAAGCGAGAAGATAATGGTATTTACCCCCCCTGAGAAGGCGTTTATCTCAGCGCGCAACGTTGTGGGCTCGACCCTTTCTTGTTCAGGAGATATCGTGATCCAAGGCGGCTGTTATAACTCGAAAATACAGGCCGGGGGCCGGGTTGATGTTCAGGGTGTTTTCCGCGGCGGCGAGTTGCGCGCAGGCAGCGACGTCAAAGTAAAAGAACTCGGCTCGAAGTCCGGGGTCAGCACGCACATTTACTGCCCGCCGTTAGCGAAAGTCACTGTGGGTACGGTGTGGGAGAACGCCACCGTAACTATCGGGCTACGCAAGCA
>CAYGHR010000112.1:3653-4841 GCA_964349715.1 uncultured Peptococcaceae bacterium
AATACGATTAAGCAATTGCTTAATCGTATTTTTTGTGGGGAGGGTGGGCTGTGGACGACTATCCAAAGACTGACTGGTGCTCAAATACTCACTTGGCGGCAGAAGTAAAGGGGCTGCGCGCAAAGCTAATCGAGGTAGCGGGGCTGTCCGAGCTCTTTAAGGTCCTCGGGGACGAAACGCGCACGCGTATCCTGTACCTCTTGGCGCAGGGCGAGCTCTGTACTTGTGACTTGGCGGGTATTCTCGAGATGAGCTTACCCGCAGTCTCTCATCACTTGCGTTTACTCAGGATGACTAGGCTAGTTAAGCATCGCCGCGACGGGAAGAACGTGTACTATGCCCTAGACGACGAGCATGTACTCCACATAATCCGCGAAGCGCAAGCACACTTCAGGGAGGAAAGATAGGTATGGGCGCGAGAACGCACTGTGAACAAGGGTGCGCAAACGAGCCGCGTGCGCTGCCAACCGTCCTTGCCGCCGTGGGCATGCTTATCGTCGGCGTGCTGTGGCAGTGGCGGTCCACAAACCCTGGGATTCTTGGCCATGGCTTGCTGCTTGCGTCTTACCTGTCTGTCGGATGGCCGATACTAAGGCTCGCGGTGCATAACCTGAGGAAAGGGCTGGTGTTTGACGAGAACTTCCTTATGGGAGTTGCCTCGCTTGGCGCTATTGCCATCGGCGAAACCGCGGAAGCGGCGGCGGTAATGGTATTTTATGCGGTGGGTGAGTATTTTCAGGACAAGGCCGTCGACAATTCGCGCCGCTCCATTACAGCCCTGCTCAGCATGCGTCCCGAATACGCTAACCTGCTGACGCCCACGGGGCCGGTGCGTACCCCTCCCGAGGCAGTGCAAGTCGGCCAACGTATTCTCGTTAAGCCGGGTGAACGCGTGCCGCTAGATGGAGTTGTTTGCGAAGGGGCTTCGTCACTAGACACTTCGGCCCTCACAGGCGAGTCGCTGCCGCGCACGATAAGTATAGGTGGCACCGCTCTGGCCGGGATGGTTAACACCACGGGAGTCTTTACACTAGAGGTAACTAAAGTCTACGCCGACTCTGCCGTGGCGCGCATCTTAGAGCTGGTGGAACAAGCGAGCGAGCGTAAGGCCCCGACGGAGCGGTTCATCACCACGTTTGCGCGCGTCTATACGCCCGCTGTAGTCGCGGGAGCCGTCCTAGTCGCAGT
>CAYGHR010000113.1:0-4777 GCA_964349715.1 uncultured Peptococcaceae bacterium
TTTGGTGGAGGCGGGGGGAGTTGAACCCGCCGTCCGAAGGCATGCTAGCCAGGGCTTCTCCGAGTGCAGCCGGTGGTTTGGTGATTCGCCCTTTCCTGCGCCCGCCGGCAGGCTCAGGATTTCGCTAGCCTATTATTTTCGCGTCGCTTACTAGGCGCTTAGTGACGCTACTCCTGCTTTCATGACGCCGGTGACCGCCCTCGCAGGAAAAGTGCGGGCCGACGGCTGCCTAGCTAGGCAGCGAACGCGAACGTTTTGTTTGCGTTTGTTTTTGTTTTCCCTGTTTTACGGGTGTCGGGAACCCGACTCGCTACCCCAACCCACTCTACCCCCGTCGAAACCTTTTCGCCCCCATTATAGTTCGCCTTTTTGGCGAAGACGAAAAGCTTGCTCGATGTCGCGCTTGGCCTCTTTGTCGGCTTCTGCATCGCGTTTGTCGTGCTGTTTCTTGCCGCGCGCAAGCCCCAGCTCGACTTTGATGCGTCCGTTCTTTTGGTACAGCTTTAGCGCAATTAGGGTAAAGCCCTTTTGCTGAACAAGCCCCCACAACCGCGCGATCTCCCGCTTGTGCAGGAGAAGCTTGCGCGCACGCCGCGGGTCGCGGTTAAACTGGTTGCCTTGTTCGTATGGGCTGATATGTACATTATAGAGCATGCACTCGCCGTTAGCAATGCTGGCATAACTGTCGCGCAAGTTTGCCTTGCCGGCGCGAATGGATTTTACCTCCGTGCCGACTAAAGCCACGCCGGCTTCGTAGGTTTCTTCTATGAAGAAATCGTGGTAAGCTTTGCGATTTTCTGCAAAAACTCGATTGGAGCTTTCTTTCTTACTCATATCGTACGTCCTTTTGCGCCTCGGTGTGAGGCGACCCGTGTTTAGAGCACAAACTCGCGGTAGCGCGAGCCGTCTACCCAGAGTGTAACATGGACTGACTGCACGAACCACCTTGGCATCGGAATAAAGCCGAACAACGCATAGGGCTCTAAGGTGGCGTCAAGTCGCAGGAGATGCCCGCGAAAGTGAAAGCTGTATGGCGCCTCTACGTAGTCGTAGGCCATGCCTGAATTCTGCAGATACTCAAAGAAACTGCGTCGGCCCATCTTGCCGATGGGCACTACGCCTTTGAGCACGTGTACTTGGTTGGGGTGTGATGGCGGCTCAAACGACAAGACCACAGCACCCAGCCAATGCAGGTGGATGCGCAGGCGCTCTTTGTTTGGAAGCTCCACCCAGTGCTTGGTCGCAAGGTCTCCTCCCTTATGCCGGTGGTTCATGGCTCTCCACCGGGCGCATCGTCGGGAACAACACGCCGTCGCGGATGTTAGGCAGGTCTAGTAGCACTTGCAGCAGGCGGTCGACGCCGATTCCCCAACCCGAGATGGGCGGCATGCCGTACTCCATCGCCAAGAGATAGTCCTCATCCATGGGCATGGCTTCGGCGTCGCCTTGGCTCCTGAGCCGCGCCTGTTCCTCTAGGCGCGCCCGCTGCTCGCGCGGGTCCACTAACTCGGAGTACCCATTGATAATCTCCGCGCCGTTAACCACGAGCTGAAAGCGGTCGGTAATGTTCGGGTTGATATCGTTCTTGCGTGCGAGCGGGGAGAGCTCAACGGGGTGGCAAGTTAGATAGGTGGGCTTAATGAGCTTTGGCCTGCTGATCTTCTTATACAACAAGTCGACCAGGTTGCCCTTGCCAAGCTTCGCTAGGTCGGCGTGCTCTAAGTAGATGCCCTGCCTGCGCACTGCCGCGAGGAGTTCTGCGGCCGTAGGATACGCGTCGATATCTATCCCCGCGTCTTGCAGAAGCAAGTCGCGGAAAGATAGGACGGGCCATTCCGCGCCAAAGTCTATTGCCTGCTCGCCGATGCGCACAGTCGCAGCGCCAAAGAGCTCCTGCACGATGTGGATTACGAGCTCGCGCAAAAGCCGCATGTTATCTGCATAGTTAAAGTAGGCGCTATAGCCCTCCACCATGGTGAAGTCCTGCAGGTGCGTGGGGCTGATGCCTTCGTTGCGGAAACAGCGCGCCACTTCAAAGACGTGAGTAAACCCGCCCACAATTAACCGCTTCAGGTAGGTCTCTGGCGCAATGCGTAGGTACAAGTCGATATCTAGGGCGTTATGGTGCGTAACGAAGGGTGAGGCTAGTGCGCCCGAAGGCTTGTTAGTCAGGATTTGGGTCTCAACTTCGATAAACCCACGGCTCTCAAAAAAGCGCCTTAACTCAGAGAGCAAACGCGAGCGCAACAGAAACACGCGGCGACTCTCTTCATTAGATATTAGGTCTAAGTAACGTTGGCGATAGATAAGTTCGACGTCTTTAAGGCCGTGCCACTTCTCGGGGAGCTCGCGCAGTGCCTTGCCAAGGTACGTCCACTCGCTAACCTGCACGGTCTTTTCGCCGGTCCTAGTCGTAAACGTGGTGCCATGTACGCCCACAAAGTCCCCGATGTCCACGACTTCGTGAAACAGGCCGTAACTGTCCCCGAGCAGGTCTTGTTTTAGTGCTATCTGGACGCGGCCCTCGATATCCTGCAGGTGGGCGAAGGTGAGCTTGCCCATTTTGCGGATGGCTACTAGGCGGCCGGCGACGCGCACGCCCTCAGTGCCCTCCGGCAAGGTCGCCGCCTCCTTGAGAGTGTTAGTCACCGCATACCGCTCCGGATACGCCTGCATGTTAAGCGCTTGTATGCGCGATAGTTTCTCGCCGCGATAATCCTGCTGGCCCACTTGCATTCCTCCGCTCTAAGTCGACACGCTTAAGTGACTGAATTCTACTCGCTGCCGCGCGCGCTTGTCAAGTGCATAAAAAGTGCGGCCCTAGGGTCAGGGCCGCCAAGTTAGGAAGGAGAAGGGTAAAGTGTTAATAGCCCGTAAGGGTCTAAAGAGTATTTTAGTGTGCCATTTCCTTGATCTGCCCGTCCGTAATGGCAATAGTGCGGCCGGCCATCCTCGCAATCTCGTGATTGTGCGTGACAACAATCGTCGTCAGCCCGCGGCCGTTTAGCTCTCTAAAGAGCTCGATTACTTTGAGGCTGTTTTTGCTGTCGAGATTGCCCGTAGGTTCGTCCGCAAGCAGTATGGCCGGGTTGTTTATTAGAGCGCGCGCGATGGCTACGCGCTGCATTTCGCCACCGCTTAGCTCTTTGGGAAGGTGCGTGCGGCGGTGGCTGAGCCCTACGGTGTCGAGCAGCTCACGGGTACGCCGCTGACCCTTATCGCGAAACAAAAGGGGGAGCTCTATATTTTCTTCCACCGTGAGTGTCGGCAACAGGAAGAATTGCTGAAACACAAAGCCGATGTTCTCTTGCCTGAGACGCACAAGCCCCGACTCTTTCAGGCCCGCAACCTCTTGTCCGCGCAAGCGGTAGCTGCCGGAAGTAGGCGTGTCTAGGCAGCCCAATAGGTTCATCAACGTCGTCTTGCCGGAGCCGGAGGGGCCGACAATAGCGACAAACTCCCCCGCCGCTATGTCGAGTGAAGCCCCCTGCAGCGCGTAGACTGTCTCACTGCCCCGACGGTAGTGTTTGCATAACTTGTCAGTCTTAATCACGCTACTCACTCCTTATAGCTTCCATGGGGCTAAGGGCTGACGCGCGCAACGCTGGGTAAGTGCCCGCCACCACGCCTAATACGACGGAGACCAACAAGCTCATTACGGCGATGTCGGGGTTAAAGGTGATGAGGTTGCCAGCCGGGGCAAAGGGCAGGATCCCACGCAATGCGTTCTCGATTAGCGTGCCCGCGCCTATAGCCGCCGCAATGCCCACCATCCCGCCGGTCACGGTCAAAAGCACACTCTCAATCCACACTAGGGCAAAGATGTCCGCCGCCCCCGCACCCACCGCTTTCATCATGCCAATCTCGCGCGTGCGCTCAAAGACGGAGGTAAGTATGCTGTTTAGTACGCCTAGGGCACTGATTAGGACGGCAACGATGACAATAGAGGTGATCAACGCTTGCGCGGACTCCATCAAGGTCTGCACCGTGCCGAGCATCTGCGACATGGTTATGGCTTGCACATCGGGCAGAGCTTGTACTAGGTCGACTACGGCTTGTACCTGCCGCAGGTCGTTAAGTTGAATAGCCACGGAGGTAATTTTGCCCTCGGCGTTAAATAGTCGCTGGGCGGTAAGGAGCGGCATGTAGATAAACTGGTCGTCCTGCGAACCGGTCTTTTGCAGTATGCCGGTGACGGTAAAGACTTGCTCCACACCGCTAATGCGGTACTCGCTCCCGACCGTTAGGGCTAGCACTTCTGCTTTCCCGGCGGGAAGAATGACGGAGTTGGCGTCCACAAAACGCTCGCCCTCAATCACCCACCACGGTTTTAAGGCAAAGCCCGCTTCGTCTAGCCCTTGGATAATGACGGGTTTGGCGCCGGGGATAATCTTTTGGTTCATAAACATGCCCACCGCGGTCTTGACATTAGGCATGGCACGGATGGTGGCGATGTGCTCTTCCGTCAGGAAGTCGTCAATTACGCCGCCGTGCATAACCATGGCTGTGGCCTCGTAGGGACAGCCCTTAGCTATCGCTAGCATGTGTGCGCCGAGGCGGTTTAGGTCTTGGCGCAGGCTGGCTTGGTAACCGGCGTTAAAGGACATAAAGCTAAAGAGCATGGCGATGCCCACTGCAATGCCGAGCAAAGTTAGGGCACTGCGCACACGTCGGCGCAGCAGGTTTTTTAGTGCAACGGATATGAACTTCATATGGCATCATCCTTCCTATACTACAGCGGGTAGTAGATACGGGCCGGATGTCGCGCTCCTCCGTC
>CAYGHR010000114.1:0-4741 GCA_964349715.1 uncultured Peptococcaceae bacterium
AATTGCCGTAAAATCGGCCGTAGTGAGGTTTGAGTTGAAATATGGAATATCGTAACATTAAGGTCAGAGAAGGTCGAACGGATGTCAACCGTCAACCGTCAACCGTTAACCGTTAACCGTTAACCGCGAACCGTCACCCTAGGAGGATGTCTTATGGCCAGTATTGTTGATGAAATCGCACATTACCTCACTCGGTGCCTGGCCCAAAGCGGCACGGGCAGTATTGAAGTTCAGCGCAATGAACTGGCGGCGCGCTTCGCCTGTGCTCCCTCGCAGATCAACTACTGCTTGGCTACACGCTTTGCGCTTGAGCGCGGCTACCTCGTTGAATCCAGGCGAGGCGGAGGCGGGTACATACGCATCACGGAGATTACGGCGAACGGTCGCGAGCTGTGGGAGCGTGCGCTCCTCGAGTGCAGATTCCCATTGTCCCAGACTACGGCGACGCATCTGGTAGAGCTTGTGTACCGCACCGGACTTATTACGCCGCGTGAAGCTAGGTTGTTACTGGCGGCGGTGGATCGACAGACGCTGCAGCTGCACCCTCCCGAACGGGACGAAATGCGGGCGCGACTGCTGCGGGCTATGTTGGGAACACTTATGATTAACGAGAGGTGAGAAGTATGCTGTGTGAGCAGTGCAAGAGCCGACAGGCGACGGTGCACGTCAAGCAGGTTGTCAATGGCGACGCCACAGAAAAGCACTTGTGCGAGCAGTGCGCCCGCCACAGCGGGGAAATGGACTTTCTTAGCCTCAGCGGTGGCGTCAACATCAGCAGCTTGTTGGCGGGTTTTATGAACCTCGAGCAGGCGGCCGCGCCTAACAAACAAAAGGGCGAGCTGTGCCAAACCTGCGGCGCAGACTACCGCCGTTTCGCGGAGGGCGGGAGGCTAGGGTGTGCGGGCTGCTACCAAACCTTTGGCAAGCACTTGGGGCCGCTCCTCAAGCGAATTCACGGTACTCTGCAGCACAACGGCAAGGTTCCGCGGCTCTGGTCGCAGGAGGTTACTCTCAAGCGACAACTAACCCAACTGCGGCAGGAACTCAAAGACGCGGTGGGCCATGAGCAGTATGAGCGCGCGGCGGAATTGCGCGACCGCATTCGCCGCTTGGAGACAGAGGTAAGGGGGAAGTGACGGTATGAACAAGTGGGCAAAATGGACGGAAGCGACCGGCCCCTTAAGCCCGAGCGTGGTAAGTACGCGCGTTAGGCTAGCGCGTAACCTCACCGGGCTACCCTTCCCCGGCACGATGCGGGCTGAGCAAGCCGTAGAAGTCGTGGCACGCCTGCGGCGGCTTATAGAGTCCCCGGGTCGGCAAACAGGGCCTAAGGCCATGCGAGTCTTGGCTATGGTAGAACTCCCGACGGTCGACCGCCTCGCGCTTGTGGAAAGCCACCTCATAAGCCCGGACCTTGCCAACAAGCGCGAGGGGGCAGTCGCTTTGGCTGAAGACCAGTCCGTTGCGATTATGATTAACGAAGAGGACCACGTGCGCATTCAGTGTTTGCTGGCCGGGCTCCAACTTGAGGAGGCTTGGCGTTTAGCGAGCCAGATAGACGACTGGCTAGACGGCGAAGGTAATTTCTCATTTCATGAGGAGTACGGGTATCTTACGGCTTGCCCCACCAATGTGGGCACGGGGCTGCGCGCTTCGGTGATGCTGCACTTGCCGGTCTTGGCCATGACGAATCAGATTGACAAAGTCATAGCGACTATCGGGCAGCTCGGGCTCATGGCGCGCGGGCTCTATGGCGAAGGGACGCAGGCCGCAGGCCACATGCTTCAGATATCCAATCAAGTGACGCTTGGCTTTTCCGAGGAGGAGCTAATCCGCAACCTCAAGGCCGTAGTGGAACAGATAGTCGCGCAGGAGCTCTTGCTGACGCGCAACGCCTTGGCGCAAGACCGCCTGCGCATACTAGACCGCGTGCACCGGTCGCTTGGACTGATGCTCGGCGCACACGTGTTAGACAGCAATGAGGCCATGAGTCTGCTCTCGGACATCCGCCTCGGAGTGTCAGCGGAGCTTATCGACCTGCCGCCTAATGTACTTACGGAGCTCTTGGTGTTAGCTAAGCCCCATGTTCTGCAAGTTGAATGTGGCCAGTCACTAGACGCGTTTGGGCGCGACGTAAAGCGGGCCGAGCTACTGCGGGAACGCCTGCAAAACGCAATGCGGGCAAAAGAATAGACAGCGGAAGCTACTATAGATTTCAGGAGGATCAGAAAAAATGATGTTTCCACTTACCCCGGGGGCGCAACAGGTTATTGCCACAGCCGAGGAATACGCACGCAAGCTCGGGCATACTCTTATCGGCACAGAGCATCTTTTGCTTGGGGTTGTCGCGACGCTCACCGGCGATAGCGCATCCACGCTCGCGAGTCTCGGGCTGACCATAGAGAGAGTGCAGACGGAAGTAGAGGGGATTGTCGGCCCGGGCACAGGCGAGGAGCTACAGGGAGTGTCGGCGCGGGTCAAGAAGGTGCTGGAGATCGCTTTCTACGAGGCGCGTAAGCAAGGACTGGCCGCAATCGACGCGCCGCACATTCTTATAGGGCTATTGCGCGAAGGCGAAGGTGTCGCCGCACTGGTGCTGCAGAATCTAGGTCTTAGCGCGGAGAGCTTCAGCGAGATCTTTAAGGTGGGGGCCACCGGCGCGCATCCAGAGCAGATGCCTCACCCGGAAGGGCGCAAGTCGCGCGGCAAGCAGGAGGGCGGCAAAGGCACCGCGACGCTTGACCAACACGGGCGGGATTTCACGCGCATGGCCGTTGAGGGCCGCCTAGACCCTGTTATAGGGCGGGAGAAAGAGACCGAGCGGGTAGTGCAAATCCTCTCGCGACGCACCAAGAACAACCCGGTGCTGATAGGGGAACCGGGAGTCGGGAAGACGGCCATTGTCGAGGGCCTAGCCCAGCGCATCGTTAAGGGAGAGGTCCCGGAGACACTCCGCAACAAGCGCGTGGTGGCGTTAGACATGGCAGCGTTAGTCGCGGGGACTAAGTACCGCGGCGAGTTTGAGGAACGCCTAAAGAAAGTCATCCAAGAGATAGAGCAGGCGGGCAACATCGTGCTCTTTATGGACGAAATGCACACTCTCATCGGCGCGGGCGGGGCTGAAGGCGCCATTGACGCGAGTAACATATTAAAGCCGGCGCTAGCGCGCGGTGAGCTGCAGTGCGTAGGTGCGACGACGCTCGATGAGTTCCGCAAGCACGTCGAGCGCGATGCGGCGCTCGAGCGCCGATTTCAGCCGGTGATGGTAGACCCCCCTACTACCGACGAAGCGCTGCAGATTCTTAAGGGCCTCAGGGACCGCTATGAGGCGCACCACCGCGTGAAACTGCCGGACGAGACTTTGGCGGCGGCCGTTAAGCTCTCAGACCGCTATATACCGGACAGGTTTCTTCCCGACAAGGCCATTGACCTCATTGACGAGGGCAGCAGCCGCGTGCGGCTCAAGAGCTTTACTGCGCCCCCGGATCTAAAAGACACCGAGCAGGAGCTCGCGCGTCTGCAGCAAGAAAAAGGTGCCGCAGCTCAGAACCAGGATTACGAGCGGGCTGCTGCACTTAGGGACCGTGAAAAACAGCTGAAGGAAGAGTTAGAGCAGGTGCGGCAGGCATGGGAGAAGGAGAGACTTAAGGCCGAGCCTGTGGTCACGCCGGACGACGTGGCGCACATCGTGGCTATGTGGACGGGCATCCCGGTGAGCAGGCTGCAAGAAGATGAGTCGCAGCGTCTGCTAAGGCTAGAGGAGTTGCTGCACGGCCGAGTCATCGGCCAAGACCAAGCTGTGAGCGCGGTGTCGCGGGCAATTCGGCGCGCGCGCGCCGGGCTTAAGGACCCCAAGCGCCCCATTGGCTCCTTCTTCTTCCTCGGGCCAACCGGCGTAGGCAAGACAGAGCTGGCGAGAGCACTGGCGGAGGCTATCTTTGGGGACGAAAATGCGGTGATTCGCATCGACATGTCAGAGTATGGTGAACGCCACACTGTGTCGCGACTGGTGGGGGCGCCGCCGGGCTATGTAGGCTATGATGAAGGCGGACAGCTCACCGAGGCGGTCAGGCGTAAGCCCTACGGAGTGGTGCTGTTTGACG
Organism: uncultured Peptococcaceae bacterium; assembly: GCA_964349715.1. Classification (GTDB taxonomy): domain Bacteria; phylum Bacillota; class UBA994; order UBA994; family UBA994; genus UBA994. The sequence goes on from CAYGHR010000114.1 coordinate 4,104, forward strand.
AGATGGAGAAGGCGCACCCGGAAGTGTTCAATGCTCTGCTGCAGGTGCTCGAGGATGGCAGGCTGACTGATGGGCGCGGCCGTACCGTCAACTTCCGCAACACCATCATTATCATGACTTCGAACGTAGGCGCAGAGACGATCAGAAAGGGCGGCTCGCTCGGCTTTGGTACCATAGGAGGGCAAGCGGGCAGCGACTATGAGGCCATGCGGGACCGCGTGTTAGAAGAGCTTAAGCGCAACGTGCGTCCGGAGTTCCTAAACCGAGTCGACGATACGATTGTGTTCCATCAACTTGACGCGGCACACATCGTGCAGATCGTGGGGATTATGCTTAAGGAGCTCACTAAGCGTATCGCCGAGTCCGGCATCACTATTGCCGTGACTGACGCCGCGAAGGAGTTGTTGGCTAACGAGGGCTTTGACCCGCTGTTTGGTGCGCGGCCACTGCGGCGAGCGATTGTCAGGCGCGTAGAGGACGAGATGTCGGAGCGCGTTCTGACCGGCGAGTTCAAAGAAGGCGACCAAGTACAGATTGACGCCGGCGGCGATAAGCTCACTTTCACCAAGATGTAATGACAAACATGCCCTTCCCCTTGTTTTGTTGCCGGGGCCCCTGTGCGGGGCCCCTAATCTGTG
>CAYGHR010000115.1:0-4448 GCA_964349715.1 uncultured Peptococcaceae bacterium
CCGTCCCTCTGCGACATCCCCCTAACAGATCAACACTACAATTACGCCTAGCAGACACAGCGGCACCCAGACCGGCAAGGGCGTGTAGGCGCGGCGGTCGGCTAGGAGCAGCTCTATGCGCCGCTTAATGTCGCCGCCACCGACGAAGAAGTTCTCGGACCAGCGCCATTTGGCAAACGAAAGCAATTCCTGACTGCGCCGCAGGACCTTAAGCAAGGCGGAGGCAAGCTCAAGCCTATATGAGTCTCCTACAGACTCGTCTGCGGCTTCCTCCCGCGCTTGGCAGTAACGCGCATAAGCCAAATGTGCCAGCGGGGAAAAGAAGGCTACCTCTTTAAGCAAGAATACTAAATTCCACAGGTTGTCGCGCCCGCGTATATGCGCCGCTTCGTGCTCTAGCGCGGCTCTGAGTTCGGCGTCGCTTAGTTGCTCTAAAAGGCCGGTCGTGACGCATAGCTCGGGCACATCGGTATCACGCACAAAGAGCGCGGGGAAACAGTTGCTATACACGGAAACACGCGGTTTGAGCGCGCTGTCAACATGGGCTAACGCACGCTTTACGCGTGCCCTTGCAGCTTCGTCTGCTACTAGGCTGCTCAGTCGCAGCGGCGAGCTATAGTACTGCCACAGACGAAACACAAGATAGATACCTAATAGAATGGCGGTAAACGGCCCTAAAAAGTCGGAGTAGATGCGGCCCATGGTGCAAATACGCCAGACAAAAGGCCCAAAGAGCACTGTGCACCGCCCAAAAATATGTGTGAAATACACGAGGTAACTCATGATGGGCACTGCCAGCACCGCAGCGTAAAGCGTCATGCGCGCGCGTGGGGCTAAAGCTACGGCCTTATCAAGCGCGGCAATTAGCACAAAGGCCAAGCCGCCCGCCACAAAGACATGCAGGACGAAGGGCGATACAAACAGCTGCCATGTAACCATTAACCCTGCCCCTTGCGCCGAGCTAGGTCCGCTTCCAGCCGATCGAGCTCCGAAGTGTCTACGTTTTTAAGGCGGCTGGCTAGGTGCGAGATGGTCTGCTCGCGATGTGAAACGAGCAACGCGTCCAGAATCTCACCCACCACGCGCGCCAAGTACTCCTCGCGCCCGAGAGCGGGCATGTACAAGTACGTGTTTCCCGCGGCTTCACGCAGCAGCAGCCGCTTGTCCGCGAGTCGCGCCATCACGGTCATCACGGTGGTGTAGGCTAATTCGCGCTCGCGACTAGCAAGTAAGTCTTCGTATACGTCGCGCACTGTACACTGCCCGCGCGCCCACGCGAACTCCATGATGTCGGCTTCGAGGTCGCCAAGAATTTGCCGCAGCCCCTCCTTGCCGGGGCGAAACTCGGGCACGATGGTCTTGCCGTCCACAGGCGGACTACCTCCCGATAACATAGTACTGACCGGGGCCAGCCCACCCTAGGCGGGCGAGTCGCTGCCCGTTCTGCCTAATTTCAATCTCGATGTGACAGCCGTAGTCTATAACGGCCGCGCTGAGGCCGGTGAGAGTAGGATTCTGCTGCTGGTAGAAAGCAAGCCCCTCCTCACGAATGGCGCTAAAATCATCGCTCGCCTGCGCCTGCCGCCAAAAGTAATACCCCGCGCCTGCCGCGACCACCACAACCAAAGCTAAAATAATATAGATCTTTCGCATGCTTATGCCTCCCATCTACTACAGTGCATAGTAGCACCTTAACTTTACCCTAAGCCCGTGGCGGTGTCAATGAAAACAGCCCCGCATCCGCCGTAAAGGCACTGACTCTGCGGGCTAGGTCGGCCCTTAGCGCGGCTTGGTAATCCGGTGCCGGCGCGAACTGCCTGAGCCCCCCCACATACGCCAAAAAGTATAGCGGATGTTCACGCGCCAAAAGTAGCTCGTAAAGCGCGTTCTGCCAAGCCACGAAGGCCCCGGGTGCATCTGCGCCTGCGGCTCTGTGGCAGGCTAAGGCAAGTGCCAGCAGTCCGCGTGTGAGGGAGGAATCTTCAGCCGCAAGCGGTTTTTGACTCGCCTGCGGGCCGGCCATTTGGGTAAGCCACGCCTGGACAAAGCGCTGCTCTTGACTTTGCAGACCTAGCTCTGCGCCCTGTGCGAAGGCAAGCAAGTTAGTCGTATCTCCGCGCTCCCATAAAGCTACCCCCTGACAAACGGCAAGCCACAGGTCGGTGGCATGGGTAGGCAGCTTTGGCAGTGAACCCGTTTGCATGGTGGCCCGGCTGATGGCGTAGTGACAAAAGTCTGTCTCATACCGCACGCGCTGCGAGAGCTCCGTTAACCGGGCTTCTGCGCAAAACGCAAGGACTGCGTCCGCCGTTTTGACTAGGCTGGCTAGGCTGATGCGGGCCGCCGTGCGGAGTGCGCCTAGGGCGATGGCTTCCCACTTGGCAGTGAGGTCACCGGCGGCGCATGGGTGTTTTTTGTACAGTCCAAGCGCTCGTTCATGGCACTGCAGTGCGAGGGAGTAGTCCCCCGCTAAGTGTGCGGCCAAGGCGAGGTAGCGGTAGGTGTCAAGGCAGAGCGAGAGGTATTTGGCGGGCTGAGCGGACAGGCGCTTGCGCCAAAAGGCTTGCGCCCGCTCAAGATGTTGCTTGGCTGCCTGCCAATCCCCAAGCCCACAAGCGCTCTTCCCGGCTAGGAGTTCCGCCTGGGCGGTGGCTCCCGGGGTAAGCGCATCGCCGTGTTGGGCAAGCAACCGAGTTACTAGGGCGTAACTCGCACCGTACTCACACGCTAAGAAGTGCCGGTCCGCTAATACGGCCTGCTCTGCCTGCGTAAGACTCGCGTCAAAGTCGTGGGCTCCTTTCAGAAGTGCGTTCTCCGCGGCAGACGGCGTGTCGGCTTCCGGGGTGAAGAGGCGGGCGGGAGTAGCGTGTAGCAGAAGGCTCAGCCTGTCGAGGATACGCTCGCGCATGCTCGCAGGCTCAGTCTCAGCCAAGATGGCAGATAGATACTGCTTAGATGTCCCCACCAGACGAGCGGCCTCGGCAATGCTTAAGTTTCTGGCCGCCAGCAGCCGCTTTACGTTAGTGCGCCAGATGTCTTGGTATATAGAGAACCCTCCTTTGCGCCGCCGGCCTACGGCCGCAAGCGGTTAAACTTGACCATGGAACCTAATCCGCAGCGCGGCGTCAAAGAAGACGAAAGCAACGAAAGGAGCGAATAAAGGTGAAAAAGATTCTTGTCCTGACCCTAGTAATGTTAACGGTGATGGCCACTAGTGCCATGGCTATGCTGAAGGTGCTCGAGCCGGCACTCGCGAGTGAGCTAGAGGGCCTAGTGCGTGAGCAACTTGCTAAGGAGCGCAACGTAAGTCTCGACAGGGTTGTAATCGACGAGGGGTGGGTTCTCGAACTCCACAACATCAAGACCGAGCTTTATGTGGTTATAGCCACAGTCAACGGCGATAAGGTAGAAACCTATGTGCATGTAGCCGACAAACGCGTTCTCACCAAGGAGCAGGCTGCTGCCCTGAAGGCCGAAAACGAAAAGGCCGCGCCGGCGGAACCGGTGTTTAGGATTATGGCGGCCGATACTACCGCTGACAAACAGATAGCAGAGAGCGCACCTGTCGCACAAAGCCGCCCTTGGTATCTAATGGCCGGCGGAGCAGGCATCCTCACGATGCTTGGGGTGGGAGCGTTTGTAGTTTTGCGCAGGATGTAGGAAAGGGAGCCGGTGGCTCTTGGCTCCTAGCGCCTAGCAGTACGGGGTGTCGCCTAAGTCGGCGGCGCCCCTTTGCCGTTGTCGCTGTGAAAACGGGCCTCCTTCTGTGGCAATTGTCACAATGTTGGGATTGTGCCACTGAACACGCTGCTGATATGATTATACTATGATTAATCTACGGAAGGGGAAGGAGGGAGACAAGATTGATTAAAGAAATGAACTCGCCTATTATCCATAAATTGGGCAGAAGGGGGCCGATGCGAACCCTCATTTGTTTTGCCCTGTTTGTTGTTGTTTCTTTAGTCACAAGTGTCTCAGTGATCAGGTATTTGTCCAAGCTAGAACTTTGGGTTAGTGGGTTCCCGTTTCGGTCTGGCCCACCTATGTACGTCACTGCACACCTTGATGCTCCGCCTTCCATGTGGAGGCGCTTTGTTACGGTGCAGGATGCATCTTTCATAGGGACGTACTACGAAAGCACTAACGCTTGGCTATCTAACCCGCCCGACCCTAGCATTGATGGGGTACGATTACCTGAGTATATTGGCGGACCGTATCAGTTTGGCATGAAGCCTGCACAACTTCCTCTGCGGGGAGCCATTCCGCCTCTAAATGTCTTGTTCGAAATCCATGCCGTTCGTCCGTACGATGGGTCCCCCCCTGCCATTACCGCCACAGTGTATTATCGCTTTCTATTCTTACGAAGGCATCTTGTGTGGCGTTCACCAGATCTGTGGTGACGGAATGTGAAAGGAGTGTCTGTCAATGAAAAGAGTGTTTTTGACCGT
>CAYGHR010000116.1:0-4430 GCA_964349715.1 uncultured Peptococcaceae bacterium
CTTACGAGCGGATGGGATAGCTGTTTCCAAAAGGAACCGTCCCTTTTGTTCTATACAGGCAGATGAAACCAGCCCTGATGCCCAGGCCCACCTCTCCCATTACGGATTTGGTGACCTAAACATCAGGGCAAGGCTGCGCATGACGGCAGGGAGCGGCACCATGGGCGTGGTTTTCAAAGCCCAGGGAGTAGGCGACTTACACCTGTTCTTGTTACGGCGCAGCACGCAGACGGCAGAGCTTTGGCAAAGGCGCGGTGGGATATGGTCAAGGCTGCAAGCGGACGTGTCACAGGAGATGCGCGGGGATTCTCCATAGCCCACTATTCCGATGCCGAGCACTTCGATATGCTGGCGAATCTCGCCAAACATCGGTGGGGGTTACGGGGTGTCGGCCACCAGCACGATCCGCACCTAGTTGGCGTAGACTGAAATCGAGACCAGACTCAAATCTGGTCTCGATTCTGGCGTCAGTTTAGGGGGATGGTTGGAAACTGTCCGATGCGGATAATATTCTCCCGCTTCGATCGACGCTCAGGATAATCTGGTAGATACCCGAATTGGTGTAAAGCGAGATTACCCGGACGTATGCCTTCAAAGCTGCGTGCCGGCCAAGGGTGTTAGTGTCTTCTAAAGTGTCCTGTGATAGAAAGGCTATAGCGCCCCTACTTCTCTCCCAAGGCGAGATGAGCTTGAACTCACCATACGTTTCGTCTAGTTGATCCGGGTAAGGGTGACTCAGCAGGAAGGCTTCCGCCACTTCTCGGCAGTAGAGATTGCCGCCTTCTCCCCAGTTGACGATAGACGACAAGCGGACACAGCGGGCTCCGACCAGTCAGAAACAGCACACCTGCTGCAGCCACTATAATCAAGCTGATTGTAAGAGCAGCAACGGCACCTTTTCTCATGCGATTACACCTCTCTCTGCGTTCATCAACCTCACCATCGTTACCTCCCTGCAATTGATTGCCGCATGGCCGTCCACATTGCCTCTGTTACTAGTCCCAGCCGCCAGAGCGAGATGCCCTGTAGCTGAAAACGCTTAGCTACATCGATTTTCTCACGCCAGGGGTGGGACATCGACATGCACTGGCTTTTCATCGGAGCATCTCTCTTACCGAGTAGTCTAACCTTTATTTGACAGGAAGTAAAGGGTAGCACCGCGACTTGCTGTTTCTTGATCATACAGACTTAGTCTGGAATCTGCCAGAAGATGCCGACTCCTGTGAAGGAGCAGATGAAACGGAGGGTGGAACAATGCGAGCTATAGGGGAATGGGTGCAGTTTATCTTCGCCGCCTTGGGTGGTTTTCTGGGTTGGTATGTGGGTGGAATGGACGGCTTTCTTTACGCCCTGCTGGCCTTTATGCTTATTGATTACATCACGGGGGTGATGAATGCCATACTCAAGAGGCGACTCTCTAGCGAAATAGGCGCGAAGGGTATATTTAAGAAAGTGCTCATCTTGGCCTTGGTGGGGCTAGGGCATGTGATCGACAGCCAGGTACTCGGGCAGTCGCAAACGATCCGCACTGCTGTGATCTTCTTCTACCTCAGCAATGAGGGCATCTCGATTCTTGAGAACGCCACCGCCATCGGGCTGCCCGTGCCGGAGCAGTTGCGCGATGTCCTAGCGCGGCTAAATGACGGTAAGGAGGGCATGCGATGAACCTGCGGCGGCTCTTCCTCACGAATAACGCCTGCTACAAGGCGGGCAGAACCATTGTGCCGCAGGGCATCATGGTGCATTCCACTGGAGCAAACAATCCGTGGTTGAGACGCTTCGTGGGGCCGGACGACGGGCTGCTTGGTGCGAATCTGCACAACAACCACTGGAATCAGGACAGGCCCGGGGGGCGGCTGGTTTGCGTCCACGCCTTTATAGGGCGTCTTGCTGATGGCTCGATAGCAACTTACCAGACGCTGCCTTGGAACCATCGCGGCTGGCACTGCGGCAGGGGCGCGAGAGGATCGGGCAACGACACGCACATCTCCTTTGAGATTTGTGAGGATAACTTGTCGGGGGCCGAATACTTTCGGCAGGTTTATGCGGAAGCAACTCGGCTTTGCGCGCATCTCTGTAGGCTGCATGGCTTAACAGAGCGGGATATTATATGCCACGCGGAAGGTCATCAGCGGGGGATTGCCAGTAACCACGCCGATGTGATGCATTGGTTTCCGCGGCATGGCGAGAGCATGGACAGCCTCCGCTCCGCTGTGAGGACCGCGCTAATACCGAGTGCAGGGCAAGATACCTCTCCGGCGTACGAAATCTACACGGTGGCAGAGGGGGATTCGCTGTGGAAGATTGCGGCGGCTAGGCTGGGTAGCGGCGCGCGGCATGCCGAAATACGGGCGCTGAATGGATTGTCCTCGAACACCTTGTTTACGGGGCAGCAACTGAAGATCCCCAAGTAGGGAAGGACTAAAGGAAAAGACCCATAGTGCAGAGGCTCCCTCTGTGCTGTGGGTCTTTTTTGCACCCTACCGTCCGATTTTACCTTCTCCGGTGGCTTACAGAGAAGGCACACTCGCCTTCGGAGGAGGTAGCCTAGTGACAAGTATGCAAAGGGAGCGAATCACAAAAATGCGCGGCGAGGGTGGCAGCTATGCGAGGATAGCGGCGGCCTTAGGGATCTCAGAGAATACGGTGAAGTCCTTCTGCCGCCGGAACAACCTCGGCCGTGTCGGTGTGGAGATCGCAAGTCAAGCAGAAGGCAGTCTCTGCCGTCGGTGCCAGAGCCCGCTCACCCATACCGTAGGGGCCAAAGAGAAACGCTTCTGCTCCGACAAGTGTCGCATGATTTGGTGGAACGCCCACCCAGAAGCGGTTAACCGCCAAGCTCTCCATCCCTTTACATGCGCCCATTGTGGCGAGCACTGCCAAAGTTACAGCAAGAAGAATCGCAAATACTGCTCCCGGGCCTGTTACGGCAAGGCCAGGGCGGTGCGCCATGAGTAGAGAACACGCTATTCTCCACTACCAGACAGCGGTAACGGTTTTCAGGCAATGGCTTGCTCATGGCCTTATCTCGCCCGATGAGCTAGACGAAATGGAGGCGGCCATCGCGCTGAAATACGGCCTGTCTTCCTGCAGCATATATCGCCAAAACGCTTGCTAACACAGGCGTTTAGAGGGAATATGTCCTAAACGGAAGGAGGTCTATTGTGGAGCGACTTATTACGCGACTAGCCCCGTCGGCACCGCCCTTCCCCAAGAGACCGCGGGTTGCCGCCTACGCGCGGGTATCCTCTGGCAAGGAGTCCATGCTGCACTCCCTCGCGGCCCAAGTCAGCTACTATAGTGCTTTTATCCAGCGGCGGCCTGATTGGGAATATGCCGGAGTCTACGCCGATGAAGCGCTGACGGGCACCAAAGACAGCCGCCCCGAGTTTACGCGCCTGATTGCCGACTGCAGGGAGCGCAGGGTAGACATGATTCTCACCAAGTCAATTTCACGCTTTGCCCGCAACACAGTGACTCTGCTTGAGACGGTGCGGGAGCTGAAAGCTATCGGGGTGGACGTATTCTTTGAGGAGCAGAACATTCACTCCCTGAGCGGAGATGGGGAGCTCTTGTTGACCATCCTCGCGTCCTACGCACAGGAGGAGAGCCTGTCGGCTAGCGAGAACTGCAAATGGCGCATTCGCAAGCGTTTTGAGAACGGCGAACTGGCCAACCTGAGGTTCATGTTTGGCTACCATATCGTCAAGGGCAAGGTAGAGATCAATCTTAAGGAAGCCGCCGTTGTCCGCATGATTTTTGAGGACTATATCAGTGGCATGGGAGGCAGCGCGATTGCCAAGAAACTAAGAAACATGAATGTTACCAAAGTACGTAGAGGCAACTGGAAGAGCGAGCGGGTGATTGAACTTCTCAGAAACGAAAAATATACCGGGAGGGCACTGCTGCAGAAGAAATACGTGGCAGATCATCTGACGAAAAGGCTGGTCTGGAATAAGGGCAACTTGCCGATGTATTATGCGGACGGCACACATCCGGCCATCATTGATGTGCAGACTTTTGAGAGGGCGCAGGCGGTTATGGTGCAGCGGCGTAGAGGCTCCGGTGCGAAAGATTCCACTGGCAAGGACTATCCATTCAGTAGCATAATCCTGTGTGGAAACTGCGGGAAGAAGTATAAGCGAAGAGTCAATAAGGGCAATCCGGTCTGGCAGTGCTCTACTTTTATGCTGATGGGCAAGGCCGCCTGTTACGCCAAACAGATACCGGAGGCCGTACTGCAAACAGCTGCTGCAAAGGCGATAGGCCTCGAGAGCTTTGATAAGGGTGCCTTTAGCGAGGACATCGCCGAAATCCGAGTCCCCGAGTTTAACAAACTGGTCTTTGTGTTCCATGACGGCAGAATCAGTGAACGGGTCTGGCAGGATAGGTCGCGGCGCGAAAGCTGGACGGATGCGATGCGCCATGAG
>CAYGHR010000117.1:0-4190 GCA_964349715.1 uncultured Peptococcaceae bacterium
TAGTAGTAGATGGCCAGCTGGGTGCGGTCGCGCAGTGCGAGTTTCTCGAGCATCACGCTGATGTAGTTGCGTACTGTGCCTTCGCCGAGGAAGAGCGCAGCGGCGATTTCTCGGTTAGACAACCCGGCCGCGAGGCAGCGCAAAATCTCGCTCTCTTTTTCTGTTAGCAGGCTGCTCCTAAAGCCCCCTTTGCTGTCCCCCGACAGCAGAGGGGGTAGTTTTGTCACTATCTCATCGCCAAAGACCCGCTGGCCAAGGCACACGGCCTTAAGCGCGGGCACAATGCCTTCTACGTGCTGCTTTAGCATGTAGCCTTTGGCCCCTATGCGCAGCGCCTGCACGATGTAGTCGGTGTCAGAAAAAGTCGTCAGAAACAAGATTTTCGCCTCAGGGTGTGCGGCCAGGATGAGCGCCGCGGCCTCAAGGCCGGTCTGGGACTGCATGCGGATGTCCATGAGCAGTACATCCGGCATCAGCGCGTCATACAGCGTAACCGCTTCGCTGCCGTCATGCCCTATGCCCACGACACGCATTTCGGGGTTAGCTTCGAGGATTGTTTTTAGCGACTGACAGACGAGCGGGTCATCATCGACTACGAGTAGCCTCACCTGCGGCCTCCTTCGGTACGGTTATGAAGATCTCAAAACCGTGGTTTGTGCGCACCAAGAACTGCCCGCTTAGGGCCTCGATGCGCGCGGCAATGCTCTTTAGCCCGATGCCCTTGCCGTAATCGGCGCTCGGGGCACTGCCGTTGTCGGCGATAATCAGTTGGTAGAAAGATGTGTGTTCGGTCAGGGTTATGCGCACCAAAGTGGCGTCCGAGTGCTTGGCGATGTTAGCGCAGGCTTCCTTGGCCGCGGCAATGAAGGCGTATTTCACGGCCATGCTCGGTTCGCTCTCTAGGTGGATGCTGTGCTGCACGCGGCAGCTCGTAAGGCTCCCGGCTGCTTGCGCTAAGTGCTCGGTCAGGTCTATCGAGGACTCGTACAGGTTATGGACGCTGCTGCGAATATCGTCCATGGCCGCACTCAGCGTATCCTTAAGCGCCATAAGTCCCCTTTGCTCCGGCTGCAGCGTCAGCATAGCGCCTAACTGCAGCACCGCGCTCGCGAGCCGATGCCCCACATGGTCGTGGATTTCTCTGGCGATGCGGTTGCGCTCGCTGAGGCGTGCTAAGCGGATTTCGTCGTCTTGCCGCTCTAACAAGAGCTTGTGCTGCTGCCTTATTTCCTCGGTCATGGCGCGCGTTGTGTCTAGCAGCGACAGGTAGTGCGCGCGTAGCTCGGCAAAGCTTAGCGTGCGGTGCTTTAGGAGAACCGCCAGGCCAGCTAAGATCGCGACGCTAAGCAGAAACATGTAGCCTAGCGAACTCGCGGCTGGCAGCGGCACGAGCGCGCCTAAAATGATAAAGCGCCGTTGTTTGGAGTAGGTCTCGTAGATAACCGCCGGGATAAACGCGCACAAGGGCCAGTAGAGGACGCAGGCTGCAAAGAATACCCCGGCAACAACAAGCTGCCGCCTGGAGTCGGCATAGAAAGTCAGGAGCCCCACGCCAACAGCGCTCGCTAACAGGGGCACCACGTGCCAAGCCCCGAGCGGCTGCGTTAGGCTAAGTAAGGCGCAACAGGTATAGAGCGTAAGCTTGTGGGAAAGATCGTGTTTTTCCATAGACCACCCTGGCGGTTTATTTGGCTTCAGTCTAACACTGGGGGGCAGCGGCCACAAGCAAAATTGTGACAATTGTCACCGCGTATAGTGACACGGAGCACTGCCACCACCGCCGGCGCTGTTCTAGAATAGGGGTGAAGAGACAATTGGGAGGAATCACCTTGATTATTGAAGCGACGAACGTAGTCAAGCGCTATGGGGAGCTACTAGCGCTCGACCATCTAAATCTCGAGGTGCGCGAGGGCGAGGTACTAGGGTTGCTCGGGCCAAACGGCTCGGGCAAGACTACGGCCATTAACTGCATTTTGTCTCTCTTAACCTACGAGAAGGGCGAGATAAGCGTCTTTGGCGAACCCATGCGCCCCGACGCCTACGCGGTCAAAAAGCGCATCGGCGTAGTCATGCAGCATGTGGCCGTTTTTGATGAGCTTACGGTGCAGGAGAACATCGACTATTTCTGCGGGCTCTACATCACCGACGCCAAAGAGCGAAGACATCTCGTAGACGAGGCCATCAGGTTTGTCGGGTTAGGCGATTTTAAGAAGTTCGCCCCCAAGAAGTTGAGCGGCGGGCTCCTGCGGCGGCTTAACATCGCCTGCGGCATCGCCCACAAGCCAAAACTTATCATTCTTGACGAGCCGACCGTGGCGGTCGACCCCCAAAGCAGGGACCACATCCTAGAAGGCATCATGCGGCTTAACCGCGCAGGCTCCACAGTGCTCTACACCTCACACTACATGGAGGAGGTGGAGCGGATTTGCTCGCGGGTCGTCATCCTCGATAAGGGCAAAGTAGTCGCCAGCGGCACGAAAGAGGCGCTAAAGGACATGATTTCCCTGGGCGAAAAAATAACCGCCGAGGTGCACGGTCTCACAGAAGAAGAACTCGCCACACTGCGCGAGTTGCCAAACTTCCTGGCCGTAAGCTATGCCGAAAATGTACTGACGGTCAAGGCGCTAAAGGGCATGAGCGGTCTGGAGGCAATTCTTGAATGGCTAAAGCAACACAGCGTCGGGTTCGGCCGCATCTACTCCGAGCGCCCCACGCTTAACGACGTCTTCCTAGAGATTACCGGCAAAGAGCTGCGAGATTAGGGGGGAGATTGGGTGACACACATCTTTAAGTACCGGCTGAAGATCCTCTTGTCCGACAAGATAACGATGTTTTGGACGCTCGTTTTCCCCATGGTGCTGGCAGGCCTCTTTTCCCTAGCGTTTGCCCAGCTGGGGGCAGGGGAGAGATTTGCGCCTATCGACACAGCCCTAGTCGACAGCGGTGGAGACGAGGCCTTTGTGTCCATAATGGAGTCGTTAGCTCAGGGCGACGACAGGCTGTTTAACCTCGTGCGCGCCACTGAAAGCGAGGCGCGAGAGCTGTTAGCGGCGGGGGAAGTGCATGGCGTTATAGCCACCGGCACCCCACTGAGGTTAATCATCAATGAAAGCGGTTTTGCGGCTAGCATCCTTAAGTCCTTTGTCGACAGCTACCTGCAAAGCACCGCTGCGGTAAGGCGCATCTCCGCCGACAATCCCGCGTCGGTGGGTCGACTGGCCGCTTTGCTGGCGGAAGAGCGAGAGTTTCTGGCGGATCTCCCGCTCGGCCGCGGCACACACAATTTTATGATCATCCATTATCTGTCGCTGCTAGCCATGACCTGCCTGCTTGGGGGATATGTCGGCATGACCGAGATTAGTGCTATCGAGGCTAATCTCACGCATCATGCCGCGCGCGTGAGCCTAGCACCGGTACACAAGCTGAAAGTGCTGGCCGCGGGCATTAGTGCGGCGTTGCTCCTGCAGTTTAGCAAGTTGCTGCTCTACTTTGGCTTCCTTGTGCTCATCCTAGACGTAGATTTCGGCTCGCGCACCCCTTTAGTAATACTGACCATTCTCTTGTGCACGCTGCTCGGCATCACCTTTGGGGCCTTCGTGACCGCCCTGGTAAGGGGGAGCCAGGGCCTTAAAGAGGGCGTTGTGCTGGCCGTAAGTTTGGCGGGCGCAAGCCTAGCCGGGATGAACGTGGCCGAACTGAAGTATATCGTCGAGACTTACGCCCCGTGGCTGGCTCTAATTAACCCCGCGCATCATATTGCCGATGCCTTCTACGCCCTATATTACTTTGACACCTACGACAGATTTGTGGCCAGTGCAGTCGGTCTGGTTGTGTTTACGGTGCTGTTTGCGTGCGGCACATATTACGTGGTTAGGAGGCGCGCATATGTCAGCCTTTAAGGTGTGCTTAAAGATAATTAGGAGCAATCTCCCCGGCATCGCCATCTACTTTGTGGTCTTCATTGGCGTTTCTCTCATCATGACTTTCGCGTTTCGCTCACCGGCAGCGGGGGGAGGGGTTTTCGCACCGGAAAGAGTCGACATCGCCCTCTTTGCCGCCGAAGAGACGGCCCTCATAGCCGGTCTGCGCGAGGCACTAGCCCCACAGGTGAACTTTGTGACCCTGCCCGACAATGCCCAGCAGCTGCAAGAGGAGTTATTCTACCGCCGCATCCACTATATCTTGCGCGT
>CAYGHR010000118.1:0-1108 GCA_964349715.1 uncultured Peptococcaceae bacterium
CGCGCAGGACTCGGATAAACCCTAGGCGAATATGCTTTAGGAAAGAACAGCGAATCGAGGGGACGGCATGCACTTTGCACGCGACATGGTCTTAGGGTTAATAATTGGCATCGCTGGGATAACGCCGGGGCTAAGTGGCGGAGCTTTGGCGGCGGCGATGGGCATATACGAGCCGATTATCCGCGCGCTCGGCTCGCTCTTGCGAAACTTCAAGCAGAGCGCGCTTTTTCTTCTGCCGTTAGCCTGTGGGGGGTTGGTGGGCGTGCTGGCCTTCTCAAGGGTAATGGAATGGCTGATGCTAGCCTACCCCAGCCAAGTCAAACTGCTCTTTCTCGGACTTGTTGCCGGTAGCCTGCCTGCCCTCATTCGCGAAGCAAACCGCACCGGCTTTCGCTTGCGCTATGTGCTGGCAACGATTACTGCGCTGACACTTATGTACCGCGGAGCGGAGTTGTTGGCGTGGCCGCGCGTGACAGACGGTACTTTTTCTGCCCTGCACTACGCTTACTTTGGCTTTATCTACGCCATAGGCTCGATAATCCCGGGGATTAGCTCTTCATTTGTCCTTATACATATCGGGTCATATGACGATCTCCTGCGTGCCATCGCCACCGCCAACGCCCCAGTGCTTGTCCCTGCCGCGCTCGGCTTCGGGTTAGGGATAATCCTGCTGGTGCGGGCAGTCGAACGAACTTTTGCGCGCTACCACGGGCTCGCTTATTACTCTATCATTGGCTTTCTGCTGGGTTCGGCCTTGCTTATATGGCCGGACATCACACTCGGCTGGATGCTTGTAGTCGATGCAACCGTGTTCGTTGGCGGCATCATGCTAAGCACCGTGCTGCTGAAACTCTGCGCACGAGCGTGAGGGAGCGAAGGATGTGCTCCTAGCTCCTGGCTCCTAGTAGCTTGTTAGAAGTTAGTAACAATCAGTCGCCCTAGCGTTCAACGATCTGAGGAGGAGGTATTGGATGAAACGTTTAATTGTCTCTGTGATTGGAGTCTTGCTCGGGATAGCGTTGTTCCAATACTGGAACCCCGTGATGGTCGACCGCACTTACCAAGGTTGGCTATATACCCACGACGGCGCAGTCAATGAAGCAGCGGA
>CAYGHR010000118.1:1208-3944 GCA_964349715.1 uncultured Peptococcaceae bacterium
CCATGGATTTATTGAACTCCTGATCGTCGCCAAAGAACATCGGCAGCGAGGGCATGGAAGCACGCTGCTAGAAGCACTGAAGAAAACTTGCACGACAGCGAAGCTGTTTACATCGACCAATCTGTCAAATGCCCCTATGCATCGGCTGTTAGCTAAGTGCGGCTTCGTGCGCTGCGGCTACATTGACATGCTAGATGAGGGAGATCCGGAGATAGTTTATTGCTTTGAGCGAATGCCTTGACAAGCGATATGCACAATGAAGACGGGGGACGGTTCTTCGAAACAAGAAGAACCGTCCCTTTTGTTTTAGTAGGCTCGGGCGAGCCAGAGGGTGAACGAGGCGGGTGCGCCGCAGGTTATGCAGTGGGTTTTGGTCATGGGCGGGTCGAAGGGAATGTTGCGCGTGATGAATTTTGTTTCTTCCTTTACTGTGGCCTCGCAAGACTCTGCGCCGCACCAGCCGGCAAGCACCCAGCCGGCAAGCTCCCCTGCCGCGTCCTTGGCGGCGATATGCTGTTTTAGCTCGGCGAGAGAATCGATGTGGCTGTAGCTGTGCGTCAGACGGAAAGACAGCGCGCGTTGGTACATGTTTAGCTGTATTTCGTCAAGCAGCATCTTGACGCGCGCCACGACATTGTCTAGGCTTGCGGTTGTCTTCTCCCCCGTGTCTCTCCGCACTAACACGCACTGGTTGCTCTCGACGTCGCGCGGGCCAAGCTCAAGACGCAAAGGCACCCCGCGCATTTCCCACTCGTTAAACTTAAACCCGGGCGTTGCATCGCTGACGTCGCTCTTCACGCGTATCCCCGCTTGCTTTAGCGCCGCCAACACGCCGTCAAACTTCTCCATTACCCGCTCCCTCAGTTTGGGAGGTCCGATAGGGATCATGACTACCTGCGTCGGCGCAAGTCGCGGCGGCAGCGCAACGCCCTTTTCGTCGCCATGCACCATCACCAAGGCCCCAATCAGGCGGGTCGAGACGCCCCACGAAGTAGTGTGCACGAACTTCAGCTGGTTATCTCTGTCAAGGAACTTAATGTCAAAGCCTTGTGCGAAATTCTGCCCCAGATAGTGCGAAGTCCCGGCCTGCAGGGCTTTGCCGTCCTTCATCATGCCCTCGATGGAGTACGTGTCCACAGCCCCCGCGAAACGTTCGGAGGGTGTTTTTTGTCCCTTTACCATGGGCACAGCCATTTCCTGCTCGGCAAACTCGGCGTAAATGTCGAGCATGCGCATTGTTTCTTCGCGTGCTTCGGCTTCCTCGGCATGAGCGGTATGGCCTTCTTGCCACAGGAACTCTGACGTGCGCAAAAACGGCAGGGTGCGCTTCTCCCAACGGAAGACATTTGCCCACTGGTTAAGGAGTACCGGCAAGTCGCGGTAGCTCTGAATCCACTTGCTGTACATGTGCCCGATTATCGTCTCGGAAGTCGGGCGCAAGGCTAAGCGCTCTTCCAGCTTCTCGCCGCCAGCCTCAGTCACCCACGGGAGTTCTGGGTTAAAGCCCTCGATATGATCTTTTTCTTTTTGCATGAAGCTCTCGGGAATTAGCATAGGGAAGTAGGCGTTTCTGTGCCCGGTGGCCTTAAAGCGCGCGTCTAGCCCCGCCTGGATGCGCTCCCAAAGCTCGTACCCCTCGGGACGAAAGACAATGCAGCCGCGCACCGGCGCGTAGTCCATAAGTTCTGCCCTTTGGATGGCTTCCAGATACCATGCGGAGAAGTCCTCGCTTTGGGGGGTGAGTTTGCGTTGTTCGGACATGCCGATCACTCCTTTATTGTTCTAATCGGGTGCTAATCATGAATCGTGAGCTGTGAATCATGACCTCTGAAGCAAAAAGCTCCGTCCCTTTTGCTTCACAGCAAAAAACTCGCCCCGTGTAAGGGACGAGTTTGTCTCGCGGTACCACCCTGATTGACTGCGCCGCCGGCGCAATCCGCTCAAGCCCGATAACGGCGGGTCCGGTGCGGCTCATCGCCGCCAGCTCCGGGGTGGGCACCAGGCACTTTGTTAGCTTGCACCAACCGCTAACTCTCTGCAGTACGCGCCGGTTTGGCCCCTTCATTGCTTTCAATCATTCTAGCACGGGTCTCATTAGCCGTCAAGGAGAGCACCAAACTGGTTGTCGTCGGACAGTGGAACTGTCACCCCGTAAGCGGTTGAAGACCTGGAATTTCAACGAATCGCAATTCCTTTCTTCTTGGCGATGTAATTCGGAATCAAGGAAACACCAAACAACAGTAGCCCAGCTGCGGCAAACTGCACCAGCAGCCCCACGCTCACGCCCTGCGCTACTATCTCCCCCGCCATGTAAGCATAGATAAACGCGCCGGGGGCCATGGTAATAAGTGACACCAGCGCAAATGTCGGCAGGCTGATGGACGTTAAGCCATAGGCGTAGTTCTGTATGTTGTAGGGAAACACAGGTACTAAGCGCGTAAGGATAAGAAAGCTCGTGCCGTTCTCGCGTACGCCGTCCTCAATGCGCTTAAAGAGCGGGTTCTGCCCAAACTTGGCCACGATAGTGTCGCGCGCCGCATAGCGCGCCAGCAGGAACGCCACACACGCCCCTATAGTGGCGGAAACAAGGGCGAGTACCCCGCCGGCAATAGACCCGAAGGTAATCCCCGCGACAATAGTAGCCGCTGAAGCCGGCAACATAAATACAGCCACCAATATGTACAATAGAACGTAAACCAAGTACCCCACCGCGCCGAGCCCTTGGAACCACTGCTG
>CAYGHR010000119.1:0-3898 GCA_964349715.1 uncultured Peptococcaceae bacterium
TACGGGAGTTTGTAAGTCTCGCGCTCGCGGCAATGCAGGAGTCGGCGACAGAGTTAGGGTTATAGCATGAAACAGAGGGTGTTGCGAAGTATCGCAACACCCTTTTTCTCGCCATCGCAATCGGCTATGCTGTTTCTTGCTGACTTACCGCCTCTTGCGATACAGCTGCCTTTCATTAAAGTAGACGTAATGGCCATCTCTACATAGCACAATTTCCCCTATGCCGCGGCCGCCGGGAAGCCGTATCCGCTGCTTGAGCTCTCCGCTCGCTCTATCGAGTTCCACCAAGGAGTACCCACCTAGTTGACAGTTTGCCATTCATTCCAATACAAGCGGTCTTTTGAGTTCTTCGTTTAACTTCTAATTCCTAGGTTACTCACGGAACAGCGCCTGTCTTCGAGCCTGTATCTCGTGCGCAAAGCCTCGCGGCAGGACTACATAAGTGTTTACAAACTCCTGCCATCCAAGATTCTCGTCTAGCGTGTCTTTTTGCGTGATTTGTGCGAAAATCGCAGTTCTTTCGGCAGGTGTTTGTCCAAATTCATCGGCTAACTTGCGTGCTAGTGTTTCGATACCCAGATTCTTGTCCTCCGCACTCCAAGCTACCCAGATGTCTTGCATCCTCACTTCTCTTCTAAAAGTATCGCGGAACTGCTCCTTCCAGCTGCTATATGTGGGTGCCACTAAGTAGGCATCCCAATACTGCTCAAGCCGAGCGATATAGGTCCTTCGTACTCCCAAGTACCGGCTGTGCTGGGCTGGTGTCCATGCATGAAAGGGGTGATGGATGTAAGGGTCATGCATGGAGAGGAAGCCAATAACACCAGCCCGGCTGTATGTTTGCGACCAGCGCCTACCTGCTGTCCAATAGCCAAAGTTGCGTAGGGCATCAGCTTCCAGAAGATCGAGTCGCTCTTGCGTCAATATCTCGCCAGGTAGCAAGCTGGCTCCAATACCGACAGCTGGCAAGACATGTATTGTCACGCTAATCTTGCGGACATCAACATCATGCCCCATGTAAAAGTAGTGGACAGTCACAAACGAGCTTTTGTTACGTGGGCGAGGGATAGGCTGGAGTGAGCTGCGCGGCACGTGTCCCTGCACTCTCCGCACTAAATCCGACGTCCAAACATCAAGTCCGCCCGACAAATGGTCGAGGCCTTGGTCTTTAGCAAGATACTTTGGATAGTAGACCGTAACCTCGGCCCATTCGCCTTGCATGGACAAGACTCGTACATTTTCGCCCGTACTAAGCTCGGTTAGAACTTCGCCTGTTCTGCTCGGCGTACGGTAAAGCGGGGCATTCTCTAGCAGGTACGCGATGTCGCGGCCGTCATTACGCCCCCACACCGGCAGGCGGAGGGGTTTGTCTAGTCCTTCATCGTGTGTAACTAGGGCTTGTGGGGAGGGCCAGCTCGTAGAGAGCCAAAAAAAGCGATCGTTCGCTAGGGAGGAGCCGTCTATGGCACGCAATTCGGTCGGCAAGACAAGGGTGATGAGAAAATTGGGCAAACCACTGCCGGCTACATGGTGCAATGACAGAGTATTGCCTTCAATGCGGTAGTAGAAATACTTCTGCTTCGGCGTGGCCAAAGCAGGATACGCGACCGCTATCGAACCTCCGCTCAAGAGCAAGATTTCGCAGTTGTTGTTTGGGTCTAATTCCTTGTTGAACGTAAAGGCGATGGTGGTTTGTGGGATGCCTTCGCTTGGGTGGAGTAAGTTGCGATGGATGACTTCGACTCCCTGCGGCACTTCCACTGCGCCATAGCCCGAAATCTCTAGTCGTGTGATAGCAAGTTCTTTCTGGGAGGGTGCCGATAGGCACCCTCCCAGGGCAAAAATCGCTGCCGAAACCATCGTTAGGAGCAAAAGACCGCCCAATTTCCTGCGCAAGTTCATACTATTGCCCCCCATAAGAGACATTCGCCCGTATCCCATCTGCTTGCGATAATGTAACCGTAAGAGGATGTCTGCTGGTCACTTGACCAATGACCCTATACTCCGTTCCAATTACAATGTTGCCTAGCCCGCTGATGTCGGAAATCCTCAAAGTTATCTGTCCGCCTAGAACAACTTCGCCAACGGAAGTCCAGCCAGTTACCTCCCTTGCTACGAACGTAGACCCATCGACTATTTGCTCAATAACTACGGCACCAATGTAGTCTAAGACAGCATTTTGCGAGCTTAGGTCTGCTTCGTTTAAGGCGGCCTGATGACCGTATTCAAGGTACTCGACGCCACTTTCGGGCACTGCCATTGCAGTAGGATTGGCAACCATCGTATGACGCAAGGGTCTCGTGGTAGGGGCTCTGCCGTCGGAATAGCGATAAGGACGTGACGCCGTTCGCAGGGTGCCATCCCACGTGTTACTCCTCACTTGCACATAGTATTCTATGATGGTTCCAGCAGGGTGGCCAGTAAAGGCAAACGAAAAATTGTTCTCGCTCTTGCTCATATTGCCAAATACCCCTGCCCACGAAGAGGCCCCCGCACTTCTGAAAAACAACCCGACATTCGATTGCGGAACATCCCTAGGGTTATTCGCGCCCGCAATATCAAGTATTCTAAAGTTTACGGTGTTTCCGCTGGTCGCCGAACGATTGATAAACGAAGTGTCCGACCCCCAAGTCCCCGCTGGTACTTGCCAGTAGAAAAAAGAGGGCGGGTACCGACGTGTGCCCCAAGTACCTTGGGTTGTTGTTGGGGTTAGCTTTTCCATATGCAGGTGTATCGGATATGAACTCTCTGTCGTTCCACTGCCGCCCGTACGCCCGATTATGGGGGTCGTCGGGGAAACAGACTGACCCACCGAGACATTAACGCTGGATAAATGGGCGTACATAGTTTGGAAGTGGTATTCTAGGCCATTGTCGAAATGTACGTTCTGCATCACAACAAAACGGCCTAAGCCCCCGGAAGATGCTAGGTCTGTATGTACAAACCACACCGTGCTGTTTGCCATTGTTGCAAAGAGCGGGCGTGGCGTCACGACACCACCAACCGTACTCCTCAAATCAACGCCACGATGAATGCGAGTGGTCCCAGATTCCCCTCTGGGCTGATTATATTGGGAGGTGATCGCAGCCCAATAGTCGCCGCCGCTCCCCACATCACCCGCCCGATAGGGCGAGCGAGGCAGGATCTGTTGGATCCCACTTAGTGTACGGAAACTAGGGACCGGTTCATCTGGTTCAATCAAGCTAGGCTCAGCAGTGGCCACAACGGTAGAGCTGAGTAATAGGCAGATAGTCACGCACACCATTAGCACGGATTGCAGCCGAACCTTTTCTTTCATCAGACAGTCACTCCTTTGAGTTGTTTTTTGTGACAACCCGTCACAAATGACCGCAACATCCCTCTTGAACACTTGTCTTTGGCAAAAGACATTCAATGGTTGTTTGCGCCGTCCTGAGTTGAAAATTGAGATGAACCTCATGAAACTGGCACTAGTAGCAAGTCTTATCTGGGGGGCGGCGGGCACACCGGCCGGATTGGGTCACATACGTATGGAGTCGCCAACAGTGCATCGAACACTGTTTGGGTCTGGGCATCCACACTAACACCTACTGTCACCACTAGAAGCAAAACAAACGCGAGCAGCTTTCTCACTTAACCGTCCTCCTTACACTATCGTAGAATTATTAGTGTAATAATACTGGCATAGCATCTAGTGGCACAAGCCCAACATTGTGTCAATTGCCACAGAAGGAGGATGAGCGTCGGCGGTGCGGTGATGGTACATCTAGGTGCGGCGGTGTCCTTGCGCTGCCAGCCATGAAGGAGTTCGCCGCAATCGGCTATGCTGTTTCTTGCTGACTTACCGCCTCTTGCGGTACAGCTGCCTTTCATTAAAGTAGACGTAATGGCCATCTCTACATAGCACAATTTCCCCTAT
>CAYGHR010000120.1:0-3853 GCA_964349715.1 uncultured Peptococcaceae bacterium
TCGCACTCCTCCGTCCCTCTGCGACACTCCCCCTCCCCCGCTTCACACTATCTCTAAGGAGGCTCCTTCTATGAACCCGTTAAAACAAGCAGTTATAGCTGCCATCGACGGCCTACAGGCTGAGCTAATTGGGCTCTCACACGCCATACACAGCACACCCGAACTATCCCTAAAAGAGTATCAGGCCAGCGAGTATATTGCCGCGCTCCTAACCAAAGCGGGCCAGCCTCTGCATATGAACCTAGGCGGACTGGAAACAGCATTTATCTCCACTGCGGCAGGTCAAGCAAGGCGCCCACACATTGCCTTTCTCGCTGAATACGACGCCTTACCCGGCATCGGACACGCCTGCGGGCATAACGTCATTGCGGCAGCATCGGCAGGCGCATATCTCGGATTGAGCAAAGTCATAGGGCAGCTTGCAGGCACAATCTCTCTCCTCGGGACTCCCGGAGAGGAGGCTGATGGCGGCAAGATAGTTATGCTGGAGGCTGGCGTATTTGACGAGGTAGATTTCGCGTTGATGATTCACCCTTCCTCCGGCAAGTCGCTCCTAGCGCGCGGCGGGCGTGCCGCCACAAGTGTAAAAGTCCACTTTACCGGTAAAGCGGCCCACAGCTCCGCACCTAGCCGTGGCATAAACGCTCTTAATGCCGTGCTCAGCACCTTCCAACACATCGATGTACTTCGCCCTACTTTCAACTTGCAGGATAACGTCAACGGCATAATCACTCATGGCGGCACGGCGTCCAATGTCATCCCCGGTGAGGCGACCTGCGAATTTAGTCTGCGCGCTGCGACGCTCACTGAGTTAAAGCAGCTCGTAGACAAGGTGCGGCTTGCCATTGATACGGCTGGGAGGCTGACGGGGGCCGTAGCCGACGTTAAAGTAGGATTGCTGTATGCCGAGCGTTACCCCAATCAAGTCATGTCCGGCCTATTCAAAGAGAACATGGCTCTCTTGGGCGAAGAAATGGAGTGGGCGTCTCCTGTCGGCATGTTCGGTTCGTCTGATATCGGCAATGTCTCGCTTAAGCTTCCGGTTATCCACGATTACTTGTGGATTGCACCGCCCGAGACAAACACCCACCACCCCGACTTTACGGCCTTTGCCGCATCGGAACGTGCCGATGAAGTGGTAGTCAAGGCAGCGAAAGGGCTGGCCATGACCGCCTTCGATATCCTATATAGCTCCACGCTGCAAGGGCAGATTCAGGAGAGCTTCAAGCGCGCGCTAAGTGCCCCGTAAGGACCGCTAAATCTCGGCCGCCTCACGTACGAGGCAGCTAGGACAGGCGCTCCGCAGTTAGGAGTTGTACAGCTTGCGACCAAAGATGCCCCACTTGCCGTTCCTGTCGGGACTCGGGTTCGCCACGATTTTCGGCCTCTCATTCCTCTTTGCTAAAGACGCCATTGAGAAAATTGACCCTCTTCCCCTTTTGGCGATGCGCTTTACTTTGGCCGCAGCGGTAGTGTCCCTGCTGTATTTGCTGGGGCTTTTTCCGCTTGGTCTGCGTGGCAAGGACATAAGGCCCCTCTTGTTGTTAGCCGCCTTTCAGCCGATTGCCTATTTCGTGTTTGAGATCTTTGGCTTGCAGTTGACCCACACCTCGCAAGCCGGCATGATGATCGCCCTAATCCCCATCGTGGTGGCTATTATGAGCCGCACCTTTCTCCGTGAGCAGATTACTCGGCTGCAGGGAGCGGGTATCCTCCTATCTGTTTCCGGTGTACTGATGATTGCCGTCAAGGATGCGGCGGGAGTCGGGGGAGCAAACGCCTTAGGTTTTGCACTTCTGTTCTTGGCCGTCTGCTCGGCCGCCATCTTTAACATTGTCTCGCGGCGGGTGTCAGCTGACTTTTCGCCGTTTGAGTGCACGTTTGTCATGATGTGGGTAGGAGCAATAGCTTTTTCACTGCTCACCTTCATCACTGGAGGTACTGCGGCTTTTTCCGCTGGCCTTGTGGCCGTAGCAGCCTCTCGGGAGCTCGTCGCCGCCCTTCTCTACTTAGGGATCCTATCCTCGGTCGTTGCTTTCTTTCTCGTCAACTATACGCTCTCACACCTACCCGCCACCCAGTCGGCCATCTTCGCTAATGTCGGGACAATTGTCGCAGTTGCCGCCGGCGTACTTCTGCGTGGCGAACCTTTTCATTGGTACAGCGGGCTTGGCGCGGCCATGATCATCCTTGGCGTATGGGGTGCTAATCGGTTCGCGGCACATTCCTCACACACTTAAGGGACTTTCACCAAAATTCGGCGCGGGGGAGTATTTGTGTGAAGTGGGATCGAGCTTTTATAATCCTAGCCGTAGCAGGTCTTTGCTTTAATCTAGCGCTCGGTGTCCAGAACACCGTGCACATGAACTTTGTCACGGCTGAAATTGGGTTGGCGCCCGAGAACATCGGTGCACTCGACGGCATTCGCGAAATTCCGGGTTTGCTGACAGCTGTGCTGGCCTTAGCTGCACTCCTTTTTACCAAGTCCTTGTTGGCCAGCTTGTGCCTCATACTGGTCGGCATAGGAACCATCATCTACGGTCAAGCCACCTCGTTTGCCATATTAGTACTCGGCACCTTAGTTCACAGCGTCGGCTTCCACCTATTTGCTCCCCTGCAGCAAAGCATCGTGCTCAGCACCAGCCCGGCCAATGAACGCGGCAAACGACTAGGTGTCATGACCAGCATTGCCGCTTTCGCTACCGTGCTCGCTTCGCTTCTCGTGAACTTCCTAGCCCCACACATACAGATGCGCAACACCCTGTTTGTAGCAGCGGGCGTTGCATTCATCGGGGCAGTCATTCAGCTTTTCAGTCGACAAGAAGAGCGCGCCGACATCCGCAAAGGCATGGTATTTAAGTGGCCGTACAAGAGCTACTATGGGCTTACCTTGCTCGCCGGCTCGCGGCGACAGATAAACTTCACCTTTGCGCGCATGCTTTTAGTCGTGGCCCTCGGTGTGCCGGTCACTACCATGGCGGCCCTGATGCTAGTGGGCAACCTCCTATCCATTGTGACGCGCCCATTCTTCGGACGCATCATCGACCACTGGGGCGAGCGCAAAGTCCTCACGCTCAACTACGCTCTCTTAGTTGGGGTGTTCCTCGGATACGCTTGGGTGCCTTATCCGGTTATCCTCTATACGTTATTTGTCTTTGACCACCTGTTACTTGGCTTTGACATCGCCATTACTACCCACCTTGATAGCATTGCTCCGCGCATCGATATCGCCCCGAGCCTTGCCATGGGCAGCACCATTAACCACATTACAGGCGTAATAGTCCCCTTTGGTGGCGGCATACTTTGGCAGCTCGTGGGCCCACAGAGCGTATTTCTTACAGGCGCAGTCATCTGCGCCCTTTCTCTACTACAGGCAAGAACCTTACCAAGAAATGTCGCAGAGGGACAGGATGTCGCAGAGGGACGGAGGAGTGCGACATCACCACCTCTTAATGAAGCAGTGGGAGGGAGCACCTATGACCAAAATGATAGTAGCCAGAGTCCAGAGAGCGTTTGAGCTCACATATGACCTCTTTGCCTTTCTGGCCCCGGCAAGTCTAGTGTTGCGGATTCCCCATGCCCCATCCAACACCTTGGGTGAACAGGCCTGGTGCATAATCGGCGGGAGAGAGAGCTTTTTGGCGGCACTCAAGGCAGGGTCGTGGCAAGGCTTTCGCTGCAGTCTGGAGGGGTGTTCCTCCAAGCCTCCGATACTAGATAAGCTAAGGGAGACTGCCCTTGACCTAACTGAGTTCTGCAGTCTTGCCCCACACAATCTGAGCCCAGACCTTCTGCTGGATCTCTTAGAGCATGAGGTTCAGCATCATGGCCAGTTGATTCGGTATGTT
Organism: uncultured Peptococcaceae bacterium; assembly: GCA_964349715.1. Taxonomy (GTDB): domain Bacteria; phylum Bacillota; class UBA994; order UBA994; family UBA994; genus UBA994. Next base: position 3,849 of record CAYGHR010000120.1, read on the forward strand.
TATGC
>CAYGHR010000121.1:0-3722 GCA_964349715.1 uncultured Peptococcaceae bacterium
GGTTACGGGATTCATCAGGCTTACATTTTTGTCATGCTTGGCACTACCTAAGCTGGGGATTGTCAGGGTGTGTTGGTCATCCACAAACTGCGGATATATGGTGGCAACACTTAGTGCAGGCATGGCGTAGGTTACCTTAAGCCGCGGCCAAGTATCGGAATGGGTAGCGTTGACGCTGGCCACATGAAAGATAGTATTAGGACTAAGTTCGCTGTGGGCCCCGATGAGTACACCGAGCTGTGCTCCCAAACCTAGAGACCAATCTGCCACGACTCGCGTAATGTCAAGGGACAAAGCTCCCAGTGACGGCTGAGGGAAGGTGTGGAGAGGGATGGCGTCATAGGACGGTCTGCTAGCCCATGTAACCCTAGAGGCATCCCATGTCTGCAAGATTCTAAAGACACCGTAAAGAGGCGAGATCGAGTGCGAATTGGTGCTGACCACATGCAGGCGCAGTTCGCCGCCTGTGATGGTTGCGCCCGCAGGCACTGCGGACCGAACAGGAAACGTGATTAGCGACATACCGTGGTACCCTTGCGCGTCACGACCTGAAAGCATGAGAGTCCTTCGCACACTGTTTCTCCTAGGGTAGCGCTGATAAACACAGGTGTCGGCTGTGGGCGCAAGATAGGTCGTAGGCATTTTCTTCTCCCTCCCAAGAGTGTGTCGGTCATATGGAACAATGACCCTTCCCTACACCATATGTATCTTTGATTTAGGGCGTGTAGTTGTCCATGCAAGAACCAGCCCTAGCAGATGCGAATAGTGTACTACTGGTAAGGGTTATCCTTGCCGCACTCAAATGAAGGAGGTGATATAATGCCAAACTACAAAGTGTTTCAAGACGTCCCCGCCAGCCTGCGTGCCCGACTGCACGGGGTAGACGGTGCCACGGACGTAGCTATAGTGGTAGACCCGTCAGGGGTTCTTGCCATTCAGGACAACAACAGCTCCCTAACTGTCGACGCCACGAACCTAGACATTCGCGACCTGACTAACACCAGTGACACTGTGCAGATCTTCGGCTCCGATGGTACGGTCAACCGCGCGATTCTAACCGATGCCACGGGTCGACTGCAAATGATGATGGTGGCCAGCTTCTCCGAAGCTACCGAATCGGTCGGCACTACCACAGGGTTTACTGGCTCAACCGGGCGGGATATAAGCACCGTCCCGAACTACAGCTGGTTTGTGAGCAACACTGGGGCGCTCAACGCGGCCGATGTACAGCTCGAGATTAGCCCTAACAACCTGGATTGGGTGACCGATGGCGCGGTGACGACGGTGCTAGCCGGCACTGCGACCGTTGTTGTACCCAGTATATTCTTGCGCTACACTAGAGTCTCTTATAGGTCTACGGTCGGAGGAGCGGATACAACCCTCGTCCTGACATGGCAGGCCCATAGCTAGAACAACGGAAGCTCGCGAGAGCTTCCATTTGGTTGTGAAGCAAAGGGGACGCGTACTTTTGCTTCACCCAAGAAGGATTGCGCCGCTTAAACTAGAATTCTCCAATGTAGCGCCGAAAGGGCCGTAGTGCAGACCAAGGCGTGAGAGAGGAGAAACGCATGTCCTTCGCACGGAGTAAGAACCAATTCGCCCTCTTTGATCTTGATGGCACGCTCCTCCCTATGGATACCGACTTTTTCCTGGCGCAGTATGTCGCCAGTGTCACGCCACACTTTGGCCACTTGGTTGAGCCGCAACAATTCGCCCGGGAGCTCGTGCAGTCGAGTTACGCCATCATGGCGGACAACCAAGGCGACAAAACTAACCTAGAGAAGTTTTTCGCTGATTTTCTGCCGAAAGTTCTGCGTACACAGGCCGAATTGCAGCCGATTTTTGAGCGCTTCTATGCCCACGAGTTTAGCAAGCTCAGAGCCTATACAAAGCCAAGCCCATTGGCGCGAGAGCTAGTGCAAACCGCGCTGACTGCGGGGTACAAAGTCGTCTTAGCCACTAACCCCTTGTTCCCGCGGCGCGCTGTTCTAGAGCGCATGTCGTGGGCTAACGTAGCAGATTTGCCGTGGTCGTTTATCGCGAGCAACGAGGACACGCACTATTGCAAACCGAATCCTGCGTATTTCGGGGCCTTGCTTGAGCGCCTAGGGGCCGCGCCTGAGGATTGCATCCACTTCGGCAATGACCTCACCGAAGACATGGCCGCACGCCAGGTTGGTATTCCGGTCGTCATGGTGACCGATTACCTTGTCAACCGTCAGCATCGCCCCTGCACGGACGTGCTCTACCAAGGCTCACTCGCGAGTGTCACGCAGTGGTTTCGCTCTTATGTATCCAGCCACGGGGGGCAATGAAGACGAGAGTCGTTTGGTGTGAATGTGCAATTACTTTTACGGGAGAGGGTGAGTTGGCGTGGACCTGAGGAGCGGCATCTATGAGCAAGTCGTGAATGTGGCTATTGCCCAAGGGATTCGGGCCTTAGGGCCTGAGCTCCAAGCACAGATTGCCCCCATAACGGCAGGGGAGGCGGACACACTCCTCGCGCGCTACCTCTACGGTGTGCTCCTAAAGGGCCTTAGGCTAATACGCGAGGACCATGGCGACGACGTCTCGCTCGAGCATCAGATTCACGCCTGCAATGAACTCATTGGTGTTTTGTCGCGCCTCTCGCGTGAGGAGGATTTGCTGCAGTGGCGCATCGGGGCAGAACAAAAGCTCCTGCTCGCGATCTTCATGGCCGCACAAGGTCCGGCAGTGCATGCTACACCGGGCGCGATCAAGGTAGTCCGGCCCGAGACCTCTCTGTCTACCAGCACCTTGTTTACTGGCTCGGCACATGAGCCCTCGATGGTAGAAGAGCTAAAGCGGGAGATTGCAAGTGCCGACAGGGTCGACTTGTTGGTGTCATTCATTAAGTGGAGCGGCTTGCGCCTTATCATAGACCAATTACAGGCTTTTGCAGAGCGTGGGCATTTGCGGGTCATAACAACCTCGTACATGGGGGCCACCGATGTTAAGGCGGTAGTAGAGCTACGCAAGCTGCCAAACACGCAAGTGCGCATATCATACGACACACGCGCCACGCGGCTTCACGCTAAGGCATACATGTTCTATCGCGATAGCGGTTTCTCCACCGCCTACATAGGATCATCTAATTTGTCGAGTGCTGCAATCGGTAGCGGTCTTGAGTGGAACGTAAAGATTACCGCTAAGGATATGCCGCACATCCTACGTAACATTAGCGCCACCTTCGATACTTACTGGGACGACGTCGATTTTGTAAGATTTGAGTTAACAGATGAAGCGCTCTTGCGGCAAGCGTTGAGCAGCGAGCGCGCCTCAGCGACAGCGCTAGCGCCTTACCAGTTCCGCATAGAGCCCTATCCTTTTCAGAAAGAAATACTCGAGCGCTTAGCGGCAGAGCGCGAGCTCCACGGGAGATATCGCAATCTTGTTGTGGCAGCCACCGGCACAGGGAAAACGGTGATGGCTGCTTTTGACTACCTGCGGCATTGTCAAGAACATATAGGGGAGGCCAACAGACTTCTCTTCGTTGCCCACCGACACGACATTCTTGAGCAGAGCTTGATGTGTTTCCGAGCTATTTTGGGCAATAATAATTTTGGCAATCTTTATTTTGGGGAGCATCGCCCCTTACATTACGATCATCTCTTTATCTCAATTCAGACCTTTAACTCGCAGGACGTTGCACAAGCTGTTCCACCTGATTACTATGACTTCATTGTGGTTGACGAGTTTCA
>CAYGHR010000122.1:0-3708 GCA_964349715.1 uncultured Peptococcaceae bacterium
ATGAGTCCTTCCGCGAACTTGCGGTAGACATCGAAGTTCATGCCGCCTTCCGCCGAGTTGGGCTTACGATTAGGTAAAGCCGGGGGCAGTGAGCAAATTCATGTTTGATTGGCGAGATGATTGGGAGATAGGCAAGATGGTGGGCAGGAAAGGACTGGGCAAAAACTGAGGACTGCCCGCAGGAATAGCAGCGCTAGCGTTGAATCCATACCGTGCAGACTCACGGTGGGGGTGGATGAGCGATGCGACACATAGCCACTGAATACTTGAAGACGAGCTTAGGTGCACAGGCCGAATTTCGACCGGGTCAGTGGGAGGCCATTGAGGCCCTTGTACGACAGCAAAAACGAGTTTTGGTTGTGCAACGTACCGGTTGGGGCAAATCTTGGGTCTACTTTATTGCGACCAAAATGCTCCGGGCGCGTGGTGAGGGGTTGACCGTAATTATCAGCCCCTTATTGTCTCTAATACGAGACCAAATCCGAGCCATTCATTCCCTAGGCCTTAGAGCTGAGAGCATTAACAGCAGCAATAAGGAAGACTGGCCCACAATCATATCTGCTCTCAAGAACGAACTGATTGATATCCTGCTCATCGCCCCCGAAAGGATAGCCAACAAGGAGTTTCGTGAGGAAGTAACCCCCTACTTGGGCAAGATAGGTCTATTCGTAGTGGACGAGGCTCATTGCATCTCAGACTGGGGACACGACTTTAGACCGGACTACCGCCGTATTATGGGGGTCCTCAATGCACTCCCGCGCGGGATCCCTGTTCTGGCCACCACTGCTACCGCCAACGACCGCGTGGTCGAAGATATTTGTTGCCAACTAGGCGCCGAGCTCGAAATACAGCGTGGACCACTCATGCGAGAGAGCCTCAGGCTACAAGTGCTGAGGCTAGAGAGTCCCGCCGAGCGCTTGGCATGGCTTTGTGAACACCTGTCCACCCTACCTCGATCTGGCATTATCTACTGCCTAACTGTAAGGGATTGCCAGCTAGTTGCAGAATGGTTAAAACAACAAGGACATGCGGTAGAGCCCTACTACGCTGACCTCGCCGACCCTCGCAAGGATGAGCTTGAGCAACAGCTACACCGCAACGAAGTAAAGGCGCTGGTAGCTACAGTCGCGTTGGGCATGGGTTATGACAAACCAGACCTAGGATTTGTAGTCCACTACCAACGTCCCGGCTCTGTGGTAGCCTATTACCAACAAATCGGGCGTGCGGGACGCGCTGTTGACAACGCACTAGTGGTGCTGATGAATGGCGCCGAGGACGATGAGATACAGAACTACTTCATCGAGCAAGCTTTCCCCTCGGTAGAGGCAAGTAAACAGGTCGCCGACATGCTAGACCATTCTAACGGCCTTACAGTCAACGAAATACTCAGCAGGTCTAACCTGTCACACCGTCAGGTGGATAGTTGCCTAAAACTTCTCGAAATCCACGGGTTCACCACGAGACACAACTCTCGGTATGAGCGTACCATCAAGGCGTGGCAACCCCACACCCTTGACCACACCGAGATCACTCGCAAGCGGCGCAAAGAGCTCGCCCGAATGCAGGAGCTAGTCTCAGGGCAGGGGTGCTACATGGAATTTATCGCCCAAGAACTGAACGACCCGGCAGCAAAGCCATGCCAACGCTGTGCCATATGCACGGGTGACTTCCTCCCCCAAACTGCGTCCCCACAGATGGTCACGCTGGCGCAAAACTATCTTAGCACCAATAACCCGCCTATTGAGACGAGGGCAAGGTGGCCCATCGGCTTTCGGGATGATGATGGCTCTGCCTCCATAGCACCATCATACCGGCTTTCCCCTGGCCTAAGCCTCTGCATATACAATGACCTTGGATACGGTAAGCTCGTAAAGCAGGGCAAGTATCGGGATAACCGCTTTAGTGACGAACTAGTGCATGCTCTAGCTGCCATGATAAGAACCAAACTGGCCTCCGAGCACGTACCGACTTGGGTTACCAGTGTGCCGTCCCTGCGTCACCCAGACCTAGTGCCTGATTTGGCGAACCGGCTGGCCGCAGAGCTCGGGTTGTCACATGTGCCAGTTCTCGGAAGAACTCGCGACGCACATCCGCAAAAGACCATGTATAATAGTTATCAACAGGTCAATAATGCCAAAGAGTCATTAGCCGTAGTGGATACGCCCCCGACAGGGCCCGTCCTACTGATAGATGATATTGTAGACTCACGGTGGACCTTAACCGTTTGTGGCTACTTGCTCCGTAGAGCTGGTAGTGGACCGGTAATTCCCGTCGCACTCGCAACGGCAACAAACCGAGGAGGGGACACTGATTGAAGCCGTGTGATGTAAGTGAAGATACAAAAGTGCTGCTACTGCTCTGCTCAGACTTTGCCTTGCCCACAAGTAGCAGTTTGCAGCCCCTAGTAGCGAGGGAGTGGGCCCGACTAACTGAGCTCATGCGGCAAGTGGGACTCAAGTCTCCCACCGAGCTTCTAGCCTACAACATTGCGAACCTTGGTATTCCCCCGGCCCAGGTGGATCGCATTTCTAGGTTGTTATCCCGTGGCGGTCAACTAGCCCTCGAAATCGAATCCCTTACTAACCAAGGCCTTTGGATAGTGGGACTAACCGATGAGCATTACCCTGCCAAGTATCTGGCCCGACTTTCTTCACCCATGCAACCGCCATTCCTGATTGGGGCGGGTGATATATCGCTGTTACAAGATGGCTACCTCGCCATTGTAGGCTCTCGAGACGTTGACAAGGTGGGGTCAGACTATGCCGAAGAACTTGGCCGCTCGGCAGCGACACATAACAGGGTTGTTGTTTCGGGTATGGCCAGAGGCGTAGATCAGCTGAGCATGAATGCGTGCATGGAAGCGGGCGGCAGATCAATTGGCGTAATGGCGGGGGGGCTCACCCTAGCCCTGCGCAATTCTAGCGTTCGAAACCGCATCTACGAAAACCAACTGACATTGATCACGGCCCTGCGTCCTGATGCCCCCTTCAAGGTATGGAACGCCATGCACCGCAACAAGCTCATCTACTGCCTTGCCGACCTTGGAATTGTTGTGTCTTCAGGGCTAGAAGAAGGCGGCACTTGGGCGGGCGCAATCGAAACCCTCAAGCACCATTGGGTACCGCTCTTCGTGCGCAACACAGCGGACTCCCCCAAAGGTAACTACGAGCTAATTCTTCGCGGCGCAAAACCCATCGGAGACCTGACCAAAGATGCTTTCCAGGTTCTCCTTAGCCATACACTAGAGACAGCTCAATTTGAACCCCAACCACAGCAGTTGTCCTGGCCGGCAGCAATACAAGAAACCGCAGATATGCCGGCCAAGACCCAATAGAGCTATCCCCGCGAGCGTGTCACAGAAGTTTTAGCCCCACATACTCCGTCCTCCCGTCCAAATTACACCTCCTACATCACGAGTTGATACGGCTTAACCCTAGCTGTACAGAAATCAGGACTATTGGGTTCGGAATAGAACAGCCCCATAGCCCCTTCCCTCCTAGCAGATTCTCTCCCTTTCCTTTTCTCTATCCGATAACAAAAACCTGCTTGCCAAAAGCAAACAGGCGAATAATGACAAAGATGGCCTCAGTCCCGTAGGACAGGCCATCTCCTTAGCTTATTCTTCCGGCTCAAACTGGTCTTTGCCCACGCCACAAAGCGGACATACCCAATCGTCATGAATGTCTTCAAAGGCTGTCCCCGGAGCAA
>CAYGHR010000123.1:0-3691 GCA_964349715.1 uncultured Peptococcaceae bacterium
AGCACCAAGCGGTCGCGCAGACCTTCGGCCTCCAAGAGCTCTACCAGCTGGGTAAGGTTAGGGATATGGACGTCCTTTTGTGTGACTACCTGCGAAACGAGCAGGCAGTCGGCCTTTAGCTCTATTGCCCGGGCAATAAGTGTTTCGTTAGGCACCTGCGAGCCGAGGTTGACGGCCACCATCTCGGGGTAGCGTTCTAGACCGTACTCGCCGGCGTAGCCCTTCATGTTCATGATGGCGTCGAGTCCTACGGTGTGGGCGTCTGTGCCGGTGCAGGCCCCAATCACCACAACTTTGCGGCCTATCTCGCGGCGGATAAACTCGTTAACGGCGTAAAAGCCCATCTGCTTGGCGTCAATCTTAGGCACAGAAATAGCGGAAAAATCTATGGACACGGGAGTCTTGGCGTAAACCACAAAGAAGCTGAAGCCCTCGCCTAAGTCCCCCATGTGCACGACGCTTACTGTCGCAAAGCCTAAGCGGAGGACAATCTGCTTGGCAGCTTCTTTGGCCTCGGGGCTCGGGGGGACGGGCAGAGTAAAGGAAAGCTGCATGGCGCCGTCGTTATGGGTGTCGCCATAGGGGCGGATTTCCATTACATTTCACCTCCACTGAGGTACTGCTTCGCGAGCATGGGCACGACAAAGGGGTTATAGTAGTCCGGCGCTTTCTTGGCCACGCCGTCAAGCCCTTTGCCCCCGAAACGGCTCCGCTTTACATCGGCAAAAATGCCCTGCTCTATAGCTTCCATGAGGCCTATCCGCTCTACTTGCTCGAGCAAGGCCAGCGCTTTTGTCAGCACCTCGTCTGCACGCTGCTCGGCCTTCCCGCCGGGGACAAAGACGACTTCGTCGGCAAGCGAACGGGCGGCGCGCATGACGTACCTGGCGTTCTCTAGGGCGAGATAACGGTCCTGCAGGTAGGGCGTATGGATGGCTTCGGTAAGCATCCCCAGCAGATGAATGCCTTGCCCGGTCAGCACCGAGGTGAGGTTAAACATGGAGTTCATGCTGTGCCCCTTAAAGATGTTCCCGGTCATATGCTTGGTCGGGGGCATGTACTTTAGGGGGGCGTGCGGGAAGATCTGACGCGCCATTTGCGCCTGCGCGAGTTCTAGGAGCATGGAGTCCGCTTTATCCGGCTCAATCTCAAAGGCATGCCCAAGGCCGATTTGCTCGTCGGGCAGGCCCGAGAGGTGCGCTAGCTGCTCGTTAATAAACTGCGAAGCCAAAACGGTGTGTGCGGCTTCGACGGCATCGGCCGTAGTCAAATAGTTGTCCTCACCCGTGTTGATTATTATGCCGGCGTAGCCGTTAATGATGCGGGAGAAATACTGGTCGATGAGCGTGCGCTGCATGTTGATATCCCGAAAGAGTATACCGTAGAGGGCGTCGTTAAGCATCATATCTAGGCGTTCGAGCGCGCCTAAAGCGGCGATTTCCGGCATGCACAGGCCCGAGGCGTAATTGACGAGACGGATGTACCGCTTAAGTTCCTGCCCGATTTCGTCGAGGGCACGGCGCATAATGCGGAAGTTTTCCTGCGTGGCATAGGTGCCGCCGAAGCCTTCGGTGGTGGCTCCGTAAGGCACGTAGTCAAGCAGGCTCTGCCCTGTGGTGCGGATGACGGCGATAATATCCGCGCCTGCCCTAGCCGCGGCGCGCGCTTGGGTAACATCCTCGTAGATGTTGCCGGTAGCCACAATGACATAGAGGTACGGGCGCTCGCCTTCGCCAAGCTCGGTTAGCAGCTGTTCGCGCTCCCTGCGCCGTGCGGCAATGGTGCGCAGGGCTTCGCCGGCCTGTTGGTCGGCAAATGCTCGGGCTGCGTCCGGCCGATAAGGGAGCTTAGCGAGCGAGATGCGCCCGGCGGCTGACTGCTCGGCAACCTGGCGGGGGGAGAGCATAAGGGTGGCGCAGGCGTTGCCAAGTGCGAGTGCTGCGCCGCGCGAGAGGAGCCCGCCCCGCGCAATGTCTTCCACCACAAGGTTAGCGAGCGGCACACCGTCGCCATCGACGCCGTCAATGCCAAACAGGCGCGCTACGGTGCGCTCGACGGCGGTAGTGGTGTGGGCGGCGATAAACCGGTGGATGTCGGCGCTAATTTGCGCCGCCGCCTTGCGGGCGCGCGCAATCTTTTCTTGGTCGAGGCTTAGCTTCATGGGACAACTCCTTTCGGTTCAAGCAACAAGCGACCAGCGACAAGCGACAAGGGACAAGGTACAAGCGACAAGCGACACATACGAATCATGTCGGATTAGCGGGATACCAAGGGAGATAGGGGAGGGAGAGAGAGAGGGGGGAAGGGGGCATGTCTAACAGATTTTGGCTTAACGTCGTAAAAGTTTCGCGGCGCGGGCGAGGATGCTCTCGGGCAGGCCGAGATGGGCTGCTACGCGCAGCGCCTCACGCGGCAGGTGGCGAGTAGGCTCGGTAGGGGTAAGGGTATAGTCCATAAGCTCGGCGAGGTCGCGCCGCCCGGAAGCAGGGGAATCGGCCAGAGCTGCTGCCAAGAGCGAGCTCCCGACATTGCTCAGGCCCACAACTTGCCAATGGGCGACGCCTTTAAGATAGGCCAGGCGGTCGTAGTGCGTGGTGAGCAGGCAGACGCCGGCGGACTGCGACAGGTGCTCGGCCACGGCCTGCGCCAGTGCACTCCCCTCCGCGGGGTTAGTGGAGGACGCCAACTCGTCAATGAGGAGCAGCGAACGAGTTTCGGCCTGCGGCAGCGCTGCGCAAAGGGCGGCAATTTCATGGCCGAAGCGACTCAGCCCGGTGACAAAGGCGCGATACTCGCCCGTTAAGATAGAGATATGTGCGAACAGGCAAGTGCGACAGGCACTCGCCGGCACAAACATGCCGTAGGCGACCAGTGAGGCGAGGAGCCCGACTGTGCGCAAGGTGACTGTTTTGCCGCCCATATTAGCGCCGGTCACGACGGCAACGCCGGTTTGCAGGCTAATGCTTATCGGGGTGAAGGACTTATTTTGCCGGCCTAGGCTTGCCTCTACCTCAGGGTGGCGGGCGGCAACCATGACAAACTCTGCCGGAGCGTCGCGCTCTATAAGTTCGGGCCGCACACATCGCCAGTCGCGCGCGAGCAAGGCTTTGCTAAGTAGCAGGTCTAAATGGCCTAACGACGATATCGCCCGGCGCAGACGCTCGCTTTCTTGTTTTACGGCTAGGGAGAGCTTGTGCCTCACCTTTTCTTCTTCTTCTTGCTCGTGCCTCAGCAGGCGGTCTAGGTCCTGCGCCAGAGTGAGTTCCTGCGAAGTAGGCTTTAGCTGGTAATAGCGCTCGGTGTAGGTTTCGCGACTGAGGACAAAGAGGTTAGTGCCTTCAATGCGGCTCTGCAGGCTCCTGTCCTGGCGCGGGGCCGCAAGCTCACCCGCGGGGTTAAACTGCAGGCCGACAAGGCTCGCTGCCCGCTCTTTCTGACTCTCGCTTAAACGGCTTGCCGCGCGCTGCTGTTCGCGGATTTTGGCGCGACACTCGGCAAGGCGGGGCGAGAAGCTGTCGGAGAGGTAAAAGGACGGGGAGCCGGTCTTGTCGGGGTCGAGGAGAGCAAGTAAGGCCGCGAAATCCGGCGGCTCGTACCGCGCGGGTAGCCTAGGCGTGAGAGTGGCGAGCATCTCCTTGATGAGGGCAAAGAAGTAGAGGTTTTGCTTGAGGGAAAACAGCTCGACATCGGA
>CAYGHR010000124.1:0-1262 GCA_964349715.1 uncultured Peptococcaceae bacterium
GGTGCAGAACATACTGCCAACAGCACCGCTCTAGAAATAGGCTATGATGCGGCAGAGACCCTAGCAAGCATAGAACCCCCTTTGCCCTGGGACAGCATCTTCCTCAACGGTAACGAGGCTGTGGCGCTGGGCGCGCTGGCCGCAGGATGCAAGTTCTACGCGGGCTACCCCATGACGCCTGCCACCGGCATCATGACCTATCTAGCCAAGAAGGCTAACGAGGCCCCGATACTGGTGGAACAGGCAGAAGACGAAATCGCTGCCATCAACCTAGCACTTGGGGCCTCCTATGCGGGGGTAAGAGCCATGACAGGGAGCTCCGGCGGCGGCTTTGCCCTCATGGCGGAAGGGGTGAGCCTAGCCGGCATCACAGAAACACCCCTGGTTATTGCCGTGGCGCAGAGGCCCGGTCCTGCCACGGGTCTACCTACCAGGACCGAGCAAAGCGACTTAAGCTTTGTCATCCATGCTGGCCATGGCGAATTCCCTCGCTTGGTAATTGCTCTGAAAAACCCCGAAGACGCCTTCTACCAAACGGTAAGAGCCTTCAACTTGGCGGAAAAGTATCAGATCCCGGTCTTCCTGCTCACAGACCAGTATCTGGCTGACTACACGCAGACCGTGAAGCCATTTGATTTCGCGTCGCTGCACATCGAAAGGCATTTGGTGGCGGAGGAGCCTACCCGCGAGTATTTGCGTTACGAGTTAACGACTAGCGGCCTGTCACCGCGCCTTGTTCCGGGGAAGTTTGCCGGGCAGCTGGTCTACCTAGACAGCGACGAGCACGACGAGGCCGGGCGCATTACCGAATCTGCCGCCGTTCGCAAAGCGATGGTTGAGAAGCGCCAAAGAAAGGTTTCTTCGCTCTCCGCCGAGCTTCTGGAGCCGGAGCACATCGGCTGCGACGAGCCGAAGATTCTGTGTTTGTGCTGGGGGTCAACTTATGGGCCGGTCAAGGAGGCGGTAACGGAGCTTTGTCGCCAAGGCCACTCGATTGGCGCATTGGCTTTTGGGGACATCTTCCCCCTCCCGACCACTCTGCTTAGACGCTACGCCGGTTATGCCAACACAATAGTAAACCTTGAGCAGAACGCGACAGGTCAACTGGCGAGCTTAATTAGGCAACAGACGGGTCTAACCTGTCATCACAGCCTGCTTAAGTACGACGGCAGACCATGGAGCAAAGACGAGATTATCCGCGCGTTAGCGAAGGAGGTGCTGTAGTTGTTTAGCATCAGCAAGGAAACAGCGTGGTGCCCGGG
>CAYGHR010000124.1:1362-3649 GCA_964349715.1 uncultured Peptococcaceae bacterium
TGAAGCAAAAGGGACGGAGCCTTTTGCTTCACTTTTGCTTGTCCATGGACTAGGGACTTGAGAACTGTAAGTTGCGAAACGCAGCTAACGGCACGACTTCCTCCGCGGTGTCCAGATACGATACCGCCACACGGTCGCCGGGCTTCGTCAGCGCCACCTGCGGGCTAAGAGTTGCCGTGGCCGTAAAGATACGACTTGAACCCGCCAAGTGGAAGTAGAAGAGCGTGTTACCTTCGGTCGTAGCCGCACCTACACGTAAAACCTCACCCTCTAGGCTCTGTAAGAAGGCGACGTCAGTAGGAACTACCGCGCCTATGCCTTGCCCAAGGTATTGCTTGTAGGCCAGCACCGCTTTAAGCAGCGTCGGCTCAACGATAGTTCTGCCGGTACGGGCATTCACGATGCCAACGGCCTTAAGGATATTGGTGTCGGAGAGAATAGGCACCACATAGGACTCCGCCCCATAAAGATTGTACAAGAGGGGCTGTGCGCCATGCCACCCCACAAAGTCGGCCACCGCGGCGTTAACCGATGAAACTGCCGCCGCCTCATTGAAGAAGCCCACCGCATAGCGGTAATACGTGATCTCTCCCGTGCGCCCGTCCATCATGGTGTAGCCCATTAGCGAATCATCTCTGCCGGCGGCTGCGGTATGCCCTGTAAACCAGTAGAACCTTGCGTCAGGTCCAACTACCCCAAACACATCGCTCATGCCTTCCCACGCTGTGGGCAGATGCATATCCCGCTTGGTGAAGAGCGAGTTCCAGTAGCCATGCACAAAACGCCCAAACCAATCATTGTGCTCCTCCGCCACAAATTCGGGTATGACTTGGTCAACCCAAGACGGGACATCGGCCTTTGCATACTCCTGCATTTCGCCTGTGCCCGGATTTAGTATGACTACTCCCGTCACTACCGTGCCGGTCTTGCCCACAGTGGGCTTGCCGATGCTCATAACCCACCGCGGGTTGCCGTCGTCATCTAGCTCGAAGCTTGGGTCAAGCAAGAGCATGTCGCTGTGCTGCCTGTAAACATGCCTGCGCAAGTCGCTGCCAAAGTAGGCGCCCGCAGTGTATCGCATGGCGTAGGGGACAAACTCCGCCGGAACTCCCGCATCTTCAGCGTCAACCATCACAAACCCCGGTGCCTCGCGAAAGTTAAACCACCGTAACAGCCCCCTAAAGTCCACCGGACCGACCCAGTACAGCTCACCCTCGACAAGCTGGATGTTCAGGTGCCCTACTTCAAATCCCGCACCCATTGCTCCCAACACCTTTTGCGCGCGCCACTGTGCATTCTCGTAGGGCACGAGTCTAATGTGCTCAAGGTCCATGACCGGGGCCGGTACGTCAGACACAGTTACAGACGGCACGTCCCTTAGGTCTGTCGCCCTGTGAGGAACTACAAGCACGTTAACATACAGGCTGACTAGGATAGCCGCCGTCAACAGCACCCCCGGCAGGCGTACTGCCGCCCTGTCCTTTTTGGCCCCACCCAGTAGTACCTCCAGCATGGTGTAGAGAGCATTGGCAGTCAAAGGGAGCAGGACGACCGTGTAGCCTACCCAAGAAACTAATGCGGGCAGCGTCAGGTACACCCACAACAGGCAAAGGGGGACGCCTACAGCCAATCGTCCGAGTTGCCCGCGTAGGTACCGAGCGGGACTCGACCGCAGAAGATCAATGCGCAAATTGATCAGTCCAAGACACATCCATAGCAATGCTTCCATCATGCCTACCACCTAGCCTTTCTGAACTCATACTCATATACGCAGGGCGGGCGTGGGAGTTTCAGCAGGTAAAATGCCACTCTCACCGAAAACAAAGGTGGGGGTGTGTTTCTTGCGGCCCGTGCTGTTGTTGTCGTTGTCGGTAGTCGCCGGGGTCAGTGCCGCGGTACACAGTGCTTACTGGGTTGTATTTCTTGTGCTGGTGCCTGCCTTTTGGTATAGCTACCGGAGTCGCAGCCTAGTGCTGGCACTTGGCGCGGTCGCTTGCCTCTCCCTTGGCTTTGGCCGCGCCCACTTCCTCCCTCCCGTGTCAATGGGCGACCATACTGAGTTTAGGGCCGAGGTGGTAGCGCTCGATACGCCCCTGCGCTTAGACAGCGGTAGCTTTCGCGGCCGGGTCAGAGTGGTGACCGGCGGGCAGGTGCTGCGAATGTACGCGGACGAGCCTTGGCGAGAACGGCAGGTCCTCAGTGTGACCGGCGAGGTGAGGCAACCGCGTCCGCCTCTCAATCCCGGCGAGCTTGACTTTGCGCAGGTGTTAGAGCGTCAGGGCGTGGC
>CAYGHR010000125.1:0-3645 GCA_964349715.1 uncultured Peptococcaceae bacterium
AACCAACTCAGTGCATCACGCTTGGAAATCTTCACAGCCGTCCTCCTCTGGACTCCTTCTGACCACGCCGCCTTTAACACTACCTTTTGGGACCCGGCGATTAAAACAGGCGAAGCTACCCTCTCGGGCTGATCGTCGGCCATGGTTACCACAGAGCCGCCTTTTTGGAGGGCAGCGGTGTTGTTCTGACCTTTTTGCTTTCACCGCGAACACTCCCCGCTGAGGCACTGTGCCTGCCCAGGTGGAATATGACCAATTGGAGTATGTTTTTCACTCCCCGCACATCCCAAAATCCTGCAGTGCATACTACTTCCCCTTGAGCAGTGCTATTCCCTGCCAAGATGCATTGCCACCCGGCAAAAACAAAACCACCCACCGACAAGCCTGAGTCTACCACCGGGTGGCATGAACCCTTTGGTGAGTCGTCGACATAGACTCTGCCACCTTGCGCAGTGTAAGCCCTTCTCGGCAACAAGACTGCGCAGCGGCGATGGAAGGGCTCACGCCGACGGCGCCCCATAAGGCCCACGCTACCTTGTCGGATGCCAACCGTTAACTAGCCAGTCCCGTAGGGGGGGCAATTATAGCCAGTCCGCTCTACTTTATCTCAGTATGATCTTACTCCCGACAAAAGCATCAGCCTCCGTTTGTATGCCTGGTGCTAGCGAAGGTCTACAGGTGTGGACCGCGCGAGTTCTACGGTTTCGACGCGCTCAAAACCGAGTGAGTCGTAAAGCCTCCGAGCGTTGACGTTGATATCTACTACACTGAGATGGACGGTGTCCACACCTCTTTGTCGCAGCAGGTTAACCGACAACTGGGTAAGTTGCCGCCCAAGGCCGCGGCCTTGATACGCTTGGTCTATGACAATGGTATCTATGAAGTCTGAGCCCAGTAGAGTGTAGCCAACAGCTTTGCCATCTTCATATAGCAAAAAGATGTTGCTACTGTCATCAATGAGCTGTTTTCGAGTCTCTGCTTCGTTACAGTCTGCAGGGTAGGTGTCGATCGGCTCTATATCGCACTGGCTTCTGAGCCGGCGGAACCCGTCGTTGGTGAGGCGCACATAGTCCGCAAACATTTGATCAGTGTAGGGAGCTGGCTGAATATCTACTTCTGCAAAGTTCGGACCGACATAGCGCATGGCATGAACTGAGTACCAGGGAGTGAAGCCGTGTTTGGTGAAGAGCTGGCGGTTGGCCCCTGCGTCGGTTCGATAAGTTGTGTAAAGCCTTACCACATTAAGATCCTCGAGGCACCCTTTCACCGTCTGCCATAGCTTTTCCCCTATACCCTGCCGCCTGTGATTGGGCGCAGTATATACCCAGAGCCATGCTTCCGGACCATGTTGGGACTCACTTACCTCCCCTAATGCGGCACAGCCAAGCAAGGCTTCGTCTTCAAAGACCCAGGTAGTGCTGCTTTTAACGCGCTCCTTAATTTCAGTGGGCTTCATTTGTCTGTTCTGAAGCACCAATTCTATAATTGCTGGCAGATCATTGTCCATAAATGGGCGAATCATCGCTACACCACTTTCATCGTATTGGGGGTATTTCCAGAGGTTTCAAGTAGAATAAGCCAGTGGGAGTGTTTCCCCCAAGGTCAGCATCCTGCCCGTGAAAGGAGCTCTGCGAGGTCAGCGTCTAGGAGAAAGCTCCTGAAGCCTTTGGGTCAGCTATTGCGATGAACAGTATTATCTATACTTGAACCTTCAAGCAGTCCCGCCCGTCCACTCTCTGCAGGGGTGGCTCAAACTGGCCGTGGTCGCTGGCCCAGTTTGCATGCCTGAGACAAATACGCTGTATTGGAGTATATGGTAATCCGGAACGCACTGCACAGTGAACGCGTTGGCAACTGCTTGATCCTAAAATGTAACTACCGTCAAACAGCTGGTCAAGGATACCGATTGTACCCAGCACGTTGACATTCTCGTGCTTTGCTACCTTCCTCAATGCGCTGTCACCTGTCAGTAAAGTTATTTTTCTCGCTATTGCGATTGCCAAGGCGATACGGTCATATATTGTTAGTTGAGGGTAACGGGGGCCCAACTCTTCCGCAAGGCCGAACTCCTCGATTGTTAGCTCCACACTTACAAGACCACACTGCAACAGCTTCTCACGAAGTCCGCTTGGTGACAACAATTCGTCATTAATGGCATCACAGTTCATAATAAAGGTATACGGTAAATGGAAGGGGATATCAGTGCGGCCGATAACAAAAAAGTCAACCCACACATTTGTGTCACTACTAATATATTCCATCTTCAGTCCTTACTGAAGCAGCAGCGAGAAACTATATCGTCATATGGAATTCTTAATAGTTCAGCTCCTCTTTGCATACTGACTTCATGTTCATTTACCGCACGACACACTAACTGTTCAAACAGAGTAGGGACTTCATTCTCAATACGGTGTGGTTCTTTCTTTCTCCATCCGGCTTTAGAAGCATCAATATAAAACCCTTGTTCTAAGCTTGCTGAAATGATACCCGATAATTGCGCACGCTTAACAAGCAGGTACATCGAAATACCGTATTCCTGTGCCACTAATAACATATCTTTTGATACTGCAGTTCTGCGAACTCCAAGCTCTCTGATGGCATCAGTCTTTGGGAACAGGAAAGCACCGCTGATTGCAGTTGACAGCGCTTCAATTTTGCGATCTTCCATATCGCCCGGCCATTTGAACATTAGATGAGAAAGCTCATGTACAATGGTCGATCTTTTTCTTTCAGGACTCATCTTCTTATTAATAACAATATATGGGCACCCGTTGACAAAGCCGTTCATCCCAGAAAACTTGTCATTATCAATCTCGCAAACATATATCAAGACACCCTTGTTTTCCAGAATCTCGATTAAGTTATCTATCGGCCCGTCAACGGCGAGATTCAAGTGTTTTCTCAGTGCTTGCGCATCGCTTTCGCTATCGCCCGAGAGTCTAAGTACGCCAGTATCAGGAGCTTTCGGCAGGACCTCTCCCCCTAGTATTTCGACGATGGTCATAAATCGATTGAAATATTCTTCTACTGACTCTCGCACATAGTCCTGCTGAGCCACTGAGAGCGTTGAGTTTTTTCTGAACTCACCATGGCAAAACACCAGTCTTTCATCTCGGATAGCCAAAAAGTCCGACACACGCACGCCAAGTATCATTGCCATCCGTTTGAGCATATCCATGTCGGGCTTTCGCTTGCCGTTCTCGTAATTCGAGATTGCCATTGGAGAGACACTAGCTTGTTCGGCCAACTCTTTCTTAGACATAGCGTTCTTCAAACGGTAGTATTTCAAATTCTTGCTGAACACTCGCCGCACCTCCCTGTTTATATTATACTAAAAATCACGCAAAAATAAACACTCGGACAAGCAAATCTACTGCTAATTCTTTAGGGACAGGCTGTTTACTTTATCCCTCGATTTCAGTTCCATCCTTAAAACTCCATACCAGTTTGCCTCTGGTGGTGACGGTAACCTATTCGACCGCCGCCACGCATCTAGGGCAGCCTAGCTCTCCGCAAGATCCACAAGGATTTTGTTCTGCACTTCTGCCTTGAGGTCCCTATGCATCCTTTCGTGTCCGCCATTTTGAGCCGGTTTGCCTGGGTCAATGCGGTCAGGGACAATCCCTAAGACCATCCACCAGACGG
>CAYGHR010000126.1:0-3592 GCA_964349715.1 uncultured Peptococcaceae bacterium
TACACTTCCCGTATGTCGCGTTGGTCCAGCATGGGGAAGTGCGGGGAGAAGATGAACTGTGGATTGTGGACTTGCGCGATGGGGAAACAGTGGTCGGCGGTTCTAAGCTACAGGACGCGCTGCGGCAAGGTTGGGAACGCTTCGCGCCCGCGGACGCCCCTTGGAATAACACTGCTACATCGTTAGAGGCGTTTCACAGCTTGCGTTTGTTTGGGGTTTCGCCGGACGGTAGGAAATTAGGCCTCTACCTCGTCGGCATGCCTGCATTCTCTCCCGGACCGGGTATTGTCGGCATGGGTCTGGTCGGGTTCATTGACCTAGCCGCCAACACTGTGGAATTTACAGGCATGGCGCATTCTCGTCATTATCGTCACGACGCCATGTTGGCACCGCGTTGGTCGCCGACGGGGCGCTACATTTACTACTATGGGGACCAGGGCTACGTGTTTGACCCAGAGACGGGGGCCACTGTTATGCTGGACGCTTACAGCACCCTTAGCGTAGATTGCATTATCAGCAGAGAAAGGGTCCTGCACCTATCCTCTGCCGCATTCAGTGATCTGCTGTTTCCACAACAAGCCGAGTCCGCGCAATTTGAACCCTGGCTGAGAGACATTGAATGGGTGGATGGCGACGAGTTGATGCACTTTACAACCGTAGCGGTGCCCGGCGTCGACCAACAGCGCTTTCAAGCGGCGGTGGCAGGGGAGCGAGTAAGGCAGGAGCTAGGTGAAGCTCTGTGGGCGGCAGATATCGCGGCTCGCACTCTGCACCTGCGCAGTGTATACCACCCCAACTAGCAAAAGGGCTGCCCCCAGTGGGGCAGCCTCTCGCGTCAGTATAAAGTGCAGGCTCGAGTTTCAGTGACTCTACAGCCTAAGCTTGCGAATGTCGTCCTTCATGCGGTTGATGTCGATCAAGAAGTCTTCGATGTCCTGCTCATGCTCGATTTCGTCGTTTAAGATCTGCACTGCCATCTGATACGTCGCATGGTCCTTGCCGTTAGTGAAGCTCGCAATCTCTTCGTAGCGATGAATTGCACACCGCTCTCCTTCGAGATTCTGTATGAGGACGGTCTCTATGTACGGGTCAGAAGGCTCCTCGTAGGGGCACTTGGCAAAACTGGGCCAAAGGTTGGGGTTAAGCAACGGGGTGCCCCCCAGTTGTAGGATGCGATTAACCAGCAGCTCGGCGTGTCCGAGCTCCTCTGTGGCATGTAGTAGTAACTCGGGCTCGATTTCACTGCGCATGGGGCCTTCCATTACCCGTGCCCCGATCCAATACTGGTAGTACGCCAACCATTCTTCAGCGAGTGCTTCGTTTAGCATCTGGATGAGTTTCTCGACGTCTAAATGTGCAATGCTCACAGACTTCTTGCCCATTGTCACCGACCTCCTTCTCTGGTATCGCGCAAGTTTGCGCCGCAACTACTCCCGTACATGAGAATAATTACTGCTTGAACTATAGCACGGTGTGAATTCTTTGTCAAATTGCACCACATAGCTAAGCGGCCGCTCTGTCCCGCGTCGCAGTGGCGTGACAAAGGCCTAGCGTGACAGGCTAAGCCGCATGTGCTCAGGTACTGGGATTTCGGCCCCTAGCGCGCGGGCCGCATGTATCGGCCAATGCGGATCAATCAGCAGTGGGCGACCGAGCGCTACTAAGTCGCAGTACCCTTCGCGCAAGGCGAATTCCGCGAGCTCTACTTTACCCAGCACTCCGACGCCGATTACCGGCACGGTTACAGCGTCTTTCACCACACGCGCATAGCGCAGTTGGTAACCTGGCCATACAATAGGTCGCACCGGCAGTATGCCGCCACCGCTGACATGAACGGCGTCTATCCCTGCGGCGCAAAGGCCGACTGCGATTTCTGCAACATCTGCCGGAGAGTATTCTTGCGGTAAACCGCTAAACTCAGCCCCCGACAAACGCACTGTCAACACTGCTTGCTCAGGCAGTGCTTGCCGACATCGTATGACTACTTCGCGGAGTAGCCGCAATCTGTTTGCGGGGCTGCCACCATACTCGTCATCACGTAAGTTGGCGACGGGGGAGAGAAATTCGTGCAATAGATAGCCATGTGCCGCGTGAAACTCTACGACCTTAAACCCCGCCTGCCAAGCACGTAGGGCAGCTTGTGTGAAGGCGTCCGCGATGTCGGCGATGTCACTGGGTGTGAGTGCCTCGGGAGTGGCGTGATCGGCAGAAAAAGCAATCGCCGAGGGCGCAACCATGCGTTTAACCCCGCGCCACGCTTTGCGTCCGGCATGGGCAATCTGTACGCCGGGTACAGCCCCGTTGTAGGCAATGGTGTCCGCCAGCTGACGCAGGCCCGGGATATGCTGCTCCGACCAGATGCCTAAATCGCGGTCGGAGATTCTGCCGTCCGACGTTATTGCCGTGGCCTCAAGTAGCACAAGTCCCAGCCCGCCAAGCGCCCTCGCTCCATAATGCACCATATGATAAGGGGTGACATGCCCGTCTGGGGCCGCAGCGTACTGGCACATGGGCGGTAACACGACGCGATTGCGCAAGTGGAGTTCGCGGATAGACAGGGGGCTGAACAGCAAGGCTCCCGGGTAAGCACTTAGTTCCATGCTAAAATCTCCCTCGCTTCTCTCATTTGCTCTGATAATATGCCTTGTCCTCCAGCGAGTCAAGCCAGCAGTGCGACGTAGCACAGCACATCATCGAGGTCAAAAGGTTTCCCTAAAATGGCGCGGAAGGAGCTTCGGGGAGGAAGGATGTCGGCACAGAGCAGTGATCCTGTCATCAGCACAACGGGAATCTGCCTTAGTCTAGAGTCGGACTGCATAATCTCCACGAGCGTTCGGCCGTCCATCTCCGGCATGTGCAGGTCAACAAAAGTGATGTCGGGCGTGCGTTCCTTGAGCATCTGCAACCCGCGCCTGCCATTAGGCGCGGCTGCTACCTCATGCCCGTGGTCAAGCAACAGCTCGGTGAGCACCAGTGTTATGCCGGGCTCATCCTCAACAATCAACACTTTGGCCACCATCTCACCGTCCTTTCGTTCCCTATATAGACAATTTACCACCTTAATGGTGCGATGTGTGTCGGTCTGTGTAATGAATCATGGGATCTTTGGGGATGCTGCTGTCGATTAGTGTCGAAAATGGAATTTCATCAAACACCGACATTCCAGATGTCAGAGTGTGTCAGGCAGATGTTGACCTTAGCTACCTCCCCAGCATATTCTACGGTAGAGGAATATATGGAGGGATGTGCGCATGGGGAATTCAGTGGTTAATGAATTACAATTGGAAGTCACAGTAGCGCTGCTTGGCGTCGGCCATAAGTTTAGGCCTGGCCGTAGGATCGTGCCCACGACAGTAACTATCCACAATACCGGCAATCCACGTAGCACAGCACAAAACGAGCGGGCGTGGCTAGACAACCCGGTGAACCTAAACAGCGGCAATTTCGCCTCCTGGCACTACGTCCTAGATGAAACGAGCATCATACAAGCCATCCCCGACTTAGAGATGGCCTTTCACGCAGAAGCAGGCAACGCCGCTGCGAGAGGGATAGAGGTGTGTGAGAGCGGAAATCAGCATGTGGGCTGGCAGCG
>CAYGHR010000127.1:0-3551 GCA_964349715.1 uncultured Peptococcaceae bacterium
GGGGCGAGCGGGGAGGTCATGGTCGCGGATGCTCGCGGTGTTAGGCTTATCGCGAGTTATGACTTGGGTCAACTCGCGGATCTGCGTATCGTTTTGCGGGATGACTCTGTCACCAAAGTTGTTTGCGACTATAAAGCAGCAGAAAGTAGTCTTAGTGCGCTAGGTTTAAGCCTTGGTGCCAATGTGTTTGACCTTGAACTGGCGGCTTATCTCCTAGACCCAAGTCAAGCGAGCTACGCCTGTCTTGAGCTGACGCAGCAGTACCTCGGCCAGGTTGTTTTAGATGCAGAGGGCGAAGCTCTGGTGTTGCCTGAACTTAGCCGGCAATTGGAACGAGAGTTAGAGGCGAAGAACTTGCTCTCCCTCTACTACGACGTGGAGTTGCCGTTAGCTCGCGTGCTCTTGGCCATGGAGCGCACTGGGGTCGCCGTAGACCTGAGCGTGCTGCAGGCGATGGAGGCACACGCTGCCACGCGCATACAGGGCCTTATGGAGCAGATTTACTCGCTTGCGGGGCAGGAGTTTAACATCAGTTCACCCAAACAGCTGGGGTTTGTTCTGTTTGAGAAGCTTGGCCTCCCCACGGGCAAAAAGACCAAGACAGGATACTCCACTGATGCCGAAGTCTTAGAAAGCTTAGCTGACCAACACGAAGTGGTGCAGAAAGTCTTGGAGTACAGGACCTTGTCCAAGTTGAAGTCTACCTACCTAGAGGGGCTGCGCAAAGCCGCAGATGCCAACGGGCTAGTCCACACCACTTACAATCAAACCGTTACCGCGACTGGCCGCCTAAGCAGCACGGAACCGAATCTGCAGAACATCCCCATCCGTTTGGAAGAGGGGCGAATGATCAGACAGGCTTTTTGTCCGGCACCAGGCTTTACGCATATTCTTGCCGCCGACTACTCGCAGATAGAGCTGCGCATACTTGCCCACCTGTCAAAAGACCCAATCCTAACGGCTGCTTTCTCCGCAGGAGAGGATATCCATACGCGCACGGCATCCGAGGTGTTTGGCGTAAATCCGGAGCACGTCACGCGTGAGATGCGCGACCGGGCTAAGGCCGTCAATTTTGGCATAGTATACGGCATCAGCGACTATGGGTTAGCGCGCGACATCAAGGTGTCTCGCTCTGTGGCGAGGGAATATATAGACAGCTACTTTCGCCGCTATGCCGGGGTGAAGGCGTTTATCGAGAGCACCATTGCGCAGGCTAAGCGCGACGGGTATGTTACGACCTTACTGCAGAGGCGACGCTATTTACCTGAAATAAACAGCGGCAACGCTACACGGCGTGCTTTTGCCGAGCGCACCGCCATGAATACGCCCATTCAGGGTGCTGCAGCCGACCTAATCAAACTGGCGATGGTCAGAATTCACGCGCAGTTAGAGCGTGCTAAGCTTAAGTCGCGCATGATCCTGCAGGTGCACGACGAACTGATCTTTGAGACGACCGACGATGAACTGAGCCCCTTGGCGTCCCTCGTGCAAGAAACAATGGAGAACGCTCTCCACTTGACCGTGCCGCTCGTTGTTGACCTAAAGGTGGGCAGCAACTGGTACAATGTCAAGAAAGTAGAACAAAGCCGGGGAGGGCTGCCGCGTGCCTGAGCTGCCCGAGGTCGAAACCATCCGTCAAAGTCTGCTACCTTTACTAAAAGGGCAACGGATCGTCGATAGCGAAGTTCACTTGCCTAAGCTGCTGCAGGGTGTGACAGCGGAGGAGTTTGCAGGCCTAGTTGCTAATCGCGTGGTGCAAGATATCGGGCGGCGCGGCAAATATCTTTTGTTCAGTCTATCGGGGGAGCACACGCTAGTCATTCACTTGCGTATGACGGGTCAGTTGCGCTTCGCTGCCGCCCTTCTGCCGCGTCCGCCCCACACGCACATTGTGCTAAAACTAGCTGGTGGGCAAGAACTGCGCTACACCGATACTAGGCAGTTCGGCTACTGGTTTCTCGCCGCGGACAAAGACATTTTCCGCGTGGCCCGCATGGAACACCTTGGCGTGGAGCCGCTATCCCCCGAGTTTACCCCTGCCGTGCTGGCATCACTAGCGGAGGGGAAGCGCTGCACGATTAAGTCCTTGCTGCTTAACCAGCATATCGTCGCCGGTATTGGCAACATTTACGCCGACGAAGCGCTGTTCTTGGCAGGGATAAGGCCGGAGCGCGTGGCGGGCGAGCTGACTCTAAGCGAGGTAGCGCGCCTCTACGACGCTGTAACCGCTGTTCTCACGCAGGGCATTAAAATGCGCGGGACTACATTTAGTGATTATCTTGATGGCTTAGGGCAGGAGGGACGCTTTCAGCATCAGCTGAAAGTATACGGCCGGGCAGGAGAGGCTTGCTTCGTTTGTGGTGGAGAAGTTGCGCGCATTGTAGTGGCCGGCCGGGGAACGCATGCTTGTCGGCAGTGCCAGCACTAAAGGCGCGAGGGAGGGGATGTAATGTTGCGCATGGCAATCACCGGGGGCCTCAGCACCGGGAAATCCACCGTCACGGCGATGCTGTCCGAGCTAGGCGTGCCGACGATCAGTGCGGACAACGTCGGCCACAGACTTATGGAGCCTGGGGCTCAGTGTTATAGCGAAATTGTCGCTGCATTTGGCGGCGGAATCTTAGCTCGGGACGGGAGTATAAGCCGCTCTTTGCTGGCGGAAATAGTGTTTAACGACGGGGCCCGACGCCACCTCTTGGAGGCCATATTGCACCCGGCAATCTGGGATGAGATAGATAAGTGGTGTTGTGAACACAGCCGGCGGGGAGCCTGCCTCGTGGCAATTGAAGTCCCCCTGCTGTATGAGGCGAGACTCGAGCACGCGGTAGACGAGGTTTGGTTAGTGACATGCAAGCCCTCCACGCAGTTGTGTCGGGCTATGGCGCGCGGCTTAACCCGCGAAGAGGCGCACGCTCGCATTAGTGCTCAAATGCCCCTAGAGGAGAAAGCGCAGCGTGCCCACCGCATCATAGATACCGATACGAGCTTAGAGGCTACACACACACAAGTCAGAGAGGCGTTAGCGAGCGTATGTGGTCACAAAGCACTAGATTAAACGTCTACTGGAATTTGCTCATCTATGTAGTGGCGGTAGTCCTGCTGTTGGCGGTGTTAGGACCGCCGCTTTGGCGCATCATTTATCCTTGGCCCTACCGCGAAGTCGTAGAGCGTTATGCAGAGGCCAATGGCCTTGACCCATACCTAGTCGCAGCAGTGATTCGAGTGGAAAGCAGCTTCCGCCCTTCAGCGGTTTCCCCCAAAGGCGCACGCGGGCTGATGCAAATCATGCCTGCCACCGGCGCGTGGATTGCCGGCGAAATGAACCTTGCGGACTTCCACCCCGACAGGCTGTTTGAGGTTGAGCTAAACATCAGGATGGGAACATGGTATCTGCGCCACCTCTCGGAGCAGTTTGGGCGCGATTTAGAGGTCGCGTTAGCGGCGTACAACGGCGGGCGCGGCAATGTGAAGAACTGGTTAGCCCAAGGGATTTGGAGCGGTCGGTCTAGCGACATTGCGCGCATCCCATTTCCCGAAACACGAAATTACGT
>CAYGHR010000128.1:0-3537 GCA_964349715.1 uncultured Peptococcaceae bacterium
GAAGACTGCCGAACGGCCTTAGCGGTTATGACGCAGTATGGCGCAACATCAGGCCTTGACCAACTTATAGGCATACTGCTCGGAATTCAGCTCTTCTACTGTCTGGATGAGTCTCAGTTAGCGACGAATGTGGATTAGCTCGGGGAACACAGGCCCTGTGGGTCCCCAGACGACACCTTGGACGCGGTTGTAGATACCGTGCACATCTTGAATGGTGAACATCGGGAGGTACGGCAAGTCTCTGTTGATCAAACCCTCGAGCTGATGGTATATAGCCTTGCGCTCATCCATGTTCACTGTGCCACGTCCGGCTTCAAGCAGGCGGTCATATTCCGCGACGCTCCAATTGCCGTTGTTACGTCCGACCATGACGCCGCCGACAAGACCTTGGCTTGTATGGAAGTAAACAAACGGATCAGGATCAACCTCGAGTGCCGGAGACAGCAGGACAAGGTCAAACCGGCTGCCGTTCAGCGCGCCTATCAGCACGGGGAAGCTCACGGTTTCAATGCGAAGCTCTACACCTATGCGCCGCCAGCTGTCTTGCATGAAGGCTGCCATGTCGGCTCGCAAGGTATTCCCAGCCGTAGTCATGAGGGTAAAGGCAAGCCTGTCACCAACGGCGTTGCGCCTAACACCATCGGTGCCAACGGTCCTAAAGCCGGCCTCAGTCAAGAGCGAAATGGCGCGGGTGCGGTTGACGGCATACGGGTCAAGTCCCGTGCGGTGGGCCCAAGATGTCGGCAACTGATGCCCATGCATGAGGATAGCGCGTCCGTCCAGTAAGCTGTTTACCATGGCGGGGCGATCGAGTGCGAACATCAGCGCTTGACGAATGCGCACATCGCGCAGCAGGGCATTGCCCATGTTGGGTCGCACGAACTCGTACATAGGTGCGGGGACTTCCCTGAAGTAAGCCCTGTCCGCATAATCTACCATGAGCCTGCTCGCATTTACGGACGGTAGGGAGGTGTGCCAATCAATCTCCCCATTTTCCCAAGCAAGAGCCATGACGTCGTTATCGCGGTAGACGCGCAGCAGGATTCCGTCGAGGAATGGCCCTTCCAGATGAAAGTCAGGGTTGGCGACGAGAGACAGCGTTTGCCCGGCTACCCACCGTTCAACTCTGAAGGGACCGGTTCCGATCGGACTTCTGCTGAAGGCGTGTGCACCTATCTGGGCAATGGGCACATCGGCAAAGATGTGTCGCGGAATGATGCCGAGTGTCATGCGGGTAAGGAACGGTGCATCGACTCTGCTTAATCTAAAGTCAATCGTGTTCTGGTCAACAATGGTGACGCTCTGTAGCGAGGCAAAGTCGCCCTTACGTACCCCGACGTAGGCGGGGCTAAGTATAGTGTCGAAAGTGAACTTGACGTCTTCCACGGTGAAGGGCCTACCGTCATGCCACTTCACACCCGACCGCAACCAGAACCTGTATGTGAGCGTGCTCTGGTCCCATGCCCAACGATCTGCCAGACTGTTAATTACGTCATTGTGCTCATCAAGCCTGACAAGTCCCAGATTAGTAATAGTGTTTATCCAACGGGACACATTGTTGTTAGAGAACAGCGGGTTAAGCGTGTCAGGTTCTAGATTTGTACCGCGGTTTAGAACACCACCGACCCTCGGTGCGGGCGGCAGGGTCATGGTGACTTCGACTGTGCGTGTCCCCTCGACCCAATTTACTTGCGCGCCTAGGCCCTCGGAGACGAAGCGCACCGGAACTAGAGTGCGTCCGCCGATGATGGTGGGCGCTACATCTAGCTGTAGGGCCGGACCGTTGCGCCAAGCTGTCCTGCTGCCGAGCTGGAGAAATACAGCTTGGCGGCCTAGGTAACCGCTCACGACATTAGTGGCCGCATCCCAGTTGACAGTTGCGCCTAAGGCCTCAAATATTGCCCTAAACGGAACTAACACGCGACCGCTCTGCAGCACCGGCGGCACATCGAGTGTGAGTAGGGCTCCGTTTACGGTGACCCGAATGGGCGGCGTGGTAGCCGACGAGAGCAGCGGCCCGAGCGAGAGTGTCGTCACGAGCACCATCGCAGCAACGAAGAGCAATGCACCTTTTCTTAGCACGATTTTTCCTCCTCTTTTATTGTCCACTTTCAGGGGCGTCTGTTTTTGTTCCATGGGCTAAGGCTGTGATGGCAGCAGCAAAGCACTCAAAAGGAGCCCAGGATATGCCGGACCCTACAATGCCGACGCCGGCATTACGGTGCGCAATCCCGGTGTTGATACTTGGGCAAATACCGGTTTCAACAACCTTGCGCGCGTCAATTCCCAGCACAGTGTTCTCAAAGTCCAATACCGGGATAGCGAACATGGGGTTTGCAGTAATGGTGATCTCCTTCATCGCTCGCGTAGTGGCGATGGCCTCCGCCGCAGTTCCGCCTACTACTTTGACTAAGGGTATACTTGCCGCCATGGCAAAGGCCCCGAGTCCGGCCACCTCGGTAATCGCGCTGTCTCCTAAGTCGGGATTAGCGTCCTCGGCGGTAAACCCTGGGAAGTAGAGGCCTTTGACATGGGGTGCAGGGGCGGTAAACCACTGGTCTCCCGTCCCACTGAGACGCACGCCGGTTTCGACACCGTTGCGGGCGATGACAGTAACAATGGAGCTGTTGGGCACGCCATGCCCAGCGAGAACCATTAGTTTACAGGCAGCCATAGAGAAGTTGAGAAACACGAAGTCATTGAAGTAGAGGAACTTACTTATGCGCGCTAAAGCCTCGCGGCTTACGCTCACCTCCGGCAGGGCGGTGAAAATCTCCCTCACCAAGAGTGAGGTCGCAGCGGCATGACGGGTGTGCACTTCGTCCCCCATCTGTATGGCACGCGCGATAATAGCCTTAAGATCAATACCACCCAGTACTCGCACCGCATCCTTGAGGAATGGTGCAAATACGTCGCGTACCCAGCACAGCATCTCTTCTACGTCAGGTCCGAGCGAGCCAAAGCTCAGTGACTTTTTGCCTTTGGCCTCGGAATTAAAATTGCTGTACACCCTGCGGCCGGTGTGCTTATCGGCAACTACTATCACCGGCATACTGGCAGATATGACGCCCGACATAGGCCCCACTGCGTCGTAATGGTGACAGGGGGCAAATGTGTATTCCCCGGAGGCGGCGACAATCCGAGCTTCTGCTTCATTCGCAGCTCGCTTCTCATGTATGAGCGCGCCAACTATGGCCCCTTGCATGGGACCGCACATTTTCTCCCAGGCAACGGGGGGGCCGGCGTGCAGGATGGTCTTTTCCGTAAAGCCTGGGATGGTGTCTACTGCTACCCCCACATCCACTAGTATGGGGTGCGCGGCAATCATCTTCTCTGTGGCCACGCGGTTAGCCGCATCGATGACTTCGGCACGCTCATCAAGGAAGGAGAGTGCCTGAGTAAGTCTTAGGTCGCCCCGAGCAGGGGGACGCCAATCCACATGTACAACGTCAACGCCCGCGCTTCTGAGGTCAGCGGCAAAGGACTCTAAGCCGACATTGACCACGTGCAATTTTGCGTCAAGCAGACTCCTCACGA
>CAYGHR010000129.1:0-3469 GCA_964349715.1 uncultured Peptococcaceae bacterium
TAGACCATCCGTGTTGCTAAGGTCGATGTAATCGTCTGTTAGTGGGTTTTCAAGTACAAGGGCTCCCTGTGTCTCGCCTACAATCATGACCCTGCCATCACCGGCGGAGGACGGAACCAAAACCTGCCCAAACTCGTTAATTTGGAAGGAGCCGCCTTCAGTCTGCGCCAACATCATTTTGGCCTTGTTTATGGCTGCGGCTAAGGTTCTGATGTGGGTGTTGCCGCTCAGAGCAAAGCATTCAAGTTGGTATTCATCTGTACGCCAGTCCACGCAGGGCCACCATCCTAAATGGGAGTGGTAACGGATTGAAAAAGTGGTGGTTTGGCCTGGTACACGTTTATACCGCCCTGACCATAGGAAAGGACCGTTGGCTTGAAAATAAAGCGCTTCTACCATAAGTTAATCACCTCGCCTAGTGGGTAATTCTATCCCGTGCATTAATGAAGTAATGTACCTGTAGCAGCCAGCGTCAGCGAACACCACGTCATTACGCTCTGTCACGAACAGCTTCCATATTTTATGCCCTTTTGCTGCTAGCCCCTGTATCTTTATCAGCAGCTCATCATGCTCGCGCCCCTTGTTCTTGTCTTCTGCTCTGTCTTCGCCTCTCGCAATTAGGGAGCCGCGAGGCGAGGCAACCATTATGGCTAGTCTGCCTTGCACCTTGCGAAACGTGAGCTCTTGGACGTTCTTCCCTACCAACCTATGTGGGTATTCTTCACCCGCAGCGTATGTGCTTGGCGATGAGTAATTATCCGTTACAAAAACAAAGGGCTCCGCGAGTGTGCCAACATAAACTGTTTCCCATGCTTGGTCGCCGTCTTCATCCCGTAGTGGGCGCAAAATAAGGATGTACCGCTTATGTAGAGTTACCTTGAAGCGACCAAAACTACCTTTAAAGCTTTTGATGAGCTCAGGTATGCCTTGCGGGTGAGTTGCCATGACATTGTCCGCGCTATAGACATTGCCATCGCTTCGGCAAGTGTACTCCGCCCCTTCATACTCGCCTGGGTATTCTTGTCCGATGACAAGCTTGGCCGGGTCGATGTCAGCTTCTGTGGGCAGAGGAGCAACCGGAGGCCCGTGCTGGGGGAGGCGCGGACTAGTAACATCCCAGTGATAGTATTCGTTACGTTCGACACCAGTCAACTGCCCCCAATCGGCCTTCCGATAGATGGACTCATCCGTGGTTCCGCGGCAATACACGACATGGACCTCCGACTGTTTATCTCCGCCGTCAATTGGGCGCCGTAGTACTCGGCCTAAGGTTTGAATGCGTTGCCGCACAGATGTGCTGGAGGCGGCAATGATGCCAACGTCGGCTCGAGGGACATTAAATCCCTCAACAAGAGAGCGTGCTGACACCATGACTTTAGCGCTGCCGTCCCTGAAGAGCCGAATGCCTTCGTCACGGACGTTTCGCGGTAGGCGGCTATGCTCCACAACAGCAGGGATCACAATGCCATTCACTGTCGCTTGAGCAACATCTCTATAAATAGACATAACTTCTTCAATGCTTTCGTGAAACACAATGATTCTTGCATCCGGTTTCGCTAACAGCCTGTGTTCAATTAGCGCGAGAACCGCGTTACGCCGATTCATTGCACCATACAAAACGCGTTTTCTATCGGCCGTCAGCTTGATGAAGCGCATTGCGGTTCGCGCCAGGGGTCCTTCCTGCCTTGCTAGTGCCTGACACTGGAGAAAAAATGATGTTTTGGTGGACCGTGCGTCATGTGAGCCTCGCAGCTCATCCTGCAGTTTGTGAATTTCTGATGACAGATTCTCATACTTCTCCTTCTCCTCTGGAGAGAGAGGTACCCCGTAATGGTAGACGGTGAAGTTTGGCAAGAGACCCATCTCATCGGCATTGTTAAGCGTCATGTTGTAGATGATCGGACCCAGTGCTTGGCCCAGCAGACTCAGGGTGTAGTCAATCTGTGCAGGGGTGGCGTCGTCGTCTGTCGCCGAGGGGTCGTCCCGCTCTGGTGTTGCGGATAGTCCGAGGTTGTACTTTCTCTTGGCACGAAAAACCTTGCTCATTTCTGCCGAACCGGCGCGGTGGCACTCATCAACTACTAATAACAGGTCGTCCGCGATGCCTGCTGCCTCCACTAGTGGTTCCAACTTATCGGCTGCAGATTTGAGTACACAGATGAGAACTCGCACACCGTGGGCAAAGCTGTCGCTGTATCCACCCCCTAATCGTCCGACGGACTCTTCTGGCAAGTTCGAGTTACGCACTATCTCCTCATACCATTGCTCCATCAGTACGATGGATGGGACAACAATTGCAGCCCGCAACTCTCTGTGTTGTGCCTGCAACTGCTGCATTATTGCCAGCGCTAGCACAGTCTTTCCTGCGCCGGTGACAACTTTGACGGTGCCATTTTGCTGCAGCCATTTGGAGACGCACTCTTCCTGCCATGCAAAGAGGCGCCTGTTGCCTAGCATATCCCACCGTTCAGGTAAGTCTATGACCGGACCGCCTTTGCGCCGACTGCGCCTTGCCCTTGGTGGTGTGTTGGCTACGACCCGCTCATTTAATTCTGCTAAGCGTATTTGGCAGGCTCGTAAGTCTTCATCCGGAGCTTGGTCCGCACAGCAAATCTTAACACTCAAACGGAAACTCTCTAGTTCCTCCGCTACAGTTAGGGAGGCTTTTTGTGATGTAACATCACTCAGGTACAACATCCTCCTTTACAATGCTCTCGGTCCGCTGCTCTTGTCATTATCCCATACACACACAGAATCTGTCAATTAGACAGCAATGTCCCCCTTCGCTGCATGTAAGGAGTGGTGTTCTTACTTGTGGGACGACGTCGAGCCGTGCAGGACTTTTGCTTGGCATACCGAAATAAATCACCAGGGGGTGTACTATGGATTTCTTGCGGCGCCTATGCAAAGAAGCGCAACCCTACTGGCATTATCTTACTATAACTGCTGTCGCTGTCATGGCACTGACGGGTCTTGACCTCATTGCACCGCAACTGGTGCGCCGCATGCTCTACTACGTGGAAACCGAAGGCATGCTCAACATGGAGCGCCTACAGCCCATAGCCTTGGGCCTTTTAGCTCTCTACGGGGTAAAAATCGTGTTTAGGTTTTTGGCGAGCTACATGTCGCACGTGGGTTCGTGGCGCTTAGTCGCTAACATGCGCACTAAGGTGTATGACCACCTGCAGAAGCTTTCCTTGGGGTTTTTCCAGGACAAGCAGACCGGGCAACTGATGTCCATTACGGTAAATGACGTAGCGACTTTTGAGTCGCTGATTGCACATGCCATTCCCGAGGTTGGGGCGAACATTCTCGTGTTGGTCGGGGTCGCGGTCATACTGTTTAGCATGAACCCGACACTTGCGGCCCTGACGCTCATCCCAGTGCCGTTCTTGGTGCTGGCGACACGGGTGTATGCGCGGAAGGTGCGCCCGAACTTTAGCCTGGCGCAGGCCAAGATTGCCGAACT
>CAYGHR010000130.1:0-3457 GCA_964349715.1 uncultured Peptococcaceae bacterium
AGAGGTGCCTACTGTGACTATTGGTATCGTCTGCGCCATGCACGCCGAGCTAGATGTGCTTAAAGATGCCCTTGCCTTGCGCGAAACAGGCAGCGGCAGCCCTTGGGACCTCTATACCTCGCGCGGTGAAAACACCCTGGCTTTAATCTCCGGTGTCGGCAAAGTCAGCGCGGCTGCAGGCTTAAGCTATTTGCTTTCGCACTACAAAGTTACTAAGCTGATTGGCATCGGGGTCGCGGGCGGCATAGCCGAGGACCTTTGCATCGGCGACATTGTGATCTGCCGCGGGGCGGTACAGCACGACTTGGACCTCACCGCGTTTGGCTATGAGCTGGGCATGGTGCCGGGCTTGCGCATACGCGAGTTTAAGGCCGACCGTACGCTTGTCGCCAAAGCAGTGACTGCCGCCGAGGAACTAAACCTCCCCTTGCAGGTTAGGCAAGGCATAGCCTTGACAGGAGACAAGTTCGTCGCACACGGCGAAGGGGCGCGACTGCGGCAAGTGTACCGCGGGGATTGCGTAGATATGGAAACCGCGGCCTGGGCGCACGTTGCCCACCTCTTTGGCGTGCCGTGGGTAGCCATTCGCAGCATTTCCGACCAAGCTGACGGTGAAGCCCCGGAGAACTTCAAAGAGTTTCTGGGCCATGCAGTTGGGAACATGAGCCAGCTCGTGCAGAAGCTGCTCGTCTCGCTGTAAACTAATCAGCGGGGTTGGCTTACTTTGCGGCAGGAATCCGCTTGCGTTAGCCGAAGTAAACCGGGAAGTTTTTGGATAGGGGGCAAGTACTTGAAAGAACTTTTGCGCCATGCGCTCTCCGCGTCTACCGCGGACTACTGCGAGATACGCTTTGAGGAGACGCACGTCACCTCCATTGAGTATCGCGGCAAGAATCTGGATCAACTCGCCCAGCGGCTGCAGTACGGCGGCAACGTCAGAGCGTTGGTAGACGGCGGCTGGGGGTTTGTCTCATTTAACCGCATCGAGGATTTGGCAGAGAAGGTCAGCCAGGCTTGTGAGCAAGCACGCGCCTTAGGGGCCATCAAGCAAGGCAAGAGTCAGATGGCTATGGTCCCTGTGGTTGATACGGAGATTAAGACGGCCGTTAAACTAGACCCACGTGCGGTCACGCTGGAAGAGAAGATCAAGCTGTTCTCGCACTACAACGAGAGCATCCTAAACTACCACCCGTCCATTACCGGCTCCGTTATCCGCTACTTTGACCGCTACATCAACCTGCATTTCGCCAATACAGATGGCACCTACGTCTCGCAAGAGAAATTCGACATAGGCTGTGGCTTGCGCGCTGTTGCTACCCGCGACAATATCACCGTAATGGAAGGCGTCAGCACCGGTAGTAGCAACGATTTCGGCTGTGTGCAAAACCTCGACGAAGAACTAAAGAAGGCGTGCCAGCTTACAGTTGACCTACTCGATGCCCCCACCGTGAAAGGCGGCGAGTACACGGTTATTCTGGACCCCAAAATGGCAGGACTCTTTGTGCACGAGGCTTTTGGACACCTGAGCGAAGCCGACGACATCAGCGAGAACGAAGCCTTGCGTGAAATCATGACCCTAGGCAAGAAGTTCGGGCGCGACATTCTCCACATCTACGACACGGGGATAGACCCAGGCAATCGAGGGACACTGTTATACGATGACGAAGGTGTTGCCGCCGAAAAGACATATTTGATTAAGGACGGGGTGCTCGTCGGCAGATTGCATTCGCGCGAAAGCGCCGCCAAAATGGGGGAGGCACCTACAGGCTCTGCGCGCGCTATGTCATATAGTTTCCCGCCCATCGTGCGTATGCGCACGACTTGCATTGAGGGCGGTACCAGCTCATTTACGGACATGATTAAGGACATTGAGCTTGGAGTCTATGCTCTAGGTGGCTACGGCGGAGAAACCAACGGCGAAATGTTCACCTTTACCGCCGGTCACGGATACATGATCCGCAACGGGAAAGTAGCGGAGCTCGTAAAAGACGTAACGCTAACCGGCAATGTCTTCACTACGCTCAGCAACATCGACATGGTGGGCAATGATTTCGTCTACGACAACAGCGCAGGCGGTTGCGGTAAGTGGGCGCAGTCCCCTCTGCCGACGAGCGAAGGCTCACCTCATATCCGCGTGCAGAGGGTCGTTTTAGGAGGTGCGAGCTAATGGAAGCTTTACTGCTTAAGGCACTTAAGCTAGCCGACCAAGCGGATGTTTACGCCAAGCAGGCCGTACAACATGCGGTGTCATTTCAATCAAGTAAGCTCAAAGACATCACCCACGCCGAAGAGGAGGGGTGGACGCTTAGGCTGATCAAAGATGGGCGCCTCGGCTCGGCCACTACCACCAAACCAGGCAGCCTAGATGTTTTGCTGGAGTATGCGTCAAACACAGTCAAACACGGAAGCCCCGTGGGCTATGGTCTGCCTGGGGCTAGCGCACTCACCGCGCCGCGCACCTTCGATCCGCGCGTCAAAGAGGTTTCGCAGGCAGAGATGCTAGACCTTGCGGCAGATATGGTCAGGGCGCTGAATGCGTATGACCCGAAAATCAAGGCCTTTGCCGGGGTAGGCAAGAACTACGGTCAAATGGAGCTCCTGAATTCCGCAGGGTTTAAGGGCAGCATGGATGTCACGGTATGGCATGCGTATCTAGGCGGCGAGCTCGTCAACGACGACGGCTTCCTTCACGTCTATGACGGCATTGCCCAAGCCGATTACACTTCTCATACCGAGAACATTAAGCAAAGGGTAATCGAGGCATTTCGTTTGGCAAAAGAGAATGTCAGCATAAGGCCGGGGCAGTACCCGGTTATCTTCGCCCCCAAAGAAGTAAGTTGTCTGGTCGACCCGCTCTTAGCCTGCCTTAACGGCATGGGAATCTCGCGCGGTTTCTCGCCCTTTAAGGGACGCATTGGCGAGTTAGCCTTTGACCATCGTTTCAGCATCATCGACGATGCCGCGGTAGACGGGGCGGTGGGCAGCAAGGGTTTCGACCGCGAGGGAGTCCCCACGGCTCGCCGCGCTTTAATTGACCAAGGCAAAATCGGCGGATACCTACTCGACTTGCAGACCGCTCACCTTTTGGGGATGTCCCCGACCGGCAACGGCGGCTCTACCGGGCCCGTCTCAAATAATACCGTGGTGCCGGGAGGCGACAAGCCCTTTGGCGAAATGCTGGCGGGAATCGACGAGGGCGTCTTGATAGACGGCACCATGGGCGCCTGGGCAGGCAACCCCTACGGCGGTCAGGTCAGCGGTAACATTTCGTTGGGGTACAAAATCGAGAAGGGCAAAGTTGTCGGGCGCATCAAAGATTGCATGTTCTCGGTCAATGTTTTTAGTGATCTAAGAGACAACTTGGCCGCCTTGAGCCGCGAACAGGAGTGGCGCGGCAACACCTGCTACCCCTACCTGCAACTCGCAAACGTCAACATCTCCACCAAAAGCTAAAAAC
>CAYGHR010000131.1:0-1830 GCA_964349715.1 uncultured Peptococcaceae bacterium
CCCCAGGTCCCCCGCCGCGCATTTACACACCCCCCCTGCTTGTCTGGCTCAGTGTGGTCTCCTGCTGTCTAAACTGCAGGTCATAAATCTCACGGTAAATGCCGTTTTGCCTAAGCAGCGTATCGTGCGTCCCTTGTTCAACAATCTGCCCATCCTGCAGCACGATAATCTGGTGAGCACTCCGCACGGTAGAGAGGCGTTGGGCAATGACAAAGGTGGTGCGGTTCGCCATGACTGTCTGCAGCGCTCTTTGCATGGCTAGTTCGGTTTCGCTGTCTACGCTAGAGGTGGCCTCATCTAGGATGAGGACGCGTGGGTCCATGAGCAGAGCCCGCGCTACTGCTACGCGCTGCTTTTGGCCACCCGACAGCCCAATGCCACGCTCGCCAATTAAGGTGTTGTAGCCCTCAGGGAGCGAAACAATGAAATCGTGAATTTGCGCGGCTTTAGCGGCGGCGACGAGCTCCTGTTGACTGACGCCTGGACGGCCGTAAGCTATGTTATCCTTGAGCGAGGCAGAAAACAGGAAGGTCTCCTGTAGCACCATACCGATATTGGCGCGCAAGCTGTTGAGGGTCACATCGCGCACGTCGATACCGTCGATAGTAACGCTGCCTGCGGTTACGTCGTAGAAACGAGGGATAAGGTTAATGACCGTAGATTTGCCCGAGCCTGTGGCACCAAGCAAGGCAATTGTTTCGCCTGGCCGCGCGTCAATAGAGACATCAGCGAGAACAGGTGCTTTCCCGTCATAGGAGAATGACACATGATTAAAGCGCACATGCCCACAGGGCCGCAGCAGCTCTACCGCGCCTAGCTTGTCCCGCACTGCGCTGGTGGTGTCCAAGATGGCGTAGACACGCTGCCCTGCCGCTGCCGCTTGACTCGCCATATTGACCAGCCAACCAAGCATACGAATAGGCATGACGAGCTGCATCAGGAGCGTTTGAAAAGCCACCATCGCGCCTACAGACAGCTCCCCGGCGATCACGCGGCTGCCGCCATACCACAACACCACTGTGCTGCCGAGGCCGCCGAGGAAGGTCATAAGGGGGAAATAGAGCGCCCACAGCCGAACCGTGGTGATGTTTAAGTCCAGATAGTGCCAGTTCTCACGGCGAAAGCGCTCAATTTCGCGTTCTTCTTGGGCAAAGGCGCGCACTACGCGTACGCCGGCAATTGTTTCTTGCAACACGGTCGTAATCACGCCGAGCTGCTCTTGGATCTTCCGATAGCGCGGCCGCACGGTAGTGGCAAAGCGCCAGACGGCGAGCACCAAGAGGGGGATGCTGGCCATCGAAACTAAGGCTAAGCGCACGTCCATCATTAGAAGGAGGGTTAAGACCACCGCTAGCGTCAGGGCACTGCTGGTCAGGCGTAAGATGCCAAAACTCAAGAAGCGGCGGAGCATCTCCACATCGGCCGTAGCACGCGACATGAGCTCGCCGGTCTGGGCTTGGTCGTAAAAGCTAAAGGAGAGTGACTGCAGCTGATGATAGATGGCGTTGCGCAGGTCATAGATGGTGCGCTGAGCAATCCACTCCATGCTAATGCGCTCCAGGTACCCAAGAACCGAGCGCGCCGCCGTAGCCAGGAGCAGTGATAGCGCCAAATAGCCGAGCAAATTCCACCGCCCGGCTTGATACACCTCGTCCACGGTGAATCGAATGAGCATAGGCTGCACGGCGACCAGCGCCGTACTTAGGAAGACCATGCCTAGGGCTAGGGCCACCCGCCACCGGTAAGGCCGCACTTGGCGGAGTAAACGGATTACGACGTCCATGGGTCACAGCCTTTCTGCCGCTACAGGTCAAACTTATTGTATCGCTA
>CAYGHR010000131.1:1930-3438 GCA_964349715.1 uncultured Peptococcaceae bacterium
TAAGCGATGAACCCCATGCCGACGAAGGCGAATAGCACCCACAACAGCCTGATTACCGTAGGGTCAGTGTTTAAATACTCAGCCAGCCCACCGCATACTCCGCCTAACATGCGCTGCGACCGCGACCGATAAAGGCGCCTGTCCATACTGCATCCCCCCGTCTAGTCTTTATTCTGTATTATACTGCTATTCCACGTAGATTTCGACCTTTGCTTCCTCACTGTCTACCTCGACGATCTTCCCGGTAACTCCTTGTCTAATTGCCTCCAAGAGGGCATTAATGTCGATGCCACGCAGTTCTTCCTCGGGCACAAACTTAACCCCAATAGCCACAGCGGCCTCGACCAAAGACATGGGTAGATTGACGTTTACCTTGGTGCCCCCACCTTCCGTCACGCGGATGCGCAGCAACTTGCCACTGCCGGTGGCAACAGCGCTCTCTCCGCCCTTACCCTCTAGCGCCTGCAGGAGCTTCGTGGCCTCGTCAGGAGTAACCTTCCCTTCCTGCACCAGCTTGAGAATCTGTAGTCTCTCGTTTTCCACAACTAAACCCTCCTTCAAGTCTATTTCTGAATCTAGACTAGTCGTACCCATACGCGCACGCCCTCTGCTTCGATGTCGACCAGCGTAAAGGAACCGGCGCGTCGGGTACTGCGCCAAATGCGGCGCATTCCTTGCATAGCCTTGTTTGTGCTCTCGCGCCACTTGAGCGGGACGCGCCGACTCCCGAACAAGTAATAAAGAGTCTCACCAATCTCCAATAGCTCGTCCACAAGGAAGAGCGGCACGGGAATTATCAGGGGGAAGCGCCAAGCAGTCGGTCTTACTAAAACGACTAAAAAGAAGTTTGGGATCCTAAACATTAGCGCAAGGTGCGCAGCAACTTGACTGCGTCGTCCGCACCAATTTCCCCGCGCGACAACGCATCCAAAACATCTTTGCGCCGCGCGGAGGTGCCCGCCTGCGTGGGGGTGTCATCCGCGCGAAACCCCATGGCTTCCAGAGCACCGTCTAGTCTGTTGCGTACCGTAGGGTAAGAGATGCCGAGCTCCTTCTCGACCTCCTTGATGTTGCCCCGGCACTTCACAAACACCTCGAGAAAGGCTTTGTGCTCCGGCGAAAGCGAACAGAAGCGGCACGGCTCAAAATTGCCCTCGATGCCGGTCGCGCAGCGGTGACAATGAAGCTTAGTGACAAAGAGTCTGTCGCCACAAATGGGGCACAATCCGGGAACTGGCCTGCGCATGGGAATTACCTCCTCCTTGAGTTGCAGAGAGAGGGGGATGTCGCACTCCTCCGTCTCTAAGCGACAATCCTCTTCCTTATGGGAAGAGGATAACATTTCTTTGGCTATCAGTCAACATATTTAAGCCTTCCCTTAACAAAATTAACTCCCACTCTCCGCTCCCCACTCTCTACCCCCCACTCCCAACTCCTCACTCCCAACTCCCTATCCCCTGACCTACTGCCTCTGCTTTTGCCACCGGATGTCTTCACCCACGAGAGTC
>CAYGHR010000132.1:0-2096 GCA_964349715.1 uncultured Peptococcaceae bacterium
CCTACGAAGTAGACCGGGACGAAAGAGCCGTCTACTTCCCGCAGGCCGAGCTAGGTGTCTTTGTGCGCATGTCGTTAATCTCACACTTGTTGGGGGTGAATAGTTAATGGAGGTAACGGCAATCAAGGCGGGTATCGTAATTGATCACATAGTCGCGGGGAAGGGCTTGCTCATCTTTAACAAACTAAACTTGGCGACTTTAGGGTACCCGGTGGTGCTCTTGATGAACGTCTCTAGTCAGCGCATGGGCAAAAAGGATATCATTAAAATCGAAAACTTCACTGCCGTAGACACGGCAATGCTTGGCCTGATAGACCCGAACCTCACAGTAAACGTGATTGAGAACTGCCGAGTAGCCGGGAAAGTGTGTGTGAGCACCCCCGCAGTGGTTAAAGGCTTGTTCGCGTGTAACAACCCGCGCTGTGTGGCTAATGCCGACCCTAACGTCAGCCCTACTTTCCACCTGCACGATGAAAAGAATCGCAGTTATGTCTGCGAATATTGCGAAGAGCTGACGCGCGTAAACCAGTAAGGAGGCCAAGCCAGTGCGTACTTCCGTAGAGCGGCTAGTTCACGCCATACCGCGGCGGCGTTCAACCCGCAACTTCACCGGGCAACACGTTGCAGCGGAGCTCTGGCACGAGCTTACGCATGCGGAACCGCCGCAGGCACTAGCTCTAGCGAGTTGCCGCACGGCACTTCTCCACGACCCCGCCGGATTTGACGCGGTCTTTACGGGGATTGTCGGTAGCTACGGCAAAATACGCGGCGCGACCGCTATTTTAGTGTTGCTCACGCCGGAGTCTAGCGGGGCGGACGGCAAACTAGAGGCGGGATTCCTAGGCGAGCAGTACGTGCTGTTAGCGACCGCGCTCGGGTTAGCGTCATGTTGGGTGGCCGGGACTTACCACCATAAGGCTCTGGCGACTCGCATCAGCCTTGCCCCAGACGAGGTTATCGTGGGCATCATCGCGTTAGGTTACGCAAAGCCCGGGAAGGACGCTCTGGCCGGGCTGCTGCATACTTTTATCCGTCGAAAAAAACCAGCAGAAATCGCCATTCCCCTTCTCTTGGACGGCCCGTCGTGGCTTACGACAGCGCTTGAGGCGGCGCGCCTCGCTCCTTCAGCCATCAACTTGCAGCCGTGGCACTTCAGCGGCACACCACAGCGCGTGGTATTAAGAGCTACGCGCCGCACGGCTTTCACACCCATCGACCTTGGCATAGCCATGTCGCACTTTACCTTGGCGGCCGAGAAAGCTGGCATGTCCGGCACCTGGCAACGCGAAAAGGACAATTTTGTGTTTTCCCCGACGAAAAATCCCTGAGTAGTGTGATTTCGGTCACATTTTTCTGTGCGCATCAGCGATAAAATTAGCGCAGAAACCTTGAAAGGGGATTTGGAGAGATGGCACTACGCAAAATCATCAAGATAGACGAAGAACTCTGTAACGGCTGTGGGCAGTGTGTGCCCGGGTGCGCCGAGGGGGCCCTGCAAATCGTTGACGGGAAAGCTAAGTTAGTTAAAGAGCAATACTGCGACGGTTTGGGTGCCTGCTTGGGCGAGTGTCCTACCGGAGCGCTCACAATTGTGGAGCGCGAATCCGAAGGCTATGACGAAGTCGCTACCAACGAGTGGCTAAGGAGCATCGGGCGCCCGACCGTCGGCGGAGCACATCACGCTCCGGAGGCCAAGCAGCACGCGTCGGCGCATCAACCCGATTTGCCGTGTGGCTGCCCCGGCACAGCCATGAAGTCCTTTGGCAA
Organism: uncultured Peptococcaceae bacterium; assembly: GCA_964349715.1. Classification (GTDB taxonomy): domain Bacteria; phylum Bacillota; class UBA994; order UBA994; family UBA994; genus UBA994. The sequence goes on from CAYGHR010000132.1 coordinate 1,768, forward strand.
GCGCCAAGCAGAGCAGCCAAGTAACGTGCCCGCGAGCGCCGGACGTTCCGAACTGACACAGTGGCCGATTCAGCTGATGCTCGTGCCGCCGAGTGCCCCGTTCTTGCGCGAGGCCGACCTCTTACTCGCTGCGGACTGCGTGCCCTTTGCCTACCCCGACTTCCACAGGAAAATGCTTAAAGGAAGAGCGCTGCTTATCGCCTGCCCTAAGCTCGACAACGCGGAACTCTATGTAGACAAGCTTGCCGCGATGATTCGCCAGAACGACTTCCGCAGCATCACCATCGCGCATATGGAGGTTCCGTGCTGCTTTGGGCTTGGCCGCATCG
>CAYGHR010000132.1:2196-3334 GCA_964349715.1 uncultured Peptococcaceae bacterium
AGCATCACCATCGCGCATATGGAGGTTCCGTGCTGCTTTGGGCTTGGCCGCATCGTAAACGAGGCTATTAAGAGGGCCGGTGTAAGAGTTCCGGTGATGAGCATTAACGTCGGCGTGGAAGGGGAGCTAAAGTAGCATTAGTGACAGAGTAGCAAACTCACGGCTAAAGCCCTACGGCAAGCCGTGAGTTTTTCTCTTGTGAGCAGGGAAACAGATGAGTTTGTCGAATAGACTAGAGGTAGGGGAATCAAGGTGACTTTGGTTGGTTTCCCTGCTATTATGTGTGAGGAGCTGTATGTATGGGCAGACAGGAACGCAGGCGTCGCCTGCGGAAAGAGAAACCTTCATTACCGTGGGACATAATGATTGCGGGGCTAGTGCTGGTATTGTTTATCGGCATTGCCGTATGGGCATATTTTTTCCCTCTGATTACCGCACAGTCCTATGCCGATGGTAGTCCCCGCGTGCATCGATACATGATTGGCCGCGCCGTGCGGTATCTAGAAGCGAAGCCCTCCCTAGAGGTCATGTACAGCTATGTGGATGAAAAGAACCAGACCACACAATTTCGCGTGAAAGAAGAAGGGTCAAAGATTACGCTTACGAACACTCAGACTAATGAGGCTACCGAGTACACGCCGGACAAGGTGCCCGACACGTTTGTTCCACTTGCCGAGACTTTCGCCATGCTTCGTCAGGCCTTGCGTGACCGCGATTTCGCTCCTTCACATCAGGAACCGGAGCCCGGTGGGCACCAGATGCTTCGACTCGCCAAACAAGTAGGCCAGGATGTGACAGAAGGGTTTCTGCTGTACTTTACGCCTGACCACAACATCGACATGATTCATTATTTCCGGCGTGTCGCCGACGAGATCTATATTCAGCGCGTGTATAGCGGATTTATCACCGGTGTTCCCCCGGCGGGAACTCAACCATAGACTTACGGCTGTCCTGTGTAAGCAGGACAGCTTTTGTGTTTTTTTGTGGAATCTAGCCGCGCACTTTGCACTTTGCACTTTGCACTTCGGGGAGGGAGGCTCTTTGCTCCTAGCTCTTGGCTCCTTGCTCCTAGTAGAACCGAGGGCTGAGGGTTGCGAGCTCCCAGTTCATGATTCATGATTTCCGATTCCCGCTTCCC
>CAYGHR010000133.1:0-1813 GCA_964349715.1 uncultured Peptococcaceae bacterium
TGCCTTATTTCTGCGCGAGTGCGGCTGCGCCTTCTGTAGCCAATCCAGCCTACGAGGTTGTCCCCTGCGTAGATTGCGTAGTGCGGCGAGCAGAGGATGTTGTTTGGTGTGCGCTTTACGTGGTTGTGCCGCAAGAGCTGTCGGCAGACATAAGCGGCTAGCCCTTCATCAGTGATGCGAGTAAAGATAAGCATTTCGTTAATCGCCTCCAAGGGATGCCTACTCCTAGTTCATCCTATGTGCGACTGGCACTGCGGGACCGTGCAAACGCAAATCACTTGACATATCACGCTTGTTTGGTTATGGTCTAATTAGATTAATATCAAACGAGGTGCAGTATGCTTAATTCTACACGTATGGAGACGTTAGTCGCATTCTACGGCACACTGGCCGACGCCACACGACTTAAGCTCATCGGGCTTCTCGCTGTAAAACCTAGGTGCGGGGCCGATTTGGCGCGCGAGCTAGGGGTAAGCGCGCCGACTGTCAGCCACCACATCGGCAAACTCAAGGCGCTAGAGCTGGTTCAGTCCGTGCGTGAAGATACCACCGTTTACTACTCTTTGCACACCGAGCGACTGCATAGTCTAAACAAGGCCATCTTTGGGGAGGAGTCAGAGCCTGCAAGCCCCAAAGCGAAAGACGAAAGGCAGAAAGTGCTGGCCACCTTTTTCTCCGGCGGCCGCCTTAAGGAGATACCTGTGCAGCTCAAGAAAAGGCGTTATGTCTACGAAGAGATGCTAAAAGCTTTTGACGCTGTCCGCGCCTATAGCGAGGCGGAGGTGAACGAGGTCATCCTGGACTATCATCCCGACTACTGCACGATTAGGCGCGAGTTTATCATTAACGGCTACATGCGCCGTGACAAAGGCACTTACCATCTCAACCCCAAGGACACGTGGCCGGGAGGGCAGCAGTAAGATAATCGGAGGTGTATAGTGTTAGCTATTCAAACTGAGGGTCTATCCAAGCACTACGGGCCGATACACGCGCTCAAGGGGCTCAACTTAAGTGTGCCCGCGGGGCGCGTGTTCGGCTTCTTAGGGGCTAATGGCGCAGGCAAGACAACTACCGTACGCCTGTTGCTAGGGCTAATCAAGCCCACGCGCGGTACAGGCGCAGTGCTAGGCCTGCCGGTCGCTCATAAGGGGACAGAAATCAGGCGGCAAGTGGGGTATTTGCCCGGCGAATTTGCGCTCCATAGCAATGTCGCAGGCCAAGATGTGCTCGACATGTTAGGAAGTTTTTATTCCTCAACTCCTTGGCGGCAAGAGGCGTGCGAGGCCATGGAGCTAAGCCAGGCAGAGCTCAAGCGCAAGATTCGTGAGTACTCAACCGGCATGAAACAAAAACTAGGCATTATCCAAGCAGTACAGCACGCGCCGCGTCTGCTCATACTTGATGAGCCAACGCGCGGCCTAGACCCACTTATCCAGCGCAACTTCTTCACCTTGATGGAGAGCTTAAACAAGCGCGGCACCACTATTTTTATGTCCACGCATGTGTTAGTCGAAGTGGAGAGGCTGTGCCACCAGGTGGGCATTATCCGCGCGGGGGAGCTGTTAGTCGTGGACGAGGTTTCCACCCTGCGCCGCCAACGCTATCACCGCCTAGAAGTTACCTTCAGCGAAGGAGTCGTGCCCCCCTCGCTCCCCGATGTAAAGTGTCGTGCGGCCGTACATTTAGACAACACCTACATCTTCGAAACCTCGGGGGAGCTTAAGCCGGTGTTAGAGTATGTGGCCTCCCAGCCTGTCGTGTCGATGGTTTGCGAGCGCGCGCGGCTCGACGATATCTTCTTGCATTATTATGC
>CAYGHR010000133.1:1913-3312 GCA_964349715.1 uncultured Peptococcaceae bacterium
GTCGTCTACAGCGGAGCGAGTGCCCTTGGGCTAGAGCCTCCCTCGCCACGCCTATTTGTGCAGGCGAGCGTGCAGTACTTTGTGTTCGTGCTCGCCGTGCTGGGGGTTGCTTATCTGGCCGGAGCGCTTGCCTCGCACGCCAAGACGGTGCTCGGGGTGGTCGGCGGTTTATTTAGCGTGATGTATGCTGTCGAGCTGGTGGGAGGTCTCTGGACAACTGCCGAGCCGCTACTGCCTTTTTCTCTTTTCACCTATCTCACTCCGGCCAGGGCACTGGTAGGGGATCAAGCCGCATGGACCGACGCCTTGACTTTGCTCGCTGTAGCAGTTGTGGCGTTAGCAGCTACGCATGTCCTCATGCGACGCAGAGACCTCTAGGCTACCGCGTCAGTTTTACGTAGTTCTTGTAGCGCGCATATGCAATTGCGCCCTCTTCTACGAGTCGCTTAACCTCACAGCTAGGCTCATGTGTGTGGCTGCAGTTTCGAAATCTGCAGGTCACACCGGCTTCTTCAATGTCTGGGAAGGATGCTGAGACATCGTCCCGGGCATTGTTTTCTTCATGCCAAAGCGCGAACTCGCGCATGCCCGGCGTATCTACAACCATGCCGCCCATATCTAGCATCAGGAGCTCGGCGGTGGTTGTGGTGTGTTTGCCCTTCCAGAAGTCCTCGCGCAGGGAGTTAGTCTTTAGCCCTAAGTCGGGCTGTACGGCATTGATAAGACTTGATTTGCCGACACCGCTCGAGCCAATGAGCGCACAGACGCTGCCCTTAAGCACGGCGCGCAGTTCCTCTAGCCCCTGTCCTGTTAAGGCGCTCGAGTAGATTACCCTGTACCCTAGCCCTTCGTACAGAGCCATTTCCGCGCGCACAAAGCTCTCGTCTGCCAAGTCGATCTTGTTGATGCAGATTACCGGGCGGACGTTGCCCATACTGCAAGCGGCAATATAGCGGTCGAGTCTGTTTTTGTTGAAGTCCGGCGCGTGGGCAGCCATAACGATGATGCCGTAGTCAACATTGACAGCGATTATCTGCTCCCGCGGGAGGCGCCCGGGGGAACGGCGCGACAGCCTGCTCTGCCTGAGAGCGATGCGCTCCACAACTGCCTGCGTTGCGGACGTGGGCGTGATCCAGACATCGTCGCCGACAGCGATCAGGTTCGTAGTGGTGGCTTGGCCCTTCTTGAGCTTGCCGCGCACAACAGCAATATAGTGGTGGTCGTCAGCGTACACGTGGTACTGCACGTTTGACGCCCGTAAGACTTTACCTTTAATCAGATTGCTCACTCCTCAAAATAAAAAACCGTGGGGGTAAGCCCACGGTGATTAATCCTCAGAGCGCGCTAATACACAGCACGCATAGAGGTGTCACTGGTGGCTTCAGGGCACAGGGCGAGG
>CAYGHR010000134.1:0-3312 GCA_964349715.1 uncultured Peptococcaceae bacterium
TCATCACATCGACAAACACGAGGATGGCCCCGGCCAGAATGCCCGGCATAATTAGGGGCAGCTGCACCTCTGTGATTAGCCTTATCGTGCCTGCACCGAGTACGCGCGCCGCTAAAGTCGTGTTAGGAGGAATCTTCTCTAGGCTAGAATCGACGCTGTTGTAGGCTACGGCCATGAAGCGCACAGTGTAAGCGTAGACGAGCCCAAAAATAGATCCTGTAAAGAGGAGCCCAGGGGATATCCCCCACCACGCGAGGACTACGGCGTTGATGCCACGGTCAAGGGCAGAAAGGGGAAGTAAAATGCCCACAGCAATGACAGCGCCGGGGAGCGCATAGCCCGTGGTCACAACCCGTGCCAGAAAACGCGACAGCATCCCGCTTTTTTGCCGGGTTAGGCTGGCCATAAGGAGCGCAACAGCCACCGCGACGGCAGCGGCGATCCCAGCGAGAGATAGACTGTTGGCTGCAAGTCGCACATAGACCGCCAAAGTGCCCGGGGTTAACTGACCCAGCTCGCGCGAACCCCACACTAAGAGCTGCGTCAAAGGTAGCCCGAAAGCCGCAAAAACCACACAAACACAGATCCCTGTCGCCACAAGCCCGCGCCAACCGCCCAAAAACATCGTGGGCAGCCCCTGACCCCTCCCCCGGACTTGATAATAGGCGCGCCGATTGCGCAGGCCATGCTCAGCAAGCAACAGAAGTAAGGCCAGCGCTGCCAACAAGCCCGCCATTTCCGACGCCGCGCCTAAGTCCATCAGCCCATGCCAGACGCGCAGGATGCCGTCAGCGACCGTAGGGAAGTTAAAGTAGCGCACAGTCGCAAAGTCAGCCAGTGCTTCCATCAGCGCGAGCGACACCCCGGCCACGATAGAGGGGCGTGCCAGAGGCAAGACAACCTGGAAAAACAGGCGCGTCTTGCTGCTACCTAGGACCTTCGCGGCTTCGATGGCCGACCCGGACTGCTCGGCGAAACCAGCCTTAGCAAGGAGGTATACATAGGGGTAGAGTACAAGTGTCATCACCGTGATGGCCCCAACGCCTGACCGAATTTCCCAGAAGACGAGCGCCTGCAAACCCCGCGCGCGCAAGAATGTCTGCACAGGCCCGGCAAAATCAAAAATAGCCATATAAACAAAGCCCATAATATACGCAGGCATGGCCATAGGCAATACCAGCAGCCACTCAAAGGTGCGCTTCCCGGGGAACTCGTAGGCGGTCACAAGCCAAGCGAGCCCGGTACCCAGAAGCAGCGTACCGCAGCCCACACCCAAGAGAAGTACAGCAGTATTAAGGAGTAGCTCGGGAAGAATGGTGCTCCAGAGGTGGGCCCACACAGGCCAGGTGGGTGTAAGCAGCGAAGACGCCACTACTAGCACCGGCAGGAGAGTAAGCGCCACTACAAGAAAAGGAAGCAAGGACAAGAGGCTAATCGGCCTCTTGTCCTTATTAATTTGCACGTCGAGGGTTTTATCTGTCATTAAACTACGACCCTTCCTCGTTGACGGCGCGGCTAGGGAGTATACCCTCTATCTATAGCCCGCGCGGTCAAGGATTTGTACGGCATCAGCTTGCAGGCGACCGAATTCGCCCATGTTGAGGGGATCGGCCCTAAACTCGCCGAAACCGACGATGATCGGATGCGAGGCAGCCTTAGGGTTCGCGGGATACTCGTGGTTAGAGCTCGCGAAGTCCTCCTGCCCTGTCGTGGCTAGCCATTCTAGCAACTTAACGGCATTGTCGCGATTTGGAGCATGGGCAGTTACACCGGCACCACTGATGTTTACGTGAGCGCCGCGATCGTTTTGGTTGGCCCAGAATACGCGAATCGGGAACTGAGGGTTAGCTTGGAGAAGACGACCGAGGTAGTAGTGGTTAGTAATGGCTACATCGGCTTGACCTGCCGCCAGTGACTCTAGAATGCGCGTATCGCTGTCAATGAGCGTAGGTCCGTTAGCTACCCAACCCCGCACTATCTCTTCCGCGCGCGCCGGGCCGTGTGCCGCAATAAGGCTTGAGACAAGCGACTGGGTATAAGAGTGTGTGGCCGGGCGCATGGCCAGACGGCCTTTCCACTTAGGGTCAGTCAACGCTTCGTAAGTAGAGAGTTCCTCGGGTGTGACGCGGTCGGGATGATACAAAATCGTGCGCACACGCCTTGTCAGGCCGAACCAGCGGTTGCCGACGTCCCGCAGAGGGCCAGGGATACTATCGCGCAGCACTTGGCTCTCAACGGGGGACAAAAGTCCAGCTTCACCCGCTAACCAAAGGTTACCTGCATCAACGGCCATGTACACGTCGGCCGGGGTGTTCTTGCCATCGGCGCGCAGGCGCTCGCGCAATACGGCGTCGCTACCGGTAGTAAAGCGGACCTGGATACCAGTTTCGCGCGTGAACCTCTCGAATACAGGTTCCACGCCATAATGACGGGACGTGTACACGTTCACAACTTCAAGCTTGCCGGCGGCTTCTTCCGCCGGGAACAGCTCGACCATACCGCCGAGCACAAAAGCCGCTATCACGGCCACTACCCCGAGAACTAAGTACATGGACTTCTTGTTCATTATAGAACCTCCCCCATTCCTATGCAATCCTCATTCACCCTTAAGAAGATAACGAGAATCGTTCTCAGTCATAATAGCAGGCCAAAGGGGGTAGTGTCAAGGGGGAGGATTTCCCCTTGCGCGCGTGGAATATCCCTTAGGGAACATTTGCGTGGGGGGATCATTTTGCAGTACAGACCCTTTGGACAGCTAGGCTTTAGTGTTTCCACTCTAGGATTTGGGTGCATGCGCCTGCCCTTGGTGGAGGCTACGCCGGATGCGCACGGCAACGTCGCAGAAGAGCGAGGTATCGACGAGCCTTTAGCGACGGCCATGCTTCGTTTCGCTATCGATCAGGGTGTTAACTACGTCGACACGGCCTACAATTACCACGGCGGGCAAAGCGAATGGGTGGTCGGGCGCGCCTTGGCTGATGGCTACCGCGAGAAAGTTAAGCTAGCGACCAAGCTCCCCTGCTGGCTTGTCAAAGAGCCGGCAGACTTTGACCGCCTGCTCGATGAGCAGCTAAGGAAACTCAACGTCTCGCATATCGACTTTTACCTGCTTCATGCGCTCCGCCGCGAGTCGTGGGACAAGGTCAAAGCGCTCGGCGTATTGGAATTCCTCACCCGCGCAGTGGCTGATGGCCGCATTAAGCACCCTGCCTTTTCTATACACGACGAGTTCCCTGTGTTCAAGGAAATCCTCGATACCTACGCTTGGGCCATGTGCCAAATACAGCTTAACTACATGGACGAGGACTACCA
>CAYGHR010000135.1:0-3290 GCA_964349715.1 uncultured Peptococcaceae bacterium
GTGAGGGACGGTCGAATGACGGTGGAAGGTTGACAGTTGACAGTTGACGGTTGACAGTGGAAGGCGAGGAGCGTGCTCCGTGCTCCGTGCTCCGTGCTCCGTGCTCTGTGCTCTTGACGCCTGAAGCCTGAAGCCTGAAGCCTAAATCTCGCAGCCCCACATGCGAAGCTACGCCCGCAGAAAGGAGCCCCCCTATGCCGGAAGGTGCGCGACTATGGCGTCTAGGCCGCCAAGGCGGCTTTACCCTCGTCGAGGTACTGGTTTCCATTGCCGTACTCGGTGTGGTAGTATTGCCGCTGATGGGTATCTTCACACAGAGCCTGCGCTCCGTGCAAGCGGGGAGGACACAGGTGACTGCGGCATTTCACGCGCAGCGCCTCATGGATGACTTTGTCTTGGCCGATGCCGCGGGGCGTGTGCCGCTAGGCCGCACAGCCATTGACAGCACTTTCTCCTACGAGCGCGCCGTGCGCACGCACGCTACCGGTCTTACCGAAGTCGTGATTACCGTGTATTGGCAGCAGGGGGCGATACCGCGTACCTTAAGGGTGGTGAGCTTACTTGCGCCACGCTGAAAAGGGTCTAACCCTCGTCGAAATGCTGGTCGCGGTTGGCACCATGGGGCTATTGGCGGTTGTCGTCGCCTCGCTCTTTGCGCAAGGCATGCACACCTACAGCGCGGGTCAAGCCGCGGGGCTGGTAATATCCGATGTGCGCTTTGCTGTCGAGCAAATAGCGATTCGACTGCGTGAGGCTCGCCCCGGCACTGTTGTTGTTGAGGCTGTTCCCGAGCCAAGAGTGACCTTCCAGGTTTGGGATCGCGGTATCAACAATTGGCGTAGCCACAGCTATCGACTTTCGGGCCAAAGCGTTCAGCACGCTACCTCCATTCCCCCGGCCTTGCCTGCTAACTTTCAGCCCATGGCTGACTATGTTGTGACGCTGCGGTTTGAGCTTACCGACGGCGGACGCGCGGTGACGATAACCGCGACTACCGTAAGCTCTGTCCCCGGCGCACGCCCCGGCACCGGTCTGCCGTTTACCTTTACGACTAGGGCGGTGCTGAGGAATTAGGGGAGTGAATCGTGAATCATGAATCAGGACTCTGGAATCAGGAATCATGATTTGGGAGCTCTCGGCTCTCAGCTCTCGGCAAATATTCGAGGAACTATGAGCACTCCTCTCTCCACTAAGTGCCAAGTACGAAGTGCCAAGTACGAAGTGCAAAATACACCAAAGGAGGTGCCCCATGCAGTCACAGCGCGGCAGTGTTCTTGTGTTCGTCACTCTCACCGTTGCGGTGCTGATGATTGTCGGGGTTACCTTTGCTACCGCCACGACGTCGGAATATCGCGCCGCCATGCACCACACGCACAGCACGCAGGCTTTTTACGTTGCCGAGGCGGGGCTTAACTGGGCGCGTCACGCACTGGAGCAAGGTTCGCTTGTTTTGCCGACAGGGGTGTCAGTCGGACATGAGCACATCTCTTACCAAAGCGCCGCCTTTGGCGGCACGCACACCGCACTGGCATCTATTGGTGAACTTCGCGTCGCTTTTGTTCGTACGGCCTCGGGGTGGGCCCTTTCCTCGCAAGGAGCCCAGCAGATAACGAGACGCACACTGGGCTTGACAGTTACCGAACAGGTTGCTGCAGGGGCAACTGGGGTTCTTGATCGACATCAGGTGGGTAGTTCCATCACTTTGACGGGGAGTGCGAGCATTATCGGCGACGTGACAGCGGGGAGTGTTGAACTGACTGGAAATCCTCGCCTAACAGGTGACGTCGAAATCGTAGGCACGACGCTGGCCGGTAAAGTCAGCGCGCCCCCGGGCGCCATCTCCGGCCCGATAAGCCTTGTTCCGTCTGCTGTGAGTTTTGCCCCGCCTAACCTGACTGACAGGCTCCCAAGCGACTTAGTGTGGAGAGGCAATTTTACGGCCGGGTGGTGGCCCGTCCCACCTTACACCCTGCCGGGTACTGGTCATTACGGTACGATTGACGTACAAAGTGAATTACTCATCAACGTTCCTAGCGCTGCGGACGTTGTGATTCGGGTTAACGAACTTAGGGTCACGGGTAGCGGACGAATCACCATCACCGGTAGCGGCACCGGACGGGTGGTCTTCCATGTTGAGCGCGCACTGCGCCTGTCAGGGTCTGGCACTATCAACAATGGAGGCTCTTCAGACAAGGTCGATGTCTTCTATTATGGCTCGGAAGACATCGATGTGGCTGGTGACACTCGCTTGGTAGGATCACTTGTTGCCGCAACGGCAGATATCGACATTAGTGGGAGCGCAGGCATTACCGGGCACATCCTTACGGGTGGCAGTAGTGTAAGAGTTACGGGTGACGCGGATGCCCATGTAAGGGTCCTCTATGCCCCGAACGCTCAGGTGCGATTAACCGGAAGTGGCAGCTTGTCGGGGGTTGTAGTAGCACGGTCCTTAGAGGGAACTGGAGCTACGACGCTCATAATTAACACTGGGACTCTTACTCAATTCGAGCGCTTCGCCACGGGGCTCAACCTTTGGTCGGGCACGAGAGTCTTTACTTTCTCAAATTGGGGATATAGATAGGCTACCGAGAAAATAATGAACTAGTTGGGCGACAGAGCGCTTGCATTTGACGAAGGAGCGAAGCAAGCATTTGAATGTACCGCGTCCCAGTAGGAAGAAACAGGGACAAGCGGTAAAGGGCGCGCTGTGGGAGGGCTTAATGCCTGAGCTGACCGTTTGGCCGTGGATTGTGCTTATTTTGTGTGTGCTTGGCGCAACACTTGTGGGTCGGCTGTATATGCGTAGGCGGCCGCAGCGCTTAGCTCTGCTAGGCCCGTGGCCCCGAATTCTCCCACCTGAAATTTGGCCGTAGCAACATCATGGGGGAGCGGTGCTGGGCATTGCTGTCGGCAACGCGCAGATTAAGATGGTCGAAATTGCACGTGGCTACCCTCCGCGCGTCTTGCGCTACGCCGATGGATACTGCCCAATCACTCGCAGCTCACGGGGCACATCATAACGGGTGCCGCTGACGTGGACGTAGACAATCACGCTAGGCTAACCGGGGTGCTTTATGCCCCCCGCGCCCGCGTTGACTTAGGCAACCACGGGCAAGTAGACGGTGTAGTCATAGCGGGAAGCCTGTTCATTAACAACCACGGACAAGTCAACATCGCGACGGGCGGCATTGCGAGTTTTACACCTTCCGTGGTGGCCCTAGGACTATGGTCTACCACGACCAGCTACAGTTTTCACACGTGGGGGAGCAGATAGAGTTGCTGACGAGCGG
>CAYGHR010000136.1:0-3141 GCA_964349715.1 uncultured Peptococcaceae bacterium
CAGTTGCGCATCGGCGTAACGACGGTCGAGGGGTTTGCCGAGGCGACGCAGGGGTCGCTGACACTCTCGCGCGTGCCCCTTTTCCGCTTCGACACTCTGCCAAGCTTCCGCCGCAAGTTGAGGGGTTGGTAGGCTCTTTTCCGGCCTACCGTTCCCGAGCGACATTCTTCCTAACCCAAAAACGTAAGGTAGCGGTACACCGACCAAAAGTGTAGCGCGCTCCCTGCTAGGACGAACAGGTGCCACAATTCGTGAAAGCTAAACACGCCGGGTAAGAGCCGCGGCCAACGCAAGCCATAGAACACCGCGCCTGTGGTGTAGGACAAGCCCCCGAGGCCGAGAAGGGACAGCGCTGCCGGGGGCAGAGTCTGCACGAGCGGCACGGCTACCACTACTATCAGCCAACCCATAGCCAGATAAGCCCCGAGGTAAAGCCAGCGCGGGGCCTTAAGCCACACCGCGCGAAAGACCATGCCAGCCGCGCCTAGAATCCATACCGCCCCGAGCAACCATTCGCCGCCCTGCTGCCATAGCGCGATTAAGCAGAAGGGGGTGTAAGTGCCCGCAATGAGCATAAACACCATCATGTGGTCGATGCGCCTTAGCCACTGTTTGGCCTTTTCGCGAACCGCGGCTAGGTGATAAACAGCCGAAGCGCTGTAGAGAAGCACTAGGCTTAAACCAAAGACGACAAAAGCCGCCAGATGTCTTGATGTCCCATGGGCTAAAGCCGCTGAGACGAGAGCCACTAAACCGACAACAGAGGCCGCTGCCCCGACCGCGTGCGAGATACCACTGGCCCAGTCGCGCTTAGAGTCCATATTCGCTATCCCTCCCTGTGTATCTGTGTGAGGATGCAGATGTATCTCTCCACATAGACGTTACACAGGGTCTCTAGTGTTGCCTGTCTTAGCTTCAGGCGAGCAGTTTAGGCCCCACCCGCGGCAGGTGAGGGCGCGTCCGTGTAGAACTTGTTCTCATGACCAATGGGGCGCATCGTCAAGCGCCCCATGTGCAAGGGAGAGATGGCAATGGCTAGTGGGAAGCTGGTTAGAATCAGAGGCCTAGAGAAGTCCGATTTGGATCACATCATGCAATGGATTAACAACCCCGAGATAACGCGCTATTTGCTCGCCTTTACAGTTCCGATGTCGCGCGCTATGGAGGAGAAATGGCTAGAAAATGCCATGCAACACACGGCGAGCGACAAGCTCTTTGCCTTGGAGACCCTCCATGGCGAGTATCTAGGCGGGTGTGGCCTTCACCACATTGACGCCCTTAATCGACATGCGGAAATCGGCATCGCCATCGGTCGTGAGAGCCATCTCGGCAAAGGCTATGGCGAAGACGCAGTCAACCTCCTGTTGCGGCTTGGATTTCATGCTCTCAACTTAAACAAGATCTATTTGCGTGTCTTCGCGGGCAACGGCAGAGCTATCCGCTGCTATGAGAAATGCGGGTTCCAAGCGGTGGGTCGTCACAGGCAGCACCGCTTTGCAGCCGGAGAGTGGCATGACGAAGTCATCATGGAAATACTGCGCGCTGAATGGGAAGCCCGTCTGCATGCGACAGCTGTGGCTAGGCGAAACTAATCAGCCCCCAGTGCGTAGATAACAGCATATGACTACGAGGAGGGGACGCTGTGAGTGCGCAACGTGTGAGTATCAAGGGCATTGAATTGGTGTGTCCAATCTGCGGCGGCAAGGAGTTCTATCATCGGGAGACTCTACTAAACACTGTTACCGCCTCTTTCCTAGGCTTTGACTGGGCAAATGCCAACGCCGACAATTACATCTGCAACCACTGCTTCTACATGTTTTGGTTCCATCCTGAACATTACAACTTCAGATAGCACGAGGCGAAACCTCGGGGCAAACAGTGGGGGCCACCCGCTTTGCCACCGGTGCCGCTGTTGTTGTACCCGCCAAAGGGGTGTACTCCTAGGAGGCGCGTTAGCCAATTCGTGGCATACTCAGGCGACGGCGGAAAGCGGAGGACGATTGCGCATGAAAATTACCCGCGAACAAGCATGCCGATTTCTGGTCGGGAGACAGCGATATAGGGCGCATGGGTCGCCGTGGCAGGGGCAAGAGGGCGTAGCACAGGCCATCGATTTTCTCGGCGCGGTACAGATCGACCCCATTAACGTATACGAGCGCAATCACCATCACGTTCTGTTTACTAGGGTACATGGCTATCGCCCCGAGATGCTCGATGCCGAGCTCTACGTGCACAGGTCGGCCTTTGAAAGCTGGTGCAACGCGCTATGCGTACTGCCGATGGAGCACTATCCCTACTTAGCTTACAAAATGCAGCTCATCCGCGCGCGCTATATGCCCACGCCCGAGGTTTTGGCTGCAGCTCACAAAGTAATGCGCGCTATTAGTGACAATGGGGCATCTGCGTCACGCGACTTTGCCACCAGCACGAAGGTGCACGGTTGGTGGGACGGGGCGGTCAGTAAGACCAAGGCAGAGAAAGCAGCGCTTGATTATCTGCACTATACAGGACAAGTCATGATTGCGTCCCGCGATGGCCAGCACCGCCGTTATGACCTGCCGGAGCGTGTTGTTCCCGCCCCCTTGTTGGCGCAAGAGGTCAATGAAGCGGACTATCGCCGCTTCATGTTGGAACGCTTCTTGATAGCCTATGGCCTAAGTCAAACCAGCCTCTTTCGTTTTGGGTGGCTGGAGACGCCTAAGTCTAATGCCATGCGCTTACTAAAGAGCCTTGTCGCCCAAGGGGAGGTAGTTGCGATACAGATTGAGGGAGTAAAGCGGCAGTATTTTTGCCACGCGTCGCTTTTGCCCGAGTTAGAGAATCCTCAGAGCTTAAGCCACGATACCGCAGTGTTTGTGGCCCCGCTAGACAACCTGCTCTGGGATCGCGACCGCCTTCTGGACTTCTTTGGCTTTCACTACCGCTGGGAAGTATATGTGCCGGCGGCCAAGCGCGTATACGGGTACTACGTTGTGCCCGTTTTGCTGGGGAGCAGCTTAGTGGGCAGAATCGAGCTAAAAGCACACCGCCCGCAGGGGCTGCTGGAGATTAAGAACCTGTGGTTAGATGTTGATACAGTGCAAGTACGGCAGGCCGTTGCTGCGGTAGCGGCGGACTTAGCTGGCTACCTGGGTTGTCGCG
>CAYGHR010000137.1:0-3140 GCA_964349715.1 uncultured Peptococcaceae bacterium
CGCGCCGCTCTGTGCCGCGGTGCACGTTCCCAACGACAAGCGCAAAAATGTACGCTGCCGTAGGGACAGAGAGCACCAGTTGCACCCATACAACCCCGGGAATCTGCAGGTCAATTGTGAAGCGGCTTAACCACTGCCCAATCACTCTAAACCCGCCCGCATCGGCGGCGAGAAGCAGCGGCGACACCACTGCGACCACCAACAGACCTAACCCAAGCCCTACTATAGCCGACCAGAAACGCCCGCTCACGCTGAAGCCGGGCTTACGCATACTGTAAAGTGCCCGATACTGCAGCCCCAATCCCCCCATGGGCACCGCAATAACTCCGCCGAGGAAGTCGCGCACGCTCCAGTCGCTGGTGCCGTCGGCGATGGTATTGCCGCTAGCCACCACAACCCAGTATGTTGCTGCGACGAACAAGAACACAAATCTCCATGGGGAAATGCTGGGCGCGCTCCACACGGCAAAAGACAGGGCGGTAGCGAGTACTACGGCCAGCCATTGTTTGGCTTCACGGCTTTGCCTAATCCCGGCGCGGTGGAAATAGAGGCTAACGGCGGCTACGTAGAGCAGCGCGAAAACCGTCACCCCGAAACCCTGAAACCCAAAGACCATAACTACCATCAGCCACCGCCAAAAAACAAACCCCACCAAAAATGCGGCCAATGCAAACCACTGCTCCTGAAGCAAAAGGGACGGAGCTTTTTGCTTCATCTGATTTCACCTCTCTTGTGAAGCAAAAGGGACGGAGCCTTTTGCTTCACGGTATTCTAAAATGTCGCCGGGCTGGCAGTCGAGCGCCACGCATAGGGCCTCTAGGGTGGAAAAGCGGATGGCGCGAGCTTTGCCGGTCTTTAAGATCGATAGGTTGGCGGGCGTCAGGTCTACTTTAGCGGCGAGTTCGTTTGACGAAATCTTGCGCTTAGCCATGATTACATCTAGATTGACAACAATAGGCATATTGCTTCCTCCTAGACAGTTAGGTCGGCTTCGGTCTGCAGAGCGACGCCAAGGGCAAACACGTTCTTGACCACACGCACAATCAGTCCTACGAACGCGGCAGGGATAGCCACCATCAGCCAAGGCAAGTAGTAACTTGCGGACACAACGCAGATGAGGGCGCCCACTATGCACGACCACGCGATCCGCCGCAAAGATGCAACATTCTCCGCACAGAACATTTGCCTTTTGGCCACGCGGCGAAGGAGAGAAAACAGGCTGTACCACAGGAGAACCGCCGGCACGGCCCCCGCGTAAATTGTGGCAAGGAACAGCTCTTCGGTGCCGGCTAGACCTGCCCGGGAGAACCTTACAAACCAATCGACAATTCTTGGCGCAAAGGCGACAACAGCCAGCAGCACCACCGCAAATAGCAGGAGGCACAACTGGCTGAGCCACACCGACTTATCTCCATCCCACATACCACAATACCCGCCTTCCGGTCATTTACCGTATTGCGACCATTGTAGCACGCGGTGCATCGTTAAGCAATAGATTTTTATCGAAAGACGATAACTATTTTCACGTCGCTTGTTGCGAAGGCGGCGGGCTGCAGGAGTCAGGGAAATCATGAATCATGAATCGTGAATCATGACCGGGGGCGTGGGGCGTTCAGCGCTCAGCTCTCAGCAAGGAAGGTGGAAAGGTACAAGGGAAAAGGGCTCCTCGCACCCCGTCAACCGTCAACTGTGAACCGTCAACTGTCAACCACTTCGCCAAAGCCCACTCCCCCACGCCGCGACGTCACTTGTAAGCACAGAACTGCCCGCACATGCTGCAGCATTCTTCCCCGGTGGCGTTTCGGGCTTGGCGCAGACTTTGTGCGCGCTCGGGGTCGATGGCGAGTGCCACTTGCGTCGGCCAGTCGAGTGCTTTGCGCGCGCGTGACATTTGCATGTCCCAGTCCCAAGCCCCCTTTACGCCCTTGGCCACATCAGCGGCATGGGCGGCGATGCGCGTGGCAATTACGCCTTGGTGCACGTCGGCGGCCGTCGGCAGCCCTAAGTGTTCGGCGGGAGTTACATAGCAGAGAAAGTCCGCGCCGTTTGCGGCTGCCAACGCGCCGCCGATAGCAGCGGTGATGTGATCATAGCCGGGTGAAACATCCGTCGGGAGCGGCCCCAAGACATACAGCGGCGCATTATGGCAGATAGTGTTGGCTAACTGCATGTTCGGGATTATTTGGTTAAGCGGCACATGTCCGGGCCCCTCCACCATCACTTGCACATCGGCCTCACGCGCGCGTTTGACCAATGAGCCGAGCACCATCAGCTCGGTTAACTGCGCAACATCTGTGGCATCCGCCAAGCAGCCCGGGCGCAGGCCATCGCCAAGGCTCAGGGTCACGTCGTATTCTTTGGCGATAGCTAGCAGACGGTCATATTGGCTATACAGGGGGTTTTCCGCTTGGTGGTGCCGCATCCATGCCGCCATAAACGACCCCCCGCGCGATACGACGCCCATGACGCGCGGCTTGTCCGTGAGCGCAGCCAGAGCATCGCGGGTGACGCCACAATGCACGGTAATAAAGTCGGCACCGTCGCGGCAGTGCTTCTCCACCCCCGCAAAGATGTCATCCGCAGTGATCTCCGTGACATTCTTGCCCTGGCGGGTGGCGTCAACGAGCACCTGGTAAATAGGCACTGTCCCCACCATCACCGGGCAATCCGCCAGAATCCTGCGGCGCACGCCGTCGATGTCACCGCCTGTGCTCAGGTCCATAATGGAGTGCGCTCCTGCCTGCAGCGCAACGTCGAGCTTCACTAGCTCGGCATCGGCATCGGGATAGGCTTCCGAGGTGCCAATGTTGGCGTTAACTTTCGTGGACAACCCCTTGCCTACGGCTAGGGGTCTTTGTTTAGGGCGGAGCTTGTTGCACGGCAGTACCGCCTCACCGCAAGCGATTCTTGCCGACAGCTCCGAGGGACTCATCTGTTCATATGCTGCAGCCGCCTCCACGGCCGCTGTGATCAGCCCGCTGCGGGCAGCGGCAAGTTGGGTTGTCACGTCACTCGCCTCCAAGTGTTACTGATTCTTCGCAGTTCTGCCGCCGCCTGACGCGGCGAGGCGGCACACATAATCCCGGACGCCACGCAGAGCCCGCTTGCCCCGCTCTCTCGCACCAACGCCGCATTGGCAG
>CAYGHR010000138.1:0-3135 GCA_964349715.1 uncultured Peptococcaceae bacterium
GGAGAGAAAAAGCCTTCGCGCACAAGGCCGATAAGCCCTGCCATCTGCTTGCCGGTGTAGACAGGGTCTAGCAAGATGCCTTCTGTGCGGGCTAGGAGTGTTACAGCCTCAGCCATAGCCGGCGTGGGGCGAGAGTAGCCTGCCCCGACATAGCCGTCGAAGCAGCGCACTTCGTCACGCGCGGGCGCAGGGCAGCCGACGTGGCTGGCGGTAGCGACGGCCAGGTCGTAGATGAGCTTCTCCTGCAATGCGTTGGGACGACTGACGTTGATTCCTAGCACGGGGATACTTAGGTGTGTGCCCAAGACGCCAACCAGCACGCCGGCATGGGTGCCGCCGCTACCACTGGGGACGACGATGTAGTCAAAATCCTGGCTTTGCTCAAGCATCTGCTGGCTTATCTCCTGCGCGCAGGCCACATAGCCTGTGGCGCCCACGGGATTGGAGCCACCGCCCGGGATAATATATGGCTTACCGCCTGACTTCTCTACGTCGGCGGCCACGGCCCGCATCGCGGCTGACATGTCGGTGCCGCCCGGTACTACGCTTATACCCTCTACGCCTAGCAGTTGATACAAGAAGTTGTTGCCGCCTGCCCTTTGGTCGTAGCTATCGGGCACTCGCTCTTCAAGCACTAGGCGACAGCGCAAGCCTTCGCGCACGGCCGCGGCTAGGGTGAGGCGGCAGTGGTTTGACTGTACTGCACCGCAGGTAATTAATGTGTCGGCTCCTTGCCGCAGGGCATCTGCCACCAGAAACTCGAGCTTGCGGGTTTTGTTGCCGCCGCCCGCTAGGCCAAGCAAGTCGTCGCGCTTGATGTAGAGCTCCGGGCCGCCGAGGACACGGGATAAATGACTGAGCTTCTCGATGGGAGTCGGGCCGTAGGAATAGTTGCGGCGGGGGAATTTGGCTAGGTTCATGGATGGCCTCCTCTTCTGAAGGGTTTGCTTCGCGCTCACTTGCTGTACTCACACTCACCACCGACCAAAGTGCGGCGGATTTCAAGGTTATCGTCAAAGATAGTTATGTCGGCGTCCATACCTACGGCAAGCCCGCCCTTCCGGCGCGATAGGCCAAGCAACCGCGCAGGGTTCGCAGTAACCAGCCGTACCGCCTTGGGTAAAGAAAGGCCTGTGTTGGCAATGAAGTTTCGCACGGCTCGGTTCAAGGTCAGGGCGCTGCCGGCTAGCTGCCCGGAAGAGAGCCGCACTGCTTGCTCCTGCACGGTGACCTCCTGCCCGTGCAGCTCGTAAGTGCCGTCCGGCAGACCGGCCATGGTGCTGTCGGTAATAAGGATGATTCTATCCGCGCGCTTAGCGCGCGCAAGCAACCTTTGCATGGCGGGATGCACATGGATGTTGTCGGCGATAAGCTCGCAATAGGCGTCGCTGTCGAGGGCCGCGCCAAGCGCGCCGGGCGCACGGTGATGCATCGGGGGCATGGCGTTAAAGACGTGCGTAAACAGGCTGGCACCGCCGGACACCGCGTCCATCGCTTGTTCGTACGTGGCAGCTGTGTGCCCAATCGCAACCTTAATGCCGACCTTAAGACACTGTGCTATTAGCTCCGCCGCGCCAGGAAGCTCGGGTGCCAGCGTGACAATTTTGAGTACATCCCCAAATTCCGCCGGCACGCCCTGCGTAGGCCGGACTAAATGGCGGGCTTCGTGCGCTCCCCTAGCCTGCTCGCTAATGAAGGGGCCTTCCAAGTGACAGCCTAACACTGCCGCCCCCGATGATACCGCCATTGCTGCGCGGATATGGCTTTGGGCCTCTTGTAGGCGGGAGAGAGTATGCGAGATGGTGGTGGGCAAAAAGGCCGTCACGCCGGTGGCAGGGAGTTGTCGGCGCATTTTTGCGATGCCGAGGCCGCCCGCGTCAAGGGTGTCGGCCCCGCCAAAGCCGTGTACATGGATGTCAATAAACCCGGGCGCGACAAAACACCCCTCAGCGTCGATCACTTTAGAAAACTGACCGGTCGACAGCGACGCTTGGTTGCTGATGGCCCTTATCTTATCGTCAAATATCAGGCTGTGCCCCGCAAGCACGGCGTCATCTAGAACCAATACACTGTTTATGATAGCTTTCATGCGGTCACCCCTCGGCCTAATGTGTGTCTTTACAGGGCTCGTGTCCTTGACACAAGAAAGTAGTTTGGCAGTGTCACCGGCGGCAGGGTACAGCCTGTAAGAAGCGAATTACTGGACTAGCGGTCGATTCCAGTATAGCAGGAAGGTGAGGCAGTGACGACAGGTTTTTTCGCCGGGATAGACGGGGGTGGCACCAAGACCGAAGCGTGTGTTACCGATGCCCACGGAGCTGTTCTGGGCAGGGGGAGCGGCGGCCCCGCCAACTACTCCTCGGCCGGTGGCCCCCAGGCTGTGCTTGATGCGGTCCCCACCGCGCTGCATGCTGCGTTGACTGAGGCTTCGCTGCACGTAGAACAGCTGTCCGGCGTATGTGTAGGCCTTGCCGGCGTGGGCCGGGTCGAGGACCAACGCGCGGCGCGCTCGGCCTTGCAGCTGCTGTGGCCCGCCATGCCCCTCATGGTCATCGAAGATAGTAGAATCGCCCTAGCTGCGGCCCATGCAGGCAAGAACGGCATCGTGATTATTGCCGGCACTGGCTCTAACTGCCTGGGCAAGAACGGCTCCCTCTACATAGGACTTGGCGGGTGGGGTGCACTGCTGGGAGACGAAGGTGGCGCGTATGCAATAGCCTTAACTGCTGCACGCCAAGCCATACGGCTGCACGAGGGATTGCGCAGCGAAAGATCGACCCTCTTGCTGCGCTTTATGATTAAACACTCCCTCGCTACTCCCCGCGACCTAATACCTTGCCTGACGAGTATGCCGACTACGGACATTGCCGCCCTAGCGCAGTTGGTGTTTTCCTCCGCCGGGGCGGGAGACGAGCTGGCTTTAGCGGTTCTCCGGGAACAAGCGGAGTCACTCGCCGAGCGTGCGGCAAAGGTGAGTGCTCTCTTGTCGCTCGACGCGCCGCGCATCGCATTGGTAGGCGGTTGTTTTCGCGACGCGACGTATGTAGCACACGTTTCCGAGGCGCTGCAAGGCAGGGTGCCTGCGTGCAAGGTGTTTGTCTCGCAGGTTCCGCCGTGTGAAGGGGCGGCCAATCT
>CAYGHR010000139.1:0-3121 GCA_964349715.1 uncultured Peptococcaceae bacterium
CCGATCGACCATAGCGGCCACCTTCCCTTACCGGATAGACGGGCGCTACTTGGCATCCGGGGGTAATTTCGATACACTAAGGAGGTTGATAAGGCCAAAGAGGAGTGAAGGGACTTGAGCGCATTGCTTGATTACATCGCGCGCATTAAAGCGTTCAGTCGCAACGCTAGACTGTTTCTCTTGGCTGGGCTGTTAGGGGCCCTTTACCAGCAGGTGTATGGCGTATTGGGCAACCTGTTTTTGCTGCAGGCCGGGCTTGACGCAGACTTCCTTGGGGTCATGGTGGCGGTGTCCTCGCTCAGTAACGCCATATTTGCTCTCCCGGCGGGCATGTTAAGCGACCGCTTCGGCCGCAGGCGCCTTGTAGTTGTGGGGGCCATGCTCGGCTTCCTTGGACAGTTGATGCTGGTGGCCCGACCAACCCCCGGCTTTGTCATTCTTTCGGCCTTAGTGGGGGGTACCGGGGGTGCCATGCTCATGGTTTCGACATCGCCCTTTCTGGCGGAAAACAGCACCGGAGAAGAGCGCGCCCATCTCTTTAGTGTGAATGCGGCGACATGGACAATCAGCGGAGTCCTAGGTAGCTTTCTTGGGGGCGCCATGCCCCTTATGTTCGGGCGCCTAATGGGCGGCGCGCCTGACTCGCTGTTGGCCTATCGCCTGACCTTGTTCTCGGCCCTGCTTCTCCTGGGGCTGTCTATTGTTCCCTACAGCATGCTACAGGAAAGGCGCATGTCGCGCGCAGAGCGCCGTGCCCAACCCATGCGCATTATCTTGCCGTCTAGAGACTTGATGTTCAGACTCCTTGTTCCCGAGGCAATACTTGGGTTAGGTGCCGGCCTGATTATCCCTTTCCTAAACGTCTACTTTGCTCGCCACCTAGGAGCTTCGGCGGCACAGGTGGGCACCATATTCTCCGTAATGTCGTTGGCGACGACCATAGCTATACTTGGTGCACCATTTCTTGATAGGAGCCTTGGGACGGTGAAGGCAGCTGTCTACACGCGTATCCTTTCTGTGCCTTTGCTTCTTACCATTGCCCTGACGAACAGCCTATGGGTAGGTGCGGTGGCGGCGTGGTTTCGCTCCGCACTAATGAACGCGAGCATGCCGCTAGTCAGTAAGTTTAACATGGAAGTCTCCGCGCCTTCCGAGCGGGCCACCCTCAGCAGCCTCGTCGGCATGACCTGGACTATCGGCTGGGCCTTGGGTGCGCGCATTGGCGGACGCTGGATGGAGATCTACAGCTACAACTTTCCTTATTTTTTTACAGCCGCACTCTATATACTCAGCGCGGGTGTCTTCTATTACTTATGCCACCCACTAGAAGAACGTATGAGGCGATGATATGTCAGTACTCGTTGTAAGGGACGTCACAAAGTACTACTTAGACAAACTTGTCCTTGACGCAGTTGCCTTCACGATTGGCACCAAAGAGAAGGTCGCCTTGCTTGGCAGCAACGGGTGCGGCAAGACCACGCTCTTAAAAGTCATCAACAACAAACTGCAGCCTGATGAAGGGGCTGTTGTGTTGCACGGCGGAGCGAGGACGCACTATCTGGCGCAGGACCCCGCCTTGCCGTTAGGCAGGAGCCTCGAGGAGGCTGTTACCGAGGTGTTTGCCGACATCCACCTGTTAGAGCGGGAAATAAGAGCGCTGGAAGTGCAGATGAGTGCAGCCGGAAACCTAGACAGACTGCTCTGCCGCTACGGGGAGATGACGCAGCGGTTTGAGGCCGCAGGGGGCTATGAGCTTGACTTTAAGGTTCGCTCCGTGTTGTTTGGGCTTGGCTTTAGCGAACGTGACCTCAAGCTAAATGTCGAGCTCTTAAGCGGCGGGCAAAAGGTGAGGGCCGCACTGGCTAAGGCCTTGCTGGAAGAGCCGGAAGTCCTCTTGCTGGATGAACCGACTAATCATCTGGACTTGGCTGCGGTGGAGTGGTTAGAAGGCTTTTTGCCTTCATATAGAGGAGCGGTGTTGTTAGTCAGCCACGACCGCCATTTTCTGGACCGAGTAGTGACGCGCTGTATTGAACTTGAAAACCACCGAGTAACAGAGTATCCTGGCAATTTCAGCAAGTACCGAGCCTTGAAGGCCGAGCGCCTAGCCCTCGGGAGTGCGAGCTATGAGCGCGAGCAAGAGGAAATGCGGCGGATAAAGCAGTTAGTGAATCGCTATCGTGCCGGTTCGCGCGCTACAATTGCGAAGAGCTGGGAGAAGAAGTTTGACCGTTTGGGAAGAAAGGCGATGGCGAAGCCACAAGGGAAAACAAGCCTGAGGCTGCATATAAGTGAGCACAAGCGGAGCGGCCGCGATGTCTTAGATCTGCTTGATGTAGAAGTCGGGTACGACGGCGCAATGCTGTTTGCGCCATTTTCGGCACAGGTTCGCCGCGGGGAGCGCATAGCGCTCCTAGGTCCGAATGGGAGCGGCAAGACATCGCTTCTTAGGGCCCTAATAGGAGAAATCCCCCACCGCGGTAACATGCGCTGGGGGGCTGGGGTTAGTGTCGGGTACTTTGACCAGGAACTGCGCGTCACACATCCCATGCGCTCGGTGCTTGAAGAAATAACCCTAAGTTTCACCCACTTGTCGGAGTGGGAGGCGCGAGACTATCTGGCGCGGTTCCTCTTTAAGGGTGACATGGTGTTTCAGGGTGTCGAGACACTGTCAGGCGGTGAACGTAACCGTTTGAGTCTGGCCAAACTCCTGCTTTCACCGATTAATGTCTTGGTCCTCGACGAGCCTACGAACCACCTAGATATTGAAAGTAGGGAAGTGCTCGAACTCGCGTTGCTGGGGTTTGCGGGAGTCGTACTCTTTGTCTCCCACGACCGATACTTTCTTGGCAAAGTGGCTACGCGCGTGTGGCAGTTTCTTGATGGGAAGATTGTCGACCACCGGCAAAACTACAGCGATTGGCGACAGAGTCTCCTGAGTCCTAAGGCCACTAGCATTGCTCCTGCGGCGCGCAAAGCAGAGGGGGCCAAGGCCAGACAAGCAAACACAGCCGCACTCGAGAACGAGATAGGGCGATTAGAGCGCGAAAAATCGGCGCAAGAGGAGCTTATGGCGAAAAGCGACTTTCTCAAACAAAAAGACGGTGGCCGCGAGACGGTT
>CAYGHR010000140.1:0-1451 GCA_964349715.1 uncultured Peptococcaceae bacterium
GCAAAACGCTTCAGGACTGCTAGCGACTGCTTGCCTTGGTCACCTACTTTTATGGTCACCGAAAGATCCCTGTCGTCGGCGAGCAGGTCCTCTTCGCGCAGGAGATTGACTATGGCGATGACGCGCTCTCTAGCTAGGCCTAGGCGGTCAGCCATGTCGTCAACTTCAGTAGAAGGGGATTCTTCTCCGGCACCCTTCGCGCGATAGTAGGCTTTGACAAGGCTGCTAATAATCCTATTGGCATCCTGTTGCTCGGCGGTATCAAACCTATTGGATTGGCTGATTCTTTCGATGGCCTCCTGTGCCGTGCGGGTCATAATGCTGTTAGCGAAAACGCGCGTCGCGTTCTGCCCCCGCCTGACGAACTTCCGTTGCTCTAGGGCCGCAATGGCGGTGCGCACTCGCGTCTCAACGTCAATCATTTGATCGTCCCACCCCGCGAGACGCGCAATCTCCATCGCGCTTTGCGACACGGTTTTGCGCCTGCGGGTGAGATTCTGTATAACCTTCCACACCTGCTGTATTTCTTTGACATGCAACTTGCTTTGGTTTAAGCGGACGAAGTGACTGTTTAGGTCCTCCTCGCGGTAAAGGACATAGCAATCCGCCTTAATCTGCTCGTCCCGACCCGCTCGCCCTGCCTCCTGCATGTAATTTTCGAGCGAATCCGGTATGTCGTAATGAATGACTTGTCCTACGTCTTTTTTGTCTACTCCCATGCCAAAGGCGGACGTAGCCACCATAATGGATACTACACCTGCCATAAAAGCGTCTTGGCTGGCAGACTTATCCTTAACCTCTAACTTGCCATGGTAGGGCGCAGCGGGGAAACCGTCGGCAGATAGTCGCTCTGCCAGGTCTTCGGCCCTTTTGGTCGTGGATACATAGATGATGGTCGGGCACCCCTTTTGCACAAGGCGTCGCAGTTCTAGATACTTGCCCTCCGCTTCGGGTTGCTCGAGCACATGGTAGCGCAGGTTTTCGCGCGCCACTTTGGCACCAAAGACCTCGAGGGTAAGTCCGAGCTTGTCCTTAAAATATTGCCGGATCTCGTCTATAACCCTTTGCTTGGCTGTGGCCGTAAAACACGAAACGGGGATAGCTTCTGTCGCCTGCTTGTCTGCCTGCAGCTTCTTAATGAACTCGCCTATATACAGGTAGTCCACGCGAAAATCCTGCCCCCAAGAGGAGAAGCAGTGGGCTTCGTCAATCACAAAACGCACTATGTTGCGGCCGAGCAACAAGCGCTCGACGCTGCGAGAGCGCAGCGACTCCGGTGAAATATAAAGGATTGAGGCCGAACCGTCTTCCACGCGCTCAAATGACTTCGCCCTCTCGATGGGGTCTAACAAGCCATTGATGGTGACTGCGTCCATGATACCGATGCGCTCTAAGTTGTCGACTTGGTCTTTCATCAGGGCCTGCAAAGGCGAGATGACGACGGTCAGGCC
>CAYGHR010000140.1:1551-3097 GCA_964349715.1 uncultured Peptococcaceae bacterium
TATGGCGCAACGAGTTCAGCACCGCTGTGGTTGTGGGGTACTGATGCAGTACCCAGGGGGGTGTAATCGAAAAGCGGTCCTTGACGCTGATTATCGCCAGCGCGTAGGCGAGCGGGATAGGATGTGTGGCCGCGAGGTGGTCGAGCGGTGCGTGCGCGCAGATTTCGCCGCGGAAGGTGTCGTGGATGAGCGTCGATAAAGATGGTCCGGTCGTCCGGAAATCGATAAAGCGGAAGAAGGCGCCAAACTCCTTGGTAAGCCCGAGTAGGCCAAAAAAGATTTGCTGGGTTGCGGCATCTAGCTTGTGAAAGGCATTTAGTTCGTCATAGAGCAAGTCTCTGGCCTTTAAGGCATCAGCTAACGGGTTGTTGAGCTCATCGGCATAGAGCTTCTGGTCCTTACCTAAGGCGTGGTAAGGCTTCTTGGGGAAGAGGAGCGGCGAAAGCAGCAACGTATCAATGGCGTTCCAGCGCAGCGCAGGGAGTTCTTTGAGTGCTGTTTGCATGTACTTGAGGTCGTGCGCCAGGATGTTGTGGCCACAGATAAACTCATGCCCCGGTAAGAATGCGGCGAGCTCACGGAGCGACTTGGTGTGCAGTACGCTACCCCTGTCGTTAGTCGCCCCGATGTCTAGCACAGTCCCTTCCTTCGCATGCACCTCTAAATCCACGAAAGCAATCGATTTCATAAAGCGGTCTCTCCCAAGCGTCCCTCACGACGCGCGCGGCTGCGCTCCATTGCCGCCGTCAGCTCGCCCTTTTCCTCTATCTGCCAGAAAGACATAAACTGCGCGGCGCGGTCCATGCGCGATGCGATTTCGTCCCGGCTTAACTCATAGTTGACTGATTCTAAAGCTTCACGACGCCAAGACACATCTTGACCGTGGTAAAAATCTAGACTCTCCTGTTGATTGCGGCCATGATGCGCGGACCAGTGAAAAGCCAACCAAATGCCGTTGCTGCCAAAGTGGTCGATCAAATCGGCGTCTTGTACTAACAGCACTTCCGCCGCCAAGACAGGTCGTTCCCGCCCGGCAAAGTGGTGGCTGTTGGGGCGCATGTAGTGATTAGCCACAATTGCTGTTACCCCGTCTAATTCATCGGCGCTAAAGAGATGGGCTATCTCGGCGCGGATTAGCTCTGCCCCCCGCGGGCCATGGTCTGGGCCGTTATACCCCGCTTTGCCGACGTCATGCAAAAAGCCCCCCACAAACAGAACATCTGGGTCGATGCGAAGCTGCATAGCCTGTGCCAGCTCGACAGCAAGTCGTGCCACCCTAAGCCCGTGGTAGTAACGATACCCCGGCTCAAGCGGCGCGTCATTGGCAAATCTCATTTTCGCCTCGCCCCAAGCGAGGATTCTCTCTATGTCCATAAACTCACCCATTACAGAAGATTCCTGACCGCAAAACCCCTTGTTTTGAGCGCATGCCGCCTCGAGTATGTTGTTCTCTTTATCTCTTGAATTTCCTTTTTGGAAACAAAGGGGGTCGTGAAGCAAAAGGCTGTCGAGTAGGCGGAGGGCTCGCGCCCTCGCGCCCCTCACA
>CAYGHR010000141.1:0-3072 GCA_964349715.1 uncultured Peptococcaceae bacterium
TCTAAAATCCGCAGAGGTCTTAAGAAACCAAACTCCCACCGCAACTGATTTCTAAATGTGGCTCCGACCACACGCAAGGATGCAGGAATACGGCCTTTAGCGACGAAAGATATCCGGCACACAGTGAAGACGAATGGGGTGAGGCGATGATTGGTCTACGAATACGGGAAGCTCGGCAAGCGCGCGGCATGACTCAGGCCACCTTGGCCAAAGACATCGCCTCTCGAACCTACATTTCCGCTATCGAACTCGGCAGAATAAAGCCCTCGGCAGATAACCTGAAGTTGATAGCCGAAAAACTAGCCGAGCCGCTCTCCTATTTTCTGCCGGGTCCCTTAGACGAAGCTAAGCAAAGGCTAGAGATTACCCTCAATCAAGCCAAAGGACTGCTGGCTGTGGGCAAGGTTGTGGAGGCAAGAGAGCTCTTGTCTATGGTTAAGGGTGCATGCACCGAGAACATGCCGACGCATATCAGGGCACTCTACCACGAAGCGCAGGGCGAGCTTCTGCTGTCTGTCGGCGCAATACTCCAGTCGGCACTCTCCTATACTTTGGCCTCCGACGCATACGTTAGATCCAAGCAAACGCGCAAAGCTTGGGAGTGTAGGTATGCGGCTGCCTTTGCGTTGTATCAAGCCGGGTATATGGACCAGGCAATTTCCTTAGGCGTAGATGCGGTCAACCTCCTCTGCGACAGTGAAGAGTGCGAGGCAAAGGCCTTAACGCACTACATGATCGGGTGCGCGTACTTTGCCAAAGGCGATGTAAAGAAGGCGAGCTCGTTTTTCGCGGACGCTAAGACCTGCGTGGACGATACCAAAAATGAGGCGGCTCTTCTTGCTCTGTTAGGTGAGTGTAGCTGCTCGCTCCGTCAAGGCCAGTGGCAAAACGCCCTTACTCTGTCCCGTAAAGCCGTAGCACTGGCGGGGCAGCACAGTTTTACCGAGATGCAGGCCGAAGCGCTGATCGCTGTGATGACTTGTAGCGTGCGGATGGGTGAACATGAAGAAGCGAAGCAGGTACTGGCACAAATCACTTCCCTTGCAGGCGTGCCTATTAGCATTAAATGCAAGGCATATCGCGAAATGCTGCTCGTCACGAAAGAAACAACCCCGCTACAAGACACCGTGTCCCTAGAGTCGACGCTAGACAACCTTCTGCAGTCAGCCGGTGCCCACTTAGACAAGTGGGATACAGTAAAAAGCGAATGGGCGCTGGCGAAGTGCCGCATCCTGCGCGACCCACAAGATGCCCTGGCGCGGGTGGAGCAGTTTGCCGCAGATTTTTGCCATCTCGGCCGCTTTAAGGATGCCGCTGACACATTAGCTTTCGGAGCGGGACTTCTCAAAAACACAGGCGCACCGGACGACGCTTATTCTCTACTAAACAGAGCTTACGCTCTATTGCAGGGGAAGCACACCCAGCAGTAGGCGTACCCGATTTCGCGGCAAGCATTTTGGCCCCATCCTCCTGCAGGAAGGGGCCCTTTAGTGTCGCGCGACACTATCATTGGCACGTGATACTATTGCCAATAGAGCTATAATATGGGATAATGAATTCGCCAAATTGTGCGCTATAACGCAGCTGACCAGAAGGGAGTGCTGCTGGGGGAACGACTAGCCTCGGCGATTGGCGACTACGCTGAGACAATTGTTTTCGGCAGACTTGCAGGGCGTGGCATCGACCCTGCATTGCTCCGACCAGTGGTTATTGAAATTGAGCCAACAGGACCCCTCTGGCGTCACTGCCAGCCTCGCCAACATTTTGCCGATGTTGTTAGTGATATGGGAGGTAGGCGCCGTACATGTGGCCGTTGACCTGACGGCTGCAGAGGAAGAGCGAGGCACACTAGAACTACTGTTGACAGCTCCGGTCGCTCGGCTGTCCCTAGTGGTTGGGAAGTATCTAGCTGTCGTGTGCGCCTCTGTGTTCTCGCAATGGCTTTCGCTCATCGCCTTCCTAGTGGGTGTGGTCCTACAGACGCACTTTATGTATGGCTCGGCCAACTTCCCACTGCCGTTAGTAAACCTGCTTGGCATTTTAGCCGGCACTCTGTTTATGGCTACTCCACTTGCGGCTCTACAAATCGCGCTCAGCCTGCCAAGAAGATCAGTGCGCGAGGCACAGGCCCTACAAGCCCCGTTTGGTATCGGAGCTATCCTGCTTTGGATGCTCCTACAGAATTACACGTTAGGCAACACCCCGGCCTACATGTTCTTTATCCCTGTAGTCAACAACTTATTGCTAAACAAAGAGCTGCTCATGGGAGTGCTTACCCCAGTCCACATACTGACTACATTCCTTACCTGTGCCCTAGCCGCCGCACTGGCATTGCGTTTTGCAGCGCGTAGGTTCAGTGAAGAAGCGGTATTGTTTAGGCAGTAGTGAAGTCTTCACGTAATGGCGAGATGCCCCTACAAAGCTGACTGGCGCGTCACAGCCTCAGAGGCAAGGTAGTGCTTCCAAAAAACAAAGCGCCAAGGGCCAAAAACCCTTGGCGTTGTGTTCTGCCCGTCTATGCCCCCTTTGGCTGGCTCACGGTAGAACTTTTGGTAGAACTCCTGTCAGAGCATAGTGTGCAGGAGACGACCGATTAGAAGCTGTTTGCGCAGTGCCTAGGCAGCGCATTCATCCGTCCAATGGATATCTGCTGGCAAGGGCCGCCGCCCGCTCGTTCTTTCGGCAACTACCGTAGGCACCTTGCAGCTCTCCTCTAGCCGACCAGCGCAAAAGCCGCCCCCATCTTATGGGGCGCGGCCGATTAACCCAAGGGCTGACTTTAGTTCCTTTTCCAGAGTGCGAGCGCGAGATCTACGGCCAGCGCGGCACGAGCGCGCATTTGCGATAAGACCTCTGCTGTAGCATGCCTTTGCGCGTGGTTCTCAACTAAGGCCTCACTTACGGCTTCTCGCAGGTGCTCTCCCTGAAACCCTTCTCCCCACGGTAGCACTGCCCTCTCTAGCCCGAGGCCACGAAAGAAAGCACGCACCTTCGGGTCGTAGGCCAACCCCACCACCGGTGTGCCGACACCCGCGGCTAGGATGGCGGCATGCAGGCGCATGGCCAGTACGA
>CAYGHR010000142.1:0-1744 GCA_964349715.1 uncultured Peptococcaceae bacterium
CCGTCCCTTTTGCTTCAGCTTCATGCGCCTAGCTTTATCTTCAGCTGGGCAAGCATATCCTTAGTCATGGCGTCGAGGTCGTATTTTGGGTTCCAGCCCCATTCTTCGCGGGCGGCCGTGTCATCAAGCGAGTTTGGCCAGGAGTTGGCTATACCTTGCCGGACCGGGTCCACCTTGTAGGAGAGCGAAAACTCAGGGATGTACTTGCGGATAGACGCCGCTAACAGCTCGGGGTCGAAGCTCATGGCCGTGACGTTAAAGGCATTGCGGTGGATTAGTTTATCTGGGTTAGCTTCCATAAGTGCGGTAATGGCATCAAGCGCGTCCGGCATGTACATCATATCCATGAACGTGCCTTTGCCAATGTAGGAGGCGTAGTGCTTGTGCTTTAAGGCTTCGTAATAGATATGTACTGCGTAGTCTGTGGTGCCGCCACCGGGGAGCGCTACGTAAGAGATAAGGCCGGGGAAGCGCACGCCGCGGGTATCTACGCCATGCTTAAGGTAATAGTAATCGCACAAGAGCTCGCCGCCAACTTTGGTCACGCCATACATGGTGGTTGGCCGCTGGATGGTATCTTGCGGGGTTTTATCGGGAGGGGTGGTGGGGCCGAAGGCGGCGATAGAGCTTGGGGTAAAGACGGCGGCCTTGGTTTCGCGCGCGACTTCTAGGACATTAAAGAGCCCGCTCATGTTGACATCCCAAGCGAGTTTTGGCTTGGCTTCACCCGTAGCGGACAAAATGGCGGCGAGATGCACTATCTGGTTGATGCCGTGCTGCTTGACGACATCTGCTATTTGCTGGGGAGCAGTGACGTCTACAACGACATAAGGCCCGGCTGTAAGCTCTCCGGCCGGTGGGGAGGGAAGGATGTCGCTGGCGATGACGTTTCCTGTGCCATAAATCTTCCGCATGGAGACTACTAACTCGGTGCCTATCTGCCCAAGCGCGCCCGTAATGAGTATTTTTTTCACAAACATTCCTCCTAGATTCTCGCTTGTCACTTGTATTGTACCTATTCCGCTGCTTCCTTACCAGAGAAAGCTACGAGAAACGTCCTTCGCTAGCAGAAGGAAAACGCCCGCGCCGCGGCGAAAAGTGGAGAGTGGAAAGCCACACGCGTTGGCAGACCGGAAGGCGCACTGCGCCGAATCGAAATGGGGGGTAAACACATGAAGAAAAGGCTAGTTAGGGCCGAGGTGCCCGCAGAGCTTACATGGAACCTCGCTGATATCTTCGCGACTAAGGCGGAGTGGGAAGGCGAGCTCGCCGCAATTGCGCGCGACTTGCCGGGGATGGGGCGGTTTAAGGGGAAGTTGTCGAACGGGGCCGACGCGCTCGCGGAATGCCTAGAGGCGGCCGAGCTGCTGCAAAAGCGCCTGCACCGGGTTATCGCCTATGCCTCGCTCGCGCTCTCAGGCGACGGCACGGACCCAGCCAACCAAGCCGCCATGGGGCGAGCGCAGTCACTGGGGGCCGAGGCGCAAGCGGCCATGTCCTTTATCCGCTCGGAGGCTTTGGAGTTGCCACCGGGTATGCTGGAGGGCTATCTTGAGGAATCCGAGGCTCTCAAGAGCTTCGCACGCACGGTGCTGCGCATGGTCGACGAAAAGCCGCATGTGTTGGGCCCGGAGACCGAGCGGACTTTAGCCGCGCTAGGCGAGGTATTGCAGTCGCCTTACTTAGTTTACACACGCTCTAAGGCCGCCGACATGGCGTTTGCCGACATCAAGGACAGCGAAGG
>CAYGHR010000142.1:1844-2936 GCA_964349715.1 uncultured Peptococcaceae bacterium
AAAGAGATTGCCCCGCATATGCGGCGATATGCTAAGCTGCGCAAGGAGCTGCTGGGGCTTAAAGAGATGCTCTACTGCGACATTGAGGCGCCGCTTGACCCGGATTTTAGCCCCGCCACGACTTATGCATCGGCCGCCGAGGTAATCCAGAAGGGACTGGCGGTTTTGGGGGACGAGTATGCGGCGATTGTAGGGGACAGCCTTAACAACAGATGGATTGACCTTGCGGACAATGTGGGCAAGTCCACCGGGGCGTTTTGCTACGGCGTGCCGGACGCGCACCCTTACATTTTAGTTACCTGGGCGGATAATATGCGGGGAGCCTTGGTCTTAGCGCATGAAATCGGCCATGCGGGGCACGGCGTGCTGGCTATGCGCTACCAGCGGCTGTCTAATGTGCGTGGCTCGGTGTTCTTTACGGAGGCCCCCTCGATCATTAACGAGCTGTTGGTGGGCAACTACATTGCCGCACAGTCGAGCGACCCACGCCTGCACAGGTGGCTGGCGATGCAGCTCCTCATGACTTACCACCACAACTTTGTTCGCCACTTAATTGAGGGCGAGCTGCAGCGGCGCACGTACGTACTGGCGGAGAAGGGTCAGCCCATTACCGCGAGCGTGCTGAGCCGGGTGCAGGGCGAAATCTTAGAGGAGTTCTGGGGCGGCGAGGTGACCATCGACGAGGGTGCGCGGCTTACTTGGATGCGCCAACCGCACTTCTACATGGGCCTTTATCCCTATAGCTATTCGGCCGGGCTGACTATAGGCACGGCGGTGGCCAAGGCAATTAAGGAAGAGGGCCGGCCGGTAATCGACAAGTGGCTAGAGGTGCTTAAGACAGGTGGAGCTAAACCGCCGGTGGAGTTAGCGCGCATGGCGGGGGTAGAAATGGGTGACCCGGCTGCCATTCGCACTGCGGTAGACTATGTAGGCGAGCTAGTGGATACTGTCGTGAAGAGTTTCGCGAAAGCCACCTAATCTCGCGCGACGCAACTGCTAGTGAGGACTGCCCAACTACACGCCGCCCGACAGGGCGGCGATTTCTTCTGTTACTTGAAAAACCGGCGCGCTGTGGCATAATAGGTGTGGAAT
>CAYGHR010000143.1:0-2795 GCA_964349715.1 uncultured Peptococcaceae bacterium
CACCTCCTACAGGCCAAGTATAGCAGTTTCGGGGCTTAATGGCACCTAGGCAAAGGCCTACGAGGTGGTGAGTTCCTGTAACGCCGCCACAAGAGAGTCCCTGCTGCTGCTATGGGCGCGCACAAGCGGAATGCCCCTTTTCTTAGCCACCTTTACTGCTATGCCTACCATGCAATGCGAGACGGTGTTGGTAAAGAGCACGATGCCGCACGGACAGCCAATGCACTTTTCGAACTTCGCAGTCATATGGGTAAATACTTTGACGTTGTGCCCCATTTGTCGCCCGACATCGCGGTACAGCTCATGCATGCGGTCGTGACCGCCGATTAGGACTACTGACATGCCACACGCTCCCTGATATTAATTCTCATTATCATTAGAATAGCATGTTCCCCCCTTGCACGCAACAAGGGGGGTGGAGGCGTCAGGGAAGGAGCTTCAGGAGTACCGGGCAGTGGTCGCTCCCGAGCACCTGGGCGTGAATCTCGCTGCCGTCTATCCTCTGGGCTAGGCTGTTAGCTACGACAAAATAGTCTATGCGCCAGCCGATGTTGCGCTCGCGCGCCTTCATCATGTATGACCACCAAGTGTAGGCCTCCCTAGTGTGGGGATAAAGGTGGCGGAAAGTATCTGTGTAGCCCGCCTCCAGCAAGCGGGAAAACTTGACCCTTTCCTCGTCTGTGAAGCCGGCGTTGCGGCGGTTAGCGGCCGGATGCGTGAGGTCGATTTCTTGGTGCGCTACATTTAGGTCGCCGCACAAGATGACCGGCTTACTGTTGTTAAGCGCTTGGACATAGGCGAAGAAGGCATCCTCCCACTCCATGCGGTAGCCAAGGCGAGCTAGTTCGGGCTGCGAGTTAGGGGTATACACGGTGACCAGATAGAAGTCGTCGTATTGCAGCGTGATCACGCGGCCCTCAGTGTCGTGCTCGGCCAAGCCAAGACCGTAGCGCACTGACAGCGGCTCGTGCCTGGCAAAAATCGCTGTCCCCGAATACCCTTTCTTGACGGCGTAGTTCCAGTACTGCAGGTAGCCGGGGAGGTTAAGCTCTATCTGGCCGGCCTGTAGTTTAATTTCCTGCAGACAAAAGAAGTCGGCCCGCATGTCCGCAAAATACTCCAAGAAGCCCTTGCCTACGCAGGCGCGCAGGCCGTTGACGTTCCAAGATACGAATTTCATCGCTTGCTTGCCCCGCTACTTGTTAGCGCCCCAAAGTAGCGCCAGGGCAGCCAACGTACGGGTGGCGACCCCTGTAGCCCCTTTGGGCTGATAGTGCTTTTCGCTCTCCGTAAAGGCGGTGGGGGCAATGTCTAAGTGTGCCCAAGCCGTTTCGCCCACGAACTCGCCGATAAAGAGCCCTCCGGTCATAACCCCGCCCATGCGACCGCCGCTGTTCTTGATGTCGGCGACCGGGCTCTTGATCATCTCGCGGTACTCGTCGTGGTTGGGCATGGGCCAAAAGCGCTCGCCGGTAGTGGCCGCGGCCGCCTGTAGGTCTTGCGCCAGCCGGTCGCAATTGGTGATCAGTGCCGAGTACACGCTGCCGAGCGCGACGCCGCAAGCCCCAGTCAGGGTAGCGATGTCCACTATTTTCTTGGCCCCAAGTTTCACTGCATAGGCCACGCTGTCGGCGAGAATGAGGCGGCCTTCGGCATCTGTGCTGATGATCTCGATTGTTTTCCCGGTCATGGCGGTAATTACATCGCCGGGCTTAAGAGCCCCGCCGGAAGGCATGTTCTCCGTGGCAGGCACGATGCCTAGGATGTTTACCCGCGGCTTTAGGCGTCCGATGGCCTGCATCGCGCCAAGCACCGCTGCGCCGCCCGCCATATCGTTCTTCATTAAGTGCATACCGTCGGCAGGCTTAATAGATATGCCGCCGCTGTCAAAAGTGAGTCCCTTGCCGACAAAGGCCATTGTTTCGCCGCCTGGGTTGCCGTCGTAGCGCAAAACGATCAACTTGGGCGACTCGGCACTCCCTTGGGCTACCCCAAGCAAAGCTCCCATCTTCAGGCGCTCCATGTCCGATCGCTCTAATATTTCGCACTGTAGGCCGCACTCGGCGGCTATTTGCTGCGCCATTTCCGCCATGTGGGTAGGAGTCATGTGGTTTGCGGGGGCATTGACGAGGTTGCGCGCGAGGTTAGCGGCTTCGGCCATGGCCACGCCACGCTTGATGCCCTGCTCTACCATGCACAGCGCCTCGGGCCCGGCACATACCAGAATCAACTCGGCCAACGTCTTTCCTTCGCGCTTGCTCTTTAGGACTTCATAGCTGTAATTTGCCAGCACCGCCCCCTCGGCAATGGATGCCGCCGCTTCGAGTAGGGCTACCGGCGAGGCCCCTGCCCCGAAGACAAAAGAAGCAACTGTTTTGGTCTTGCCCTTGGCCGCCGCTTTTATGCCGTTAGCTGCCGCTTGGCGTAATTTTTCGCCATCGAGCTTTTCGGCAGGGCCAAGACCCACTACTATCACCTTCCCCACGCTCTGGCTGGGAGTGTAAACCGTCACCACTTCATTTAGTTTGCCTGTAATTTCACCCTTGCCAACAAGTTGAGACAGCAACCCGCCGCACCACGTGTCGACACTTACGGCTTCGGTTGTCAGCGGACTCGTCCCCTCATACACTCCCACCACTATCGCATCTGCTGCGACATCACGCAGCGCCAAGCAGCGCACTGAAACTTTCACTCTCATCTTCCTTTCTCGGTCATCGGGGGAACAGGAGCCCCCATCTAGGATTATTCTTGATGCACATGCGGCTCTCCTGTTTGCAGCCCACCGATTTTCGCGC
>CAYGHR010000144.1:0-2794 GCA_964349715.1 uncultured Peptococcaceae bacterium
CGTCTAAGACGGCGCGCTCAAGCCCGTCAATTGTGCGTTCCAAGGTGGCTGCTGTGGTAGCCGCGGTGCCTTTGGGTACGGTGCCTGACTTCTTGTGGACATCAGAGCTCTCGTCAGTAGGGAGAATCACCGCCAGTGCGATGTAAGCGAGCAGTCCTAGCCCATCGAACAAGCCTAAGACCACGGCCGCTAATCGCACTACGGTCGGATCAACGTCAAAATACTCCGCTACTCCGCCACACACCCCCAGTAACATGCGTTGGCTACGGCTACGATAAAGTCGAGTACGCATATGCTCTCCCTCCCGTTCTGTATACGTATTGATACGTACAAGTAGTCGCTTAGTTGCATTGGGTTGACACAGGGCAGCCCCCATTAGTTAATAAAATTTGCAACTAAATGCGCAACTCAGAAGGAATAGATTATTTTACGTCGAAACACATATCAGCTGGTCTGACCATCATATGACTTGACCATCCAGCAAATTGTCTTTGGGGGTGGGGTGTGGCGCAGAAGTTGTCGTCATCTGCCGGAAACGCTGCGGAGTAGACACAAATCGAAGGAGGGGAAAGTAGAATGCTTGGATTTCTAGCGCTGTTAGCCTTTTTACCAGTCCTCGCCACGGTCGTTCTGATGGCCAGCTTCAACTGGCCGGCAAAGAAAGCTATGCCCGTCGTGTGGGCAGGAGCAGTAGTGCTCGGACTTTTAGTTTGGCGAATGGAACCAATACGCATCGTCGCCGCGAGTATCGAGGGTGCGTTAAGTGCGTTTAACCTGCTGATCATTGTGTTTGGGGCCATTCTCTTGCTCAACACACTAAAGAACAGTGGGGCCATGGCATCCATAAGCAAGGGCTTCCACGGCATTTCAGAGGACCGCCGCGTACAGGCGATTATTATCGGCTGGATGTTTGGCGCCTTTGTCGAGGGTGCTGCCGGGTTTGGGACACCCGCTGCTCTAGCGGCACCGCTACTTGTCGGTTTAGGCTTCCCGCCGCTCGCGGCAGCATCAATCGCGCTCATCTTCAACAGCACGCCTGTGTCCTTTGGGGCAGTCGGGACACCGATTTTACTCGGAGTAAGGTCCGCAGTAGCAGGGTTAATCCCCGACGCCCAAATGACTGGCTACCTAGCTGAAGTAGGTGTGTGGACGTCGATAATTCACGCGGTGTTTGGCACATTCCTGCCTTTGTTCACAGTTTCGCTCATGACCAGGTTTTTCGGCAAGAACAAGTCCTATCGGGAAGGACTTGAGGCGGCTCCGTTCGCCATATTTGCCGGGTTGGCCTTCACTGTGCCCTACCTAATCATGGCGTACTTCTTTGGTCCCGAACTGCCGTCTCTTGTCGGCGCACTGATCGGGCTCATGTTAGTCGTGCTAGCCGCGAAGAATGGGTTCTTGATCCCCAAGAAGAAATGGGACTTTGCCCCCGCTAAGCAATGGGACAAGGAGTGGGGCGAGGCGCAAATCCAAAGCAAGGACAACGGTGGCAAGGCTCACATGCCGCTCTTTTTGGCATGGTTACCGTATGTGCTGATTGGCGCTATCTTAGTTGTCAGCCGGCTACCGGCCTTCGGGCTCTCCGGACCCCTACGCAATTGGACTATCCGCTGGGCAGGCATCCTTGGCGAACAAGGGGTAAACTATAGTCTGCAGCCGCTATGGAGTCCCGGCATTCTGCCGTTTGTATTCGTAGCTATCCTAACGATATGGTTACACAAAATGAAGGGCGCGGAAGTATCGCAGGCATGGCGCACCACTATCAAGCAGCTGATTCCAGCCAGCATCGCCTTGGTTTTTGCCATCGCCATGGTGCGTATCCTCGTCCAATCGAATGTCAACCTCGCGGGCTATGACAGCATGTTGATTACCATGTCTACCTTTACAGCCCAAGTCTTCGGTGCAGCCTGGCCCTTGATCGCTCCCTTTGTGGGGGTTTTGGGGGCCTTTATTGTCGGCAGCAACACTGTCTCCAACATATTGTTTGGCGGTTTCCAGCATTCCATTGCCGAAACGCTCGGCATTTCGCGGACACTGGTCATGGCACTGCAGGTAGTGGGCGGAGCAATCGGCAACATGATCTGCGTGCACAATGTTGTGGCTGCCTGCGCGGTGGTCGGTAATCTCGGCCAAGAAGGCTTGATAATCCGCCGCAATCTAATCCCTTCTATGATCTACTCGGTTGGAGCGGGTATCTTGGGGCTGTTGCTAATCTATGTCTTTGCCACAGGGGTGTTCTAGGACAGAAAGCCGATATCAATCGGCGCCGGGCAGGCCACAAGATGCGGCCTGCCCGGGTCCCCAAACCTATCGTAGCCGGCTTAGCGTCTTAGTTTACGTACATCTTTCGCATGCGGGGAGGGTCGCTCATGTTTAAGCCGATCAGAACGAAGCGCGTCTATGAACAGGTCGTCGACCAGATCCAGGACCTCATTCAGAAGGGCGATTTGCGGCCGGGCGACAAGCTGTTATCTGAGCGCGAGCTGTCCGAACTTTTGGGTGTCAGCCGCTCCTCTATACGTGAAGCCTTGAGCGCTCTAGATTTCCTAGGCATCCTCGACAGCCGCCAGGGTGAGGGGACATTCATAGCCGCCGCCTCAGAGCAGCAATTGACTGAGCATTTGGCCGTACTCCTGACAATGGAGAGAGACGCGAACTTAGAGCTGCTAGAGATGAGGAAGATTCTTGAGGCCGCGGCAGCCAGCCTTGCAGCGCAACGAGCCCGTGTTGATGACGTTTTGCAGATGGCAGAGGCCTTGCAGCGCATGAAAGCTGATCTGGACAGTGGTGTGCT
>CAYGHR010000145.1:0-2794 GCA_964349715.1 uncultured Peptococcaceae bacterium
TCCCCTTTTAAGATACTTAAATATTATGCCTATTTTTCTCCGATGTGCATAATTTGCGTCTAAGCCGTTAAAAAACAGGCCCGAATGGCCTGTTTTGCTGCTTAAAAATAGGGGGTCTGCCTAAATCCCTACGCGCAGTCTAAACTCCTTTACCTGTTTACGGCTTACGGGGACATCAGCCGCAAAGCC
Organism: uncultured Peptococcaceae bacterium; assembly: GCA_964349715.1. GTDB lineage: Bacteria > Bacillota > UBA994 > UBA994 > UBA994 > UBA994. The sequence continues at coordinate 190 of CAYGHR010000145.1, forward strand.
ATCTAGTTTTAGCACGTAGCCGCCGCTAAACCATGGGGAGATCTCCTTGATTTTGTCTAAATTGATGAGATAGCCGCGGTGACAGCGAAAGAAGTTGTGGGTGGCAAGTTTATCCTCAAGCTCCTGCAGGGAAAGCTCGCTCTTGTAGACAGCCTGCTTAGCGCCGATGAGAATGTCACGCCCGTCGGCGAACGCTAGGGAAATGTCCTCATAGGGCAAAATATAGACCTTCTCCTCCCGCCGTACCGCCAATCTGTCTTTGGCCGGGCGTGCGGCTTGCGCCTTCTCTTTGCTCAGCGCCACTCGCGCTTTGTGCGCCGCTTTCAGCACGCGGGCTTCGTGGTAAGGCTTAAGAATATAGTCCAAGGCGTTAACCTCAAAAGCCGCAATCGCGTAACTATCGTAAGCAGTGGTAAACACCACGTACGGCTTGTCCGGCAGTTGCGCAACTTCCTTTGCCAGCTCCAAACCGTTGGCCCCAGGCAGCTTAATGTCGAGAAAAACAAGCTGCGGGCAAAGGGCGAGGATAACGGCCAATCCCTCGTCAGCCGTCTCTGCTTCCCCCACTACCTCCAGCCACTCTAGTTGACGCAACAAAAAGATAAGCTCTTGGCGCGCAGGCTGTTCGTCGTCAATGATGACGGCGCGTATTGTCACCTAAGCCACCTCGCGGCGTGGAATTCGCACTTGACAAATGGTTCCTTGACCGGGTATAGATTGAATATCCAAGCCAAACTGAGGGCCGTAAAGGCTGCGCAGACGCTGGTTGACGTTGCTCAGTCCAATGCCGTTGCCGCTGTACACCGCGTTGTTGACGTCAAATCCAATTCCGGAGTCCGAAATGGTGACGGTATGACAGGTGCCGCTACTCTCGGCGGTAATCTGCAGCACGCCACCGCGCGGGTGAGGCTGGATACCGTGCCTAACTGCATTTTCGACCAGCGGCTGCAAGATAAACGGCGGCAGCAAGAAGTCCTCAGACTGTAGATCGTACTCTACCTGTAGTTTACTGCTAAAGCGCGCCTTCTCAATCTCAAGGTAGGCTTCAACGTGCTCGAGTTCTTTGCTGAGGGTAACCATGTCGGGGTGATGCACGAAGTTCTGACGCAGCAAATCCGCCAAACTAAGTAGGAGGCGGCGCGCGGTTTCCGGCTGTGTGCGGCAGAAGGATACTACGGTGTTTAAAGCGTTAAACAGGAAATGGGGGTTTATCTGCGCCTGTAGCGCCCTAAGCTCTGCGCTAGCTAAGAGCTTCTCCTGCATGTCTTTCTCGGCTAGCTCTAGCTGCGTGGAGAAGAGACTGCCTAGCCCCTCGGCTAACTGACGCTCCACGGGAGTGATCGCCTGGGCCTTGGTGCGATAGAGCTTTAAGGAACCGACCACGGCCCCCTTAAGCGTGAGCGGCACAATAATCGCCGACTGCAGTGGACACCCCGGATGGAGGCACCCAATCTCGTGCGTCACCTGTGCTTCCTGTCGGCACCCGGTAGAGAGCACCAGCTCGGTCAAATGCGTCTGAATCTCTTCGCCCACTTGATGGTGATCCGCGCCCGCACCAAAGTGCGCGAGAATCTCACGGCCTTCGGTAATGGCAACCGCGTCGACCTCAGTTTCCGCGAAAATAATCTTGCAGGCCTCCGCTGCGGTGGCGCGACTGAGCCCGCGCCTGAGAATTGGCAGCGTCCGATTGGCAATCTTAAGGGCTAATTCAGACTGGTAGGCGGCTTCTCGCTCGCGGTCGCGGTAAATTGTCTCCTGCAGGAGCACAAACAGCGCCACCCCGACAGCATTCATAAAAATCATGGGCAGACCTATCTTTTCTACGAGAGAGACGGCGGCCGCAAAGGGGCGGGCTAGAGCCAAGATAATTAACATCTGCATCGACTCGCCGATGACCGTCGCCCAGAACCCGACCACGGCACGAGATTTAGCCCTAAGAAAGTACCGGTGTGCAAGTGCCCCAACCACGCCTTTCACTACCGTGGCCAAACCGCATGCGAAGGCGGTGAAACCCCCAATATCAATGGCGTAGCGGTGAAACCCGGCGATGATGCCCGCGCCAATACCAGCGGCGGGACCGGCCCAAAGACCGGCCGCCACTACGGCGACGGCACGCGAGTTGGCGATGGCCCCATCTACCGGGAAGCCGTGATAGGTCCCCAATATGCCAAACAAGCCAAACACCACAGACAACATAATCTTGCCGCGCAGCGTCTGCTTGTCGCCGTACATGGCGCGACGAAAAGGCTTGGCATTCGACAACAAAAAGGCGATGACAAACATGAGGGACAAGCTGTTGACAAGACCAAGAACAATCTTAATGTGGATGTCTGACACCAAGTTCACCCCCCTGAAGCATTAGGGACGGAGCTTTTTGAAGCAAAAGGGAAGCAAAAGGGACGGAGCTTTTTGCTTCACAACGGTGCTTTGGACTGTACGCTTTCTATTATACATGACCAGAGCGCTGCGGTAGTAGTGGATTCTGCAGGGATTTAAGGCGCATTGGCGAAAGCATGATGTTAGGCGTCAGACTGTGGTCGTAAGGGGACGCACGTTAGTTTGGCAGCCTAGTCTAGTCAATGCCCCCATAGAGCCTTGAGGCACA
>CAYGHR010000146.1:0-2782 GCA_964349715.1 uncultured Peptococcaceae bacterium
CCCGATACTCCCTTTGTGCGTCTTGAATGGCTGCATTTATCAGGTTCTCTCCTGTCAAAACCGGCGTGTGGATAGTTGGCAGTGGGCTTATGCCCGTGACAACCGTGTGCCGGTCGAGGTCGATGTCATGCTTTGCCGCTATATGGCGGTGCGCTACCCTGACTTGTTCCTCCGTGGGGTCTATGGTGTTAGGAGCGATGGGGCCGAGGTCAGACGCAGCGGCGTCCCACTCTACAACGCCTACCGTAGCACGATACACATCCGCAGCAAGCCGGGCCTTGCCATAACGGCCTGCCACAAAAGGCAGCCGCGATCTGGCAAAGAGAACCCCAATCAACTTGCCGTTCTGCACGATGGGGCTACCGCTCATGCCTAGCTGAATGGTGTCCTTCGCATTGAGCGGAGATACGACCAGCAACTGATCGCCGCGCAATTGCATATACCCGACTACCCTTACCTTGAAGGGGCCCGTAATTCCCGAGTGAACTGTGGCAACCTCTCCCACAGAGATGTCCGCAGTGCCGCCCAGCCGAACAAGTTCCGAATCGATGCGGGTTCCCTTGGGCATGCCCAGTGTTACGCCTTGGTCGCTATTGACCAGCACTTTGACATTGCAGAAAATGAAGTTGTCGCGGTCAGTTAGGTTAACACCGGTGATCTCACCTACCGTCAGCTGTCTCCCCGCGTGGGCTACAGCCACCATTGTTCCGTTTCCCGGGTAGAAACTTGCGGTGGCCAGTGTGGAGGTCGCCCGGAAGTACACTCTCTGTCCGCCAAGTCTGACTTCCCTCTCCGGAGCCTGCACTTCCCAGTAGGGAGATAGCGCAGCATCTGTGGGCATAGATCGGGCCACGCTCCACCCAAGCAGCAGAAGGCCTAAGACGTTAAGGCCAACGAAAGCCAGCACGAGCTGAGTAGTCTTTCGCATGAAACGCCACCCCCAAAGCGATAAGTAGTCAGAAAGCGTATCTCGTGCACGTAAGGACGATTCCCGGCCAAATAATACTATCATAAACTCAAGAGGAGTTCTCTCTTTGATGTCTAATTAACATAAGTAGTCGGTATGCGCTCATTCCTCACAGCTACGACTTGCTCACACAAGAAAGGACTGAGACGGTATGCTAAGAATTATGCTGATTAGTTTGCTTGCACTGACCCTGAGCTTAGGGGCGCTAGGCTGCGAAAGTGTTGTTAGTGTTCAAGATGTTTCTCTCAGTAAGACTACGCTAGAAATGGTCAACGGGGATTCCGGTGTGGGGTTGGCGGCAAACGTAACCCCAAGCCAAGCTTCCAACAAGCAGGTTGTCTGGGCAAGCCGCGACGAGAGCGTGGCGCGAGTTTCGGACGCGGGTCTGGTTACTCCTGTAGGAGTAGGTAAGACTGAAATCACGGTAACGGCAGTTGACGGGGGCAAACAGGCAACCTGTGTGGTCACAGTTGCCGCGCCAGTGATTCGTGTAACCGGCGTCGCGCTTAATCTATCTTCAATCAGCCTGACCCTAGGAGGCCAGCCTAAGACGTTGGTAGCTACGGTAACCCCGACAGATGCTACTAACCAAGAGGTCGTCTGGCGTTCGAGTGACTCCCAAGTTGCAGGGGTGGACGCTAACGGTCTAGTTTCAGCAGTTGCAGCGGGGCAAGCTGTGATTTCGGTATCTACCACCGACGGAGGGCATTCGGCTATGGCACAGGTGGTAGTAGAAGCTCCCAAGCCGCCTACTGCGAAACCCGCCATCGTTCCCGCCATCGCGGCAGGGTGGGATCACACCATATTGCTGAGCTCAAAGGGGAAGGTGCTACTGGTAGCTGGTGGGGAGAGTAGCGTAATCCCGGCTGGCACTCTGCCGATTGATGATGTTAAGAGCGTAGCCGCAGGACGCCTGCACGGTCTAGCCCTAAAGCGCGATGGCACAGTATGGGCCTGGGGTGACAATGCTAAGGGGCAGCTTGGCGACGGCTCTAAGACGTCTCGTAGCACACCTGTACAGGTTAAGGGACTCAGCAACGTGGTCGCCATTGCCGGTGGCGAAAGGTTTAGCTACGCGCTCAAGGCTGACGGCACTGTATGGGGTTGGGGCGACAACTCCCAAGGCCAACTGGGGAATGAAACTACTGCAGATAGCGCCGTGCCCGTAAAGGTAAAAGGATTGTCCGGTATCAAAGAGGTTAGAGCAGGTCTGTACCATGGCTTGGCCCTAAAGCAGGACGGCACAGTGTGGAGCTGGGGATACACAGGGCTTGCTCCACTCGGTACGGATATTGCAGTAACAGCACGGCTGTCCCCGGTGCAAGTTTCTGGACTGACTGGTGTGAAGACTATTGCCGCCGGCGGCCTTCATAATCTTGCTGTCACATCCGATGGCTCCTTATGGGCCTGGGGTAGCAACGAGTACGGGGCGCTTGGTAACGGCGCAGTCGACAGCAAGTTTACGCCTGAACTAGTAGAAGGGTTGCCACCTGTCGCAGCGGCCATAGGCCTTGAGTTCAGCAGCGTGGTTCTCACCGACACCGGGGAGATTTGGACATGGGGTTATAACTACATGGGACAGGTAGGGGACGGCACGCAGAATAACAGGCTCACTCCCTACAGGCTTGGTCTGAATGGGATCACAAAGATATACGCGGGCTACGCTCATGTTTTTGCCCGAGACACCAAGGGTGAGTTATGGGCGTGGGGCAATAACGAAGCCATGCAAATCGGCGAGAGAACTTCCTCACCGTGGATTCTCACTCCAACCAAGTCTCCACTTGTGCTCGATTAGTCCAAAACACCCCCTGCAGT
>CAYGHR010000147.1:0-2768 GCA_964349715.1 uncultured Peptococcaceae bacterium
TTGTCCGCTACTTGGACAAACTAGGTCCGAGGTGAAAGATGTGCGCAAAGCAATGAGTGCGAGCATAGTAGTTGTGCTGTTGGTGTTGCTCCTCCTTCCTCTGCTTAGTCTCGCGCAAACTCCCGGTAGCCGCAACCTTCGGCAGGGAGACTCGGGCGCGGATGTGACTGAGGTACAGCGTCTTTTGCATCGCTGGGGGTACTACCAAGGGCCCATAAGCGGCACTTTCGGCCCCTTAACGCTTGCCGCCGTACAGGCTTTTCAGAGACGCCACGGTCTGCCTGTGACCGGGATTATCGCTAGCCGTACCTTTGCCGCTCTTGGTATAGCCATGCGCCCTGCGGCGGCGGCTCCAAACAGGGCGGCGGCGGTAACCCCCACCCGCGGGGTTAGCCCCAACGATATGCAGTTACTGGCGCGTGCCGTGTACGGCGAGGCGCGCGGGGAACCCTTTGAAGGACAAGTAGCGGTAGCGGCGGTGATCATGAACCGCATTCGTAGCCCTTTATTCCCCAACACTATAAGCGGGGTGATATTCCAGCCGTTGGCCTTTACCGCGGTCGCCGATGGTCAGTTCTACCTCACCCCTAATACCGAGGCCTTTCGTGCCGCCCAGTTAGCCGTCAATGGGTGGGACCCAAGCGGCGGCGCGTTGTACTACTTTAACCCGCGCACTGCCACCTCGGCCTGGATTTGGACACGTCCCTACATTAAGACAATTGGCCGGCACCGCTTCTTGCGCTGACGGCAGACAGGAGGATAGGTATGCACAGAAGTCGTTGGGTGGCGATAGCCGTGCTCGGGAGTATAGCCGCGGGAAGCATGTTCTGGGGACTACATCAGTTTGGCGTGCGCAACCTGCTGCAAACAAGACTAGAAAACACATACCAACGCGCTTTCCATGAGCTCAACTTCAATTTAGGTGCCATCGAGGCTGAACTGGCTAAAGCCTCTGTGGCGAGCACGGCAGAGCAGTCCATGACCCGTCTCGCCGCTGTATGGCGGCAAGCCTATGCCGCGCAGGAAAAGATGGGACAAGTGCCGCTCGGCGTGGCGGAGTTCGAGAACACGGAGCGCTTTCTGGCGCGCCTCGGAGACGCCGTCCTTTCCATTGCCTCAGCAGGCACAATGCCGACCAAGGAAGAACGGACTATTTTAGACAAGCTAAGCCAACAGGCCAGTGAGCTTTCTGATTCGCTGCTTGCCCTGCAGTCGACGGTGCTAGCTAGAAATGTGCGCTTCACAGACCTTGAAATACGCACACTAAACGACCGAGCTCCGCGCGACAGCGCAGTGCTGGGGCAGTTCCGTCAGGTAGAAGAGCAAGTGCAGCAGTTCCCGGAAATCCCTATGGGAGACCACGTCAACATTGCTGTGCCTCCTCCGCTAGCTGTAACTGTCTCACCTACCCCTGTGGGTGAGGCGGAAGTCAACGCGAGGCAGTTTGTCAGGCAGATGGGCGCAGACCTGCAGCTGCTGAGCCACGAAACCGTTGCCGAGGCCGTGGTCCCGCATTACTCGTTTGTTTTTGCGCACCCTAACGAACGTAACCGCCGTATTACCGTAGAAGTGGTAAAAAACGGCGGCCGGGTATTTCAGATGTTTGCCGAGAGACAGACAGGAGTGCCGTTACTCACTGTGCCGGATTTACGGGCGCGAGCCGATACGTTTCTGCTTGAGCGGGGTATAAAGAGCATGAAACTGCTTGGAGTAGAGGAGTGGGGCGGCTCCGCTATCTTCACGTACTGCTACTATGCAGACGGCATACTCTTTTACCCAGACCTATTACGCGTGCGTGTTGCGCAGGACAACGGGGAAATACTGAGCTTTGAAGGCAACGGCTACGTGAAGTACCACCGCGTGCGAGGGAACTTCAGCGAAATGGTAGGCATCGCCACCGCCACTGACAAGCTGAACGAAACGCTAGGGGTGATAGCGGCACCGGTGCGCGTTGTTTTGTTTGACCGACGCGGGGTCGAGGTGTTGTGCTGGGAATTTATGGTCCAGAGGCGGGGCAGCGACGAGCAGTTCTTGGTCTACATTAACGCTGTCACCGGACGCGAAGAGAACATCGTACGCCTAGACGCTAAACCGGCGATTATGCCTCCGGGGAATCTGCGCTGAGAAACCATAAGAATGACTAACAGCCTCTTGTGCCCGCCAAAACTAGGCGGGCTGTCGTACTGGTTAGCAGGTCGCCGCAACGTTCGCGGCGAAAAGGTAACTTGATAACCTTGACGAAGGGGTGGCTAATTTGGATATTACCGTACTTATCGGTGGTGCAGCCGGGCAAGGCATGGATACTCTGGGGATGATGCTGGCGAAGTCGCTGAAGAGCTTAGGCTTCTATGTGTTTTTACATAGAGATTATATGTCCCGCATTCGCGGCGGGCATAATTTCGTCACAGTTAGGTTTTCAGAGCGGCCGGTGTTTTCGCACGCGGACGAGTTCGCGGCCATGATAGCTCTTAACGAGGAGACGATAGGATTGCACGGCGACAAGCTTAGCCCACAGGGCAGGCTCATTACTCTGGGAAACGAGGAACAAGTGCCTGCTAACCTAAGGGCTAGAACCATATCCCTTGCGGCGCAAGACATTGCCCGCAAGACCGGCAACAGGTGGGTCGCCGGTACTGCGGCGCTAGGCTGCGTGTTTAAGTTGTTTGGGTTACCCGGCACGGCGCTGTCCGCCATCATCGACAAGACCTTTGAGGGTGCAGAACATACTGCCAACAGCACCGCTCTAGAAATAGGCTATGATGCGGCAG
>CAYGHR010000148.1:0-2691 GCA_964349715.1 uncultured Peptococcaceae bacterium
GCTTATGGCGAAAAGCGACTTTCTCAAACAAAAAGACGGTGGCCGCGAGACGGTTACGCGCTACATGTGGGTCTGCACGAGACTTAAGGAACTGTACGCAGCTTGGGAACGCGAGGCCGAATAGGATGCCGGGGAGGGATGTCGCAGAGGGACGGAGGAGCGCGACATGACTTGGCAAGCGCGTCTTCGTATCCCGACTGTGGCACGCGTCACAACCAGAGGCTGCCTAGCGGCAGCCTCTGGTCAGTACATGTATAAGTCCCTAAGGTGAGTGACTAACCGTGTCGCGCTCCTCCGTCCCTCTGCGACACTCCCGCCTTCGTCCCTCTCCTCTTCTGCGCAAAGTACACAACGCCTAGCGCTACTAAGCCAAACGTATCTGTCAGGAGCCCGGGGTCAATTAACCCTAGCGCAGCGGCAAAGAGGAGTAAGCGCTCCCACAAGAGGGCCGGGCCGACAAAGTAGGCTTGCACGGCTGCGGCAAGAGCAACAATACCCATCAGCGCGGTCGCAATGTTGTGCAGCGCCTCCACCCAAGTTACGTCGATAAGCAGCAGCCCGGGCGATAGGGCAAAGATATAGGGGATAAGAAACGCAGCCAAGGCAAGCTTCACGGCTGTAAGACCTGTTTTCATGGCGTTCCCCCCGGCAATGCCCGCGCCTGCATAGGCGGCTAACGCTACCGGCGGGGTAATGTCAGCGATAATGCCGAAGTAGAAGATAAAGAGATGCGCGGCAATGAGCGGCACGCCTAGCTGCACCAGCGCGGGTGCGGCCATCGTCGCCAGTACGATGTACTTGGCCGTTGTCGGGAGACCCATCCCTAGGATGATGGACGCTATCATGGTCATAAAGAGCGTCGGTAACAGGTGGCCACCGGCTACTTCCACTACGATGTGCGCAAATCGCAGCCCCAGTCCGGTCAGAGTTACCACACCCACTACAATCCCAGCGCACGCACAGGCAGCAGCGACGCCTATCGCGCTGCGAGCACCATTCTCGAAAGCTCGGGGGATGCCGAAAATTAACGACTTAGCTGACCGTAAGTCTCGTTTCAGCAGAAAGCCAGCGGCAGCTACCACCACGGCAATATTAATGCTTTGGAAAGCCGCCCAGAAAGGAGAGCGTCCGGCCATCAGAAAGTACACAATGGATATCAATGGGATCAAAAGATACCAGCTGCGCTTAAGTGTGACACCTGCATTCGGCAGCATGGACTTGGGCAGGCCTTTGAGCCCTGTCTTAACGGCTTCCAAATGTACCATGGTGGCCACGCCGACGTAGTAAAGGATAGCGGGGATGGCGGCGGCTTTGACAATGTCAATATAGGCTATTCCGGTCATCTCCGCCATAATGAAGGCAGCCGCTCCCATTACCGGCGGCATAATTTGCCCGCCGGTGGAAGCTGCCGCTTCCACCGCCCCGGCAAACTCCGGGCTGTAGCCAACTTTTTTCATGGCCGGGATAGTAAAAGCGCCGGTGGTGACGGTGTTAGCGACAGACGAACCAGAAATTGAGCCCATTAGCCCTGATGCCAGCACGGCAGTTTTGGCGGGACCGCCGCGCATGTGCCCGGTAGCGGCAAAGGCCAAGTCAATAAAAAACTGCCCTACCCCTGTTTTCTCTAGAAACGCGCCGTAAAGGATGAACAAGAAAACGAAGGTAGCGCTGACGCCTAGTGGAATCCCGAAAATACCCTCGGTGGTCAAGAATAGGTGATCGACGATGGTCCTCAACGAATATCCGCGGTGCATTAAGGCTCCAGGGAAATAGGGGCCTAAGTATGCATAGAGGATGAAGATGCCTGCAACTATAGGCAGCTCCGGTCCGACAGCGCGGCGTGCGATTTCCAGCACCAACAGGATCGCTACCACGCCTACGGCTACATCCATGGACGTTGGCAGCCCGGCGCGCAGAATCAAGGCGTGGTAGTTGACATACAAGTAGACACATACACCCACACCCAGCAGCGCCAAAACTACGTCATACCAAGGGAGCTTGTGCTTGCTTAGTTTCTTTGAGGCAGGCCACAGTAAAAACGCCAGTACCATAGCAAACATCAGGTGAACTGAGCGTTGTTGCATGGCCACGAGCACACCCATAGCTGCGGTGTAATAATGAAACAGGGACATGGCGATGGCAATGGCTGAGACACATAACCCTACCCAACCGGCGAACTTACGAAACTGCGAGTCGGGGTCATACTTCTCTAGCGTGGCTTGCACGTCAATCGGTTCGAGGTGCGCCGCTACGCTGGGCTTGTGCTCTTCGCTCACGATAACACTCTCCTTAATCGCAGCCAAACGATCGGCCGCGTGGCAAGGTAAATATCAACCTTAGTACCGGATGGGTATTGCGCTAACTCAACACGTTCGTCTCCGAGCATAATGGCTTGGGCTGCTTCAAGTGAGACAATCAGGTTGAGGGAGTTCAGTTCGGTGTCAAGAGGAACGAAGAACCACCCGTCCTCGACGCGGAAACCGGGCTTGTTCTCAGTAGGCATCCCTGCGTTGTAGGATTTCATTCTTGTGCCCACGAGCCTCAGCCCGGACGCATCGATGGACAAGTACTCGAAAGTCGGAGTGCGTTCCACTGAGTGGACAAAATAACTGGTCACCATGTCGCCGACCGCAACCTCAAACGTGTGTGTGGAGTGACCAATGGCCTGTATTACTAACACCCGCGACGTGG
>CAYGHR010000149.1:0-2688 GCA_964349715.1 uncultured Peptococcaceae bacterium
AAGGCGCGGGAGAGGTCTTCTTTGGCGACGAGGATGACGGGGCCTGTGCAGCCCATACCGGTGCTAGCGAAGATGCCCGCCTTCCATACTTCGCGCACAGCGGTTTCGAGGTCGAGAATTTCGATGCCGGCAATTTCTTCTGTGACTACCTTAGAGGGTGGCGGCGCGATGTCTTTGGCGGGCGGGGCAGCCTCTGCCTTTTGCTCTTTTGCCCACAGCTCCATCAGGCCTGCCTTGCGGGCCGCTGTAAATTCCTGCTCCACAACGGATAGGAGTTTGCCCTTTGCTACTTCGCCAGCGAATTTGATCGCCCCCGCGATAACAGGCGCGCCTGAGGCGCGGGAGAGAATCAAGACAATCTTGTCGTACCCTTCGCCTACGCCGGGTCCATAGCCATAGCCAAGGCCCTCGTAGTCGCCGCCCGTTGTGTAGGCCGAAAACACTTTCATCAGGACGTTGCCGGTGAGCGTGTCAGTGACCATAACATCGGGAGCGCCGACCAGCAGGTCGTTACCGCGCATCACGGAGCCGCCGTCCTGACGCACTGACTGAGCGAAATTTAAATTGTAGCCTTTGTCCTTAAGTTTCTGCAAGTGCCGTTCTACGGCTTTGGCCCCATCTAAGTTGAGGATGCCTACAGATGGCTCCGTAATGCCGCAAGCCTTAGCCACCGCTACGCCGTAGATAGCGTTTTTCACCATCGCCAAGACGCGGTCGGTATCGGAAGTACCGGTGGTAGTGGCTAAGAAGAGCTCGCGTCCGCGCCCCGGTGTAATGACCCTGCCTACTGTGGAGACGCCAATGGGAAAGTTATAGTGCATGGTGACTGCCGCCGCTAGCTCACCGCTTAGCAACATTTGCTCCATTAGTGCGTGCTGCTCTTTTTCGGTTTGGGCTGGTACGTGCGTGAGTTTGCTTGCCGTACTAGGCCCAATCAGCACTACTTCCAGCTCGGGGTTAGCCTGCGCGGCCAGCTCTGCTCCGCGCACTACTTCCTGCACCCCGTGCTCGCTGCCAAGCAAGGTGATGCCGATGCGTGTGCGCGCACCAAAAACGCCTGTTTCCAGCCCGTCCGCAATCTCGTTAAAGACTTTGGCGACTAATTCTCTGGTTTCTTTCATGGCCCGCACTACTCCTGGCCTGTCAGCGACGTCGCAAGTGCGCGCATCGCTTGGCCGATAAGCTTACGCACTTCGGCTTCGTCTAAGCCTGTCGGTTTCGCCGGTGCCAGCCCAGGATTCGCTTCCATAACAAAGGAGACGCCGTCAAACAAGTTCGTCATGCGGGCCAAAAACAGGCTGCCTTTGCCGATAATCATGGCGCGCTTAATTTGTTCCGCTAAGATAGCGTCGCGTGCGGGACCGATGACCGGCATGCCCGATGGGATATGACCTTGCGTAGGCGCAAAGCCGGGCATACCGTGTTTGGCCACAAAGTCCATGATTTGGGCGCGTTCCAGCTCGCCGCGTTTTACACCCAGGGCGGCAATCATCTTGAAGTTAGCCTCGGGCACATTGCCCGCACCAGCAGGCACGGTTATCTCGGGGTTCTGCATTTCCACGCCGTATTGGTCGATGTCGGTGATCTTAAGCCCGTGCTTATCAAGTGGGTCGGTAACGATAGCCTGGATTACCGCTTGCGGACTAGAGCCCGAGCCAATAGTGTGGCGTCCCACGATGTCTGTGCGCACGACGGGGTTGATGCCGTCGTTCTCCGCGACCCACACCGCAAATCCGCCCAACACATCTTCTAGGACAGGCAGGTTCTTGTTCACGTGGTCCTTACCGTTCATGCCTAGTTTGGCTACGGCGCCGCCCGCTACGACCACCACGTTCTTAAACACACCCGCCTGCACTAGGGAGGAAGCGACAATCATGGCGTGCGCGGGTGCCGCGCAAAATCCGCGTGTGTCGCTACCCGTAGCGTTGACACAGCCCACTACTTCGCCGATAGCCTTGGCAAAATTGCCGCCGCCGCGCTGGTTCATATCGCCGCAGGCTTCTTCGCTGCATTCAACTATATAGTCTACCTGTTTGGGGTCGAGCCCGGTCTTTAAGAAGAGCTGACGCATTGTAACTACTGCCGAGGCCATGGCAGAGAGATTTTCAAAGATAATGTGCGCAGTGAGTGCCTTGTCGGTGTCATGCGCTTGGCGCACACACCCGACGAGCTTGTCGCCGAGGCGCAAAGGTTCAGCTACGTGGGCGTCAACTAGCTGCGCGATAGCCGCTTGGTCGGAAGTCTTCTGCAGTTTGCTGAGGTCTGCCCCTTGGAAAGCGGGATGCGCCGCCAGTTTCTCGCGCACAGCGGCGGCAAAACCTGCCTCTAGCAGCACTAGGTCGAATGAGTCCACGAGTTTCATCACGCCGAAGAACTCATCCTCCGGCATAATTTCGCCGTACTGCGCAAAGCGCGATGCGCCCTTCTTGCCGTTCTGATACCACGGCTTAGGTACAGTGTCCAGCTCGCGGACAGGCAGTCCCCCGATATATGCTTGATTCGGCGGGTAAGTAACACAATCATCGAAGCTCCTTAAGTGTGAAGGAAGCTTCTTCAAATACTCGCTGGCCGGGTTCTTCTCCCGCTCCACAGTCTGGGTCGTGCCGTGGTCAAGAAGAATGTTAGGAGCATGAAATAGAGTATAGGCCGCTCCTTTAATTACTGGGAACATGCGGTCACCTCTTTCTT
>CAYGHR010000150.1:0-2619 GCA_964349715.1 uncultured Peptococcaceae bacterium
TTGCACAAGCTGTTCCACCTGATTACTATGACTTCATTGTGGTTGACGAGTTTCACCATGCAGCCGCGCCCAGCTATCGCGAGCTGCTAAGCTATTACAGGCCAAAGATTCTGCTTGGTCTCACCGCCACGCCGGAGCGCATGGACGGCTTGAGCATCGTCAATGAGTTTTTTGACGGCTTTACGGCAGCCGAAGTGCGCTTGCCCGAGGCCATCAATCGCCAGCTGGTAGCACCATTCCAGTACTTTGGCGTCTCTGACAACATAGACCTGCGCGGCATACGCTTTGAGCGTGGTCGTTACGAAATCTCCGCGCTCGAAAATCTGTATACCGCGAATGACTTGCGCACGGAGACCATTGTACGCGCCCTACAGCGCTATGCCACAGACATAAGCAAGGTGATCGGTCTCGGCTTTTGTGTAAGTGTGAACCACGCTAAGTTCATGGCCGACCGCTTCTCGAAACGCGGCATTCCCTCCATAGCACTACATGGTGGTTCAAACCCCTTTGAGAGAGCAGAGGCTCGTCGCAAGCTAGTTAATCGCGAAGTTCACTTCATTTTTACGGTTGACCTGTATAATGAAGGAGTAGACATTCCCGAAGTCAATACCATTCTCTTGCTGCGGCCTACCGAGAGCCTGACCGTTTTCATGCAGCAGCTAGGACGCGGGCTGCGTCTCTGCCCTGGCAAGGATGTGCTTACGGTGCTCGACTTTATTGGGCAAGCCCACAGGCAATATAGCTTTGAATGGAAGTTTAGAGCCATGATGGGCAGGACCATACGCACAGTAAAAACTGAAGTAGACGAAGGCTTTTCTTCCCTGCCACGTGGTTGCCACATTCACCTCGAACGCATCGCCCGCGAGTACATTCTAGAAAACATCAGTAACGCCATATACAACAGGCGTGATTTACTTGCACGTCTACGTAGTTTCGCTCACAATTCTGACCTAGCTCCGACACTGACAAATGTACTGGCGCACTTGGGCCCGTTAGCCCCAGCAGACATTTATCGGCGCGGGAATACTCTGGCAGGGCTGTGTCAGGAAGCTGGGGTCATCGCACCTATCCCCAGTGAAAACGACACGCGACTCGCGCGGGCTTTCTTACGCTTCTCGCGCTGGAATTCACGTCGCTTAATACGCTTTGTTGGGCAATCCCTAGAGCACGGTCTCCCCGCAGGGCTGACACCCGAAGCTGAGCTAATGCTTAATATGTTCCACTATACCTTGTGGCAAAAGTCGCCGCGTGTTTTAGGTTTCACCGATGCTAAGGACAGTTTGCTGAGTTTTCGCCAACACGCAGTCTACAGAGGTGAGCTGCAAGAGCTTCTGGCGTGGTGTTATCGGCGCATTGCCCACGTGGACAAAAATGTAGACTTAGGCTATCCATGCCCTTTGGACCTCCACTGTTCCTACAGCCGCGACGAAATTATGGCCGCCTTCGGAGTGTGGACTGTCGACCAGCAGCCTGACATGCGTGAAGGTGTGAAGTGGTTGGCAGACAAGCAAACCGACATTCTGCTCATTAACCTCAACAAAACAGAACGTCACTTCTCTCCGACCACTATGTATGAAGACTACGCCATTAACGAACGCCTTTTCCATTGGCAATCACAGTCCACTACTGCCGCCACATCTCCCACCGGGCAACGGTACATCAGGCATCGCCAGCAAAACAGCCATGTGCTGCTACTTGTGCGCGAATACAAGGAGATTGGCGGTATAGCGCAGCCGTACATTTACTTAGGCAAAGCCACCTACGAGCGGCACAGCGGGTCAAAGCCGATGAGCATAGTCTGGCGCTTAGCGGAGCCCATGCCAGCCACTCTGGTCCCAGTGGCAACGCAGGCGGGCGTAGTGTAAAGGGAAAGTCGAGCTGGGAGTGTGCATCTATGAAGATCGTTACTGCGGGCATTATCTGCCACGGGGACACAGTACTTATAGCGCGGCGCGCGGCCGGCGAGAAGTTCGCCGGCTACTGGGAGTTTCCGGGTGGGAAGCTAGAGCCCGGCGAGACGCCGGAGCAGGGGCTGCAGCGCGAGCTGTGGGAGGAGCTGGGCGTGCAGGTCGAGGTAGGGGACTTTGTGGGGGAGAGTACTTACGAGTACGCGCAAGGGGCGCTTCGCCTGTTAGCTTACCGGGTGCGACTGCTGTCCGATGCATTGCGCCTCACAGTGCATGATGAGTATAAATTTGTCGAGGTCAGGGAGCTGACGACTTACGACTTGCTGCCGGCAGACATTCCGCTGGCCCTGCAGCTTGCACGTGAGTAGAGCAGAACATGTGAGGGCAGGTGGGGGTTGGTGCAGATGCCGATATCACTCGCCCGTGCGAGAAAATTTGTGACGCGCGCCGCCATGCTAGGACTGGTGGCACTGCTATGCCTTGCCCTCAGTGCGTGTGCCGCCGGGCCGGAGGGGGCGGTGCGAGTGACCGAAGTGCTCGACGGCGACACCATCCGCGCTGTAGTGGCCGGGCGCGAAGAGAGCATTCGCCTTATAGGCGTGGATACGGCCGAACTTAGGCCCACGATAGAGCCCTTTGGGGCCGAGGCCCGCGACTACGTGGCGCGAGCGGTGGAAGGCGAGTGGGTGTGGCTGGAGTTTGACAGGAACGA
>CAYGHR010000151.1:0-2596 GCA_964349715.1 uncultured Peptococcaceae bacterium
GCGACTTTGGCGGCCATGCTGGCGGGCGTGTCGCGGCGGTCGTCGATTTTAATTTGCGTGGAGACGCGGAGCGCGCCTTTGGCGAATGGCACTTCGTGCATCTCTTGGATGACGGACAGGATGTCGCTGAGCTCGCCTTCAATAATGGTGCCCATGGGGGTGAGCTGCCACTTGAGGTTAGGCTTAGCGCGGAGCACGGTGTGGCAAGCGGCAACATAGGGGCTGATGCTGGTGCTACCGGTGCCGATAGGTGTAATGGAGACGTGCACTATGGCCATGGTGTATTCCCCCCCTATTTTTTGTCCTTGATCTCTTGGGCGAGAGCTGCGATAACCTCGGCTACGGAGGAGGCGCCGCGGTCGCCGCCTTCACGTGTGCGGACGGCTACAGTGCCGTCTTGCACTTCTTTGTCGCCGACAACAAGCATATAGGGCACTTTCTGCACTTGCGCTTCGCGAATCTTAAAACCTATTTTCTCGTTGCGGGCGTCAAGCTCGGCACGGATGCCGGCATCCTCTAGCTCTGCAGCGACCTTCTCAGCATATGCGCGCGCGCGGTCGGTAATGGGCAGCACCACGGCCTGCACAGGCGCGAGCCACAGCGGGAAGGCCCCGGCGTAGTGCTCGATAAGCATGGCGATAAACCGCTCGATAGCGCCGTAGAGCACGCGGTGGATGACGACGGGGCGATGCTTTTCGCCGTCTTCGCCTATATAGCTGAGGTCGAATTTCTCCGGCATTTGAAAGTCAAGCTGGATAGTTGCGCATTGCCAGCTGCGGCCGATGCTGTCCTCGATGTGAAAGTCAATTTTCGGGCCGTAGAAGGCGCCGTCGCCGGGGTTAAGCTTGTAGTTGATCCCTTTTTGCTTAAGGACATTCTCAAGCGCGGTTTCGGCAATGTTCCACACCGCAATGTCGCCCATCGCCTTCTCGGGGCGGGTGGACAGCTCGACTCTGTACTTTAGGTCGAAGATGGTGTAGAACTTGTGCACTAAGGCGATGACGCGCGCCACTTCCGCTTCGATCTGCGCAGGTGTCATGAAGATGTGCGAGTCGTCCTGGGTAAAGGCCCGCACGCGCGCTAAACCATGCAGTGCGCCGGATATTTCGTGGCGGTGCACTAGACCTAGCTCGCAGTAACGCAGCGGCAGGTCCTTATAGCTGTGAAAGCCATTGCGGTACACGAGCATAGAGCCCGGGCAGTTCATGGGTTTTACCGCAAAGTCCGCCTCGTCAATCTTGGTGAAATACATGTTTTCGCGGTAGTGTGCCCAGTGCCCGGAGCGCTCCCAAAGGACGCGGTTTAAGATAATGGGGGTGCGTATCTCTTGGTAGCCGGCTCTGCGGTGCTCTTTGCGCCAGAAATCTTCCAGCTCATTGCGGATAATCATGCCTTTGGGATGGTAGAAGGGAAAGCCCGGGCCTTCTTCTTGGATGCTAAAGAGGTCGAGCTCTTTCCCTAGTTTGCGATGGTCGCGCTTTTTGGCTTCCTCGAGACGGTGTAAATAGGCGTCGAGGTCGGCCTGCTTGTAGAAGGCGGTGCCGTAGATGCGCTGCAGCATGGGGCGTTTTTCGTCGCCCCGCCAGTAGGCGCCGGCAATGGAGAGTAGCTTAAAGGCCTTAACGAAACCTGTGTCGGGAAGATGCGGCCCCGCACAGAGGTCGAGGAAATCGTCGTGCCTGTAATAAGTGAGCTCGGCATCGAGGGGCAGGTCCTCGATCAGCTCGACCTTAAAAACCTCGTTTTGGCTGCGGAACATGGCGATGGCTTCTGCTCGCTCGATAGTGTGGCGCTTGAGCGGGCTTCTTTGCGCTACGATCTTCTTCATCTCAGCTTCGATGCGCAGTAGGTCCTCGGGCTTAAAGGTTGCGGGCAGCGCAAAGTCGTAGTAGAAGCCGTCTTTGATGCTGGGGCCGATGCCTAGCTTAACATCCGGAAAGAGACGGATGACGGCTTGGGCCATGACATGGGCGGCGGTGTGGCGCAGGACATCTAGCGCTTCAGGCGCGTCAGCGGTGAGAATCTGCACTTGCGCCTCGTCAGGCAAGGGAACCGCGAGGTCGACTACTTGGTTGTTGACTTTTGCCGCTACGGCTTCTTTGGCGAGACGGGGGCTGATGGACGCCGCCAACTCGCCGGCAGTTGCGCCTAGTGGAACTTCTCGCTTGGAGCCGTCGTTTAGATACACATTAATGTTCTGCATTTTGTTTCCTCCTCAGTTGATTTTGGCAAAAACTAAAACTCCCCGTGCCTCTGCCTTAGCAGGGACGAGGAGTAATACCCGCGGTTCCACCCTTGTTGGCCCGTCATACTTTGGGCCCATCTCAAACGCTTAACGCGCGCAAACGGCAATCCTCCTGCGAATCTCCCAAAACGCGGGGACTCACTCGGTTGCAGCTCGGGAGGCGGTAGACACAGCACACACCTAAAGGGCTTTCAGCCCGTGAATCCGACTAACGCTGAATTCACACGTCCCTTTTCTCTGTAGAGGATTAACGCTGGTCTTCCTCCGTCAAAGCTTTAGAAAACTATATCCCATCGAGGCCGCTTAGTCAATGGGTGTCACCAAGTGCTTTGTCAGCCCCGACTCAGCAGC
>CAYGHR010000152.1:0-2534 GCA_964349715.1 uncultured Peptococcaceae bacterium
CCCGCGCGGGTGCGTGGATTGAAGCTGGTGGCGGGCGAACAGGCTCCGGTTTACGCAGTCGCACCCCGCGCGGGTGCGTGGATTGAAACTGTCAAGCGCAGTACCTGGATGTCGAGAACATCTCGTCGCACCCCGCGCGGGTGCGTGGATTGAAACTCTTATCGTTCCTCGCTGCGACACGGGTGCTCTGGTCGCACCCCGCGCGGGTGCGTGGATTGAAACGCGCAGCTCGTCTGCGTTCTCGATTATGTAGTAGGTCGCACCCCGCGCGGGTGCGTGGATTGAAAGTCCCCTCTAAGCTCTTGGACAAGCGAACTAAACCCAGTGCATCATACCAGCTCAATGTGATCTGAGCATGAACGTTTTTTTCTTGCGGGCGCCACAAAAAGGCAATGGCTCGTGCAGACAGCATGAGCCACCATTGCGACCATCTATTTCCCATGTTGCAGTCCGCGCACCTTGGAGACGGACACGGCCGAGTGACTGCAGTAGGTGTTGGCGAGCAGTGCGGTCAGTGCTTAGGCCCGCAGCTACACCCACACCCGTGCGAATGCTTAGGTTTTGGCTCCATGCCCATGGTTGTGATGTGATCGGTAAGCTTGGCGCGGAAGCTTTGAAGGTACTCTGCGCGCAACTCGTCTTGCTCGACTAATTCTGCCGGCGTAAGTTGTCCTGCCTTCTTCTTCTGGGCTAGGGCGCTCAGGCGGTCGAGCTTATCTTGGCTTAGCATAAGGCGCTCCTTCCTGTGTGGTGAAATGTTCTGCATCAATGTGCAGCCGGTACACGACCATTTTATCACAACTCTCAGGGACGCACTTGGTGAGCATTGGTGCGCCGGCGGGGGGAGATGTCCCCGGTTGCCATTGCAGCTGCCCAGAGAAGGAATGTCTTCACCCAGCGACGAAAGAGAGCACATTCCATGCTTGGATGCTATGAGGAGGGCCGCTCATGTTCAGCGGTAGCTTAGTAAGACTCAGGGGATTGGAGAAGTCGGATATTGACAACATCATGCCCTGGATCAACAATCCCGAGGTCACGCGGCACTTACTGGCCTTTACCCTGCCTTTATCGAGAGCCATGGAGGAAAAATGGCTAGAGGGTGCTGTGCACCACACCGCCACCGACAAATTATTCGCCATCGAGACTTTAGCCGGTGAATACCTCGGTGGCTGTGGGTTACACCACATTGACTCTGTGAACCGACACGCCGAGGTAGGCATTGCCATCGGCAAGATTGACTACCACGGCCAAGGCTACGGCACCGACACCCTTAACATACTGCTCAGGCTTGGCTTTCACAGCCTTAACTTAAACAAGATTTACCTACGGGTCTTTGCGGGCAATGTAAGGGGCATGCGCTGCTATGCAAAATGCGGATTTAAAGAAGTAGGTCGCCACCGGCAGCATCGCTTTGCGGCCGGACAGTGGCAGGATGAGATTATTATGGAAGTGTTTCGAGACGAATGGGAGGCGGGCCTGTAACATGCGCACCCTACTGCTCACGGGTTTTGAGGCCTTTGGCGGCGAAAAGACCAACCCCTCGCTCGAGGCAGTAAAGCGCATTGACGGCTACGTGGTTGGGGATATCGCCGTAAAAGCTGTTGAACTACCTGTCGCTTGGGAGCGCGTGCCCTCTCTGCTTGAGAACGCACTCCTCGAACATTCACCCACCTTCGTCATTGCCGTCGGCCAAGCCGGAGGCCGCGCCAAGATCGGGGTGGAACGGATCGGAGTTAATATCTGTCATGGTAAAGACAATTACGATGTTGCCCGAAGCGGCGAACCGGTAATCCTTTGCGGTGCTGACGGTTACTTTTCTTCGCTGCCGATAGAATCTCTCGCCCTCGCTATCAACAAGGCAGGGGTGCCTGCCTATGTTTCAAACACTGCCGGCACTTACCTCTGCAACTTCACCCTCTATACCTTAGAACACCTCATTCGCTCGCGACATCTCGCCATCTCCTCTTGCTTCATCCACATCCCCTACCTGCCGGCACAAGCCGCCGAAAAGTCCGAGCAGCAGCTTCCCAGCATATCACTGGACTCAGTCGTTACCGGACTGCGTGCGGTAGTCGATTACTTGGCGCAGCTTGCACCGGAGGGGCACCCATGAAGCCCAACGCAGGCGACTTTTCTAACAGCTCATGATTTGTTACAATTAGCATGCTGTTTGAGGAGACGTTTTTTCGTGGAGAGATTGGATAATCGCGTCAGGGAGACGCTAGACTTCTGTCAATAAGAAGTCCGTCCCGGTACTGGGGGCAATTCGTGTGGTAACCACTTATTACGCTGGTGGCCTGAGTGGTTATGGCTATTTTGCTAATATTTGTTAAATTAGGGAGGGCGAAGCCAGTGACAGTAGGGAAGGAAGGCAATAAATATCTAGACCTACTATCTCCTGTTCCACTGTCGGAAATGGCTCATCCGGAAAAGGGTAAGGCACTGTTGAATGAGAAGATAGTTCCTGAGCAAGAAGCTTTAAGGGAAGTGGCCACAACACTTCTGCAAGCAAAAAACCCTGTTATTTTTGTGCC
>CAYGHR010000153.1:0-2521 GCA_964349715.1 uncultured Peptococcaceae bacterium
GACTACGGGGGCGAGCAGGTTAGTGGTAGCGAGGCGTAAATTTTGCTCGGGGATGGTGACGATTGTATAGACAGCGGCATCGGCGGGAACTTCGGCAGCTGCCCTTGCCGCCGCACAGTCGTAATCCGGAGCAAGAGCGGCAATGTCCAGCAGCAGGAAGGCGGCTGCGGGGTCATGTGTAAATTGCAGCCAAAAAAAAGCGGGTGCGCCTTCAGCCGGCACCAGCACGCCCCGCTGCCACTCCGGTAGACCCAAAAACCCATGGGGGAAGGTGATGAGTTCATCTTCCGCTACACTAAGTTCACCGAGGCGACTGCTGCAAACAATCACGGTAGACCTCCTCCGACTAGTAAGCCTGAGCGCAAATGACGACTTCATCTAACGACTGCGACGGGCTCGTACCTTTCCTCGGCGCATGCTCTTGGCCAAAAGGTAAAGACAATACTGGTTCATGCTAACGCCCTCTTGCTTGGAGCGTTGAGCGAGTTCTTTGTGTAGCGACTTTGGGATTCTGAGCCTAAACTGGCCAGAGAAGCCTTCAACAGGTTCCCCGCTTTGTATATCGCACCCTTCGTCAAGGGCTGCACTAAACCACTCTCGCTTGGCGTCTTCAAGCATCCTAAATCCGGTAGCAAGGTCACTCGCACATGTCAGGCACCCCTGGAGTGCAGGAATCGAGAAAACGTATCCCCCCTCGTCCTCGTCCTTCACTACCTCGACTTTGTAGTTCTGACTTAGATAGTAATCAAGCCCCTTCACTCACGCCCCTCCTCACTCTCTACGATGGTCTTTATCTTCTTAACGTATGCTAACCGAACGGGTTCACTTTCCGGCACGGTGATGGGCAGACTGCCTTTTCTCCTAAAAGTCCAGTGGCTACTCCCGCTGCGCGGTTTACTGCCCAAGTAGCCGTAGTGCTCTAACACCTTCTTGACTTCCGCAAAACGCACATCTGACGGGAGAGTAAGTAGTCTTGCCAGCAGTTTATCCCACTGTGACATGTCGCTCACATCCCCACACGAAAACTTTGCCTGAGTGCCATAAATGATGTCGCAACTACTCTACCGCAAGTAATCCAGTAGCGTCGGTTGCATGACGCGCGCGCCGGCGGCGAGCGCGGCCTGGTAGACATGTTCCCGGACGTTAAAGTTCATAATCGCCTCGGCCATGTCGACGTCGCCAAGATTTGAGCGGAGCTCCGACAGCGTTACCGCCTCCTCCTGATAACGCTGCTCTGTCACTAGCAAGCGGTTGTGGCGGGCACCCACGACAGCGCGCTCGGTCAGCACGTTGTTCAGGCTGCTGTCGACGGAGGCTATGGCGAGCTGAATGTCACCTGTGCCGAGAAGCGCATCTCGCACAGCTAGCACCGCGTCGAAAACTCCGCCGTCAACAAACAGCGCCGCACCTTCTGTGTTTACTTGCATCTCTATGTTGCGGATAATCTCGTAGGAAATTCCGCCCCTCCCCGCGTCGGGGTCGGCCGGGGCTACGCTTGCCAAAAAGCCATCGGGAGGAACTCGCTCCGACATAGTAAACGGTACAGCACCAAGATGTGTACCGCCAAACAACTGGCGATTCCCGTCATAGCTGACGTTTGCCAAGCCGACGATGTGGCGCAAGAGCTGGTCCACTTCACGCGCAATGTGCTCCCGTGCCGTGTCGGGGGTGGTCGAGTTGGCCCCCTGAATCGCAAGCTCCTTGACGCGATGCAGGGCGTCTCCGACCTGCCCCAGGGTAGTATCCGTAACGGACAGCCAGGCTGTGCCATCGCGCACGTTCACTTGCAGCTGTTCGCTTTCTGCGAGCGCGGAGTTAAGGTTCAGGAGTCTTGCGGTAATGACGGGGTTATCGGAGGGTTGGCTGATGACCCGCCCGGACGCCATTTGGCGTTGCGTGCGCTCTAGTTCCCGCAGGCTAAGCTGCAGGTTGCGCATCACGTTGTTGCGCAGGGTGGTGTTGGATATGCGCACGAGCCCTACCTCCCAAGATTTATTAGCACTTCGAGTGTCTCGTCAAGAGTGTCTAGTAGCCGCGCCGCTGCCGCATAGCCGTGCTGAAACTGGATCATCGCCGCCATCTCCTCGTCGATGGAAACTCCCATCGCCTCTTGCCGCCGGTTGTTAAGCTGAGTGACCAACGCGTCCTGGTTTAGGAACACGCGGGACGACTGCTGTGACTCTACTCCGAGGGCAATGACGAGCGAGTTATAGTAGCCCTCTAAGTTAGTGCCACCCGGTAAGAGCGGTGCATGGCGCTGACGCGCCACGGCGAGAGCGTTACTGCCATCTGCGCGGCCCGCTCCACTCGCCCCGGCGCGAATAAGGGCATGGTCAGCGGCGATATCCGGATTGACTTGGATAAACCTGGCCTCGCGTCCCGTCGAGCCAGCGGGGATGACAAAGAAATCTGCCCCCAGCGCTGAAGGCGGAATGGTCATGGACTGCCCGGCAGAGTGGGTGCTGTTAATAAGGTCGGCGAGGTTGATGCTGAGCGTGTTGATGCGGGAGTAGAACACATC
>CAYGHR010000154.1:0-2516 GCA_964349715.1 uncultured Peptococcaceae bacterium
TCTTGCCCATTGTCACCGACCTCCTTCTCTGGTATCGCGCAAGTTTGCGCCGCAATTGTTCCCTACTCGGGAATAATTACTGCTTGAACTATAGCACCGCGCGAATTTCGTGTCAAATGCGCCACCCCTGCTCCACGCGGTCTAGCGCGTTAGGTTGAGCCGCATGTGCTCGGGGACAGGGATATCTGCCCCGAGTGTACGCGCTGCCCCAATAGGCCAATGAGGGTCAGCAAGCAAGGCGCGGCCTATGGCTACTAGGTCGCAGTACCCTTCACGCAACGCAAACTCGGTCAGTTCAGGCTTGCCTAGCACACCGACCCCAATCACGGGCACCCCTGCCGCTTGCTTGATCTGCTTGGCGAAGCCTAGCTGGTACCCCGGCCAGACATTAGGGCGCACCGGCATGATGCCGCCCGCGCTTGCATGCACGGCGTCAATCCCCTCCCTAGCCAGCGCTGCAGCGCATCTGGCAGCATCCGCGGGGGTGTACTCGTGCTCGCTGCCGCTAAGTTCGGCGGCAGAGATCCGCACCGTCAGCACCGCCTGCTCCGGCAAAGCGCGTCGGCAGTTGTGCACCACTTCCAGCAGCAGCCGCAGCCTGTTCTCGCTGTTGCCGCCATACTCGTCCGTCCGATGGTTAGCTAGGGGGGAAAGAAACTCATGCAACAGGTACCCATGTGCCGCGTGAATCTCGATAACCTTAAAGCCTGCTTCCCATGCCGACGATGCGGCCTGCGTGAAGGCCTGTACCAAAACGGCAATCTCCGCCGTCTCTAACGTCTCCGGCACGGAGTGATCGGGCGAGAAGGCGATCGCGGACGGCGCCACAAGACGCCTAACGCCGCGCCAAGCTTTACGCCCGGCATGGGCAATTTGGATGCCTGGAACTGCGCCGTTGTAAGCGATCACTTCCGCTAAACCTTTCAAGCCAGGGACTTGCTCGCTAGACCAAAGGCCTAGGTCGTTGCCGGAAATTCTCCCGTCTGGGTGTACTGCCGTGGCCTCCAGCAACACCAGCCCCATGCCGCCGAGTGCCCTTGCTCCGTAGTGTGCCACATGATACGGCGTGACAAGCCCGTCCGCGTCTGCGGCGTACTGGCACATAGGGGGAAGCACTAAGCGGTTGCGCAGTCGCAGGTTCTTAATGTGCAGGGGAGAGAACGTAAGAGCTCCCGGGAGGGTCTTTGGGTCCATGCGAGCATCTCCTCACTCATCTTTGCCCTGATGATATTCCTTGAACTAAAGGCTGTCAAGCTATCGTTTCGACGTGGCAAAGCACATCCTTTAGGTCAAACGGTTTCCTGAGAACGGCGCGAAAGGAGCCCCAAAGGGGGAGAATGTCGGCTTGCAGGAGCGACCCTGTCATAAGCACCACAGGTATCTGTCGTAGTCTAGCGTCGGCTTGCATAATCTCCACCAGCGTTCTGCCGTCCATTTCTGGCATGTGCAGGTCGACAAAAGTGATATCGGGCACTTGCTGCGTCAGTAACTGCAATCCACGTCTACCGTTCGGCGCAGAGGTTACGGTGTGTCCATTTTCCAGCAACAGCTGCGTGAGCACCATCGTGATGCCGGGCTCATCTTCAACAATCAACACTTTGGCCACAAAACGACTCTCCTTTCCTTCTTGGTGATGACAATTTATCACCTTCTCCCTGCAGTATTTGTCAGTGTATGTAAGGAGTAGGTGTGAGTTTTTGGTATCTGGTGTCGTATCGTGTCGATGATTGTCAGTGTGCGTCAAATCACACGTCCTGTGCACTTGACCGTATTCCCCCGCAAAGCATATTCTACAATAGCGTCAGATCATACATGTCCGAATAAGGAGATTAGTTAGGGGGAGAGCCATGGAAGTAACCGCCGCTTTGCTTAGCGTCGGTCACAAATTTAGACCCGGGCGCGCCATTGTGCCCGCCTCGATTACAGTGCATAATACCGGCAATCCGCGCAGCACGGCACAGAACGAACGCGCTTGGCTAGACAACCCGGTGAACCTAAACAGCGGCAATTTCGCCTCTTGGCACTACGTCTTGGATGAGACGAATATCATACAAGCTATCCCCGACTTAGAGATGGCCTATCACGCAGAAGCAGGCAACGCGGCTTCGATAGGGATAGAGGTGTGTGAGAGTGGAAATCAGCATGTGGTCTGGCAGCGGACGGTGCTGTTTGTGGCTAGTCTGCTGCGGCGCTTCGGCTGGGGCGTCGATAGGGTGCGTACGCATCGCGACTGGACCGGCAAGAATTGCCCACGCCTCATCCTGCCGCAGTGGGCGAGATTCATGCGCGATTTACGGCTAGAGCTTGAAGAACAACTTACATTTGCGGACGTTCGCCTTGAGATGAGCGGTGAAACACGCGAGTTTCCCGGATTTCTCGCGGCCGGCAGAAGCTTTGTGCCAACGCGCATGTTGCTGGAACAACTCGGATACGACGTCCGTTGGGACGAAACTACAAGGCGCGTCGTTATCGCCAGAGAAGTGGTGCAGGCAAGCGCCGTGCCTGAGCGCTGGACG
>CAYGHR010000155.1:0-2479 GCA_964349715.1 uncultured Peptococcaceae bacterium
GACGCGAAATTTTGCTTGCCGCAGTTTACCGCCAGATATAAGATAATAAGCGGGGTAGGCTGATGCAACAAGATCATGGAAGTGGGGGACCGATGCGTAACGCCCTTGTCTTACTGCTACTCGTTCTGCTACTTGTTGCACGCGTGTTGGTCGGGCGTTCTGCAATCACCAAGCCGGGTGCGATTCTGACGGTTTCTTCGGGGAGTTTTCTGCTGTACTACCCGGAGGGTCACCAGGACGCGGCTAAGGAAGTGCTAAGTGTCCTAGAGGACAACCACGCAAGAATCACCGCCAACCTGCGGCCGGTTAGGACCGGTCTCATCACGGTGCGGCTTTATCCGAGTCTTAGAGACTTCCACAGCGCCATAGGCAGGCCAAATCTCCCTAACTGGGCCGTGGGGGCAGCGTGGGGTGACAGCGAAATTCGCATGGTCTCGCCCAAGAATCCGGGGCCCATACATGACTATCAGCAGCTTATCCTCGTGGCTGTGCACGAACTGGCTCATGTCTTAACAAAGAGGATGGGACTGGTTGCTCCGCCCCACGTAGCCTGGTTGTGGGAAAGCATTGCCCTCTATGAAGCAGGACAGACGCCTCATCCCGCGGCTCTCAGATTCTTAGGGACAGGGAAGCATCTGAGGTTTACGAGCGTGACAAGCGCCCTAGAGAAGCCAGAGATTTTCCATATTGGCTATACAATCATGGAGTATCTGGTGGAACGCCACGGATATGAGGCCGTGCGTGAGTTGGTGGTGCATGGCGGCGACATTGAGCAGGTCTTAGGGATGAGCGTAGATGAGTTTTATGCCTCATGGTATGACTTTACCAAGGCCAACTACCGACCCTAAGGCAGAGCGGGCCGGCCTGACTCCTCAAGGAAGGAGGCACATCTTGAAGGAAGTACCTATAGACCCCCCAGTAGTGATTGCCGACTATGACCCGCTATGGCCCGAGACGTTCCTCTGTTTGGCGCGCGCCATTACAACCGCACTGGCGGGTTTGCTGCTCTGTATAGAGCATATCGGCAGTACAGCTGTCCCGGGACTGCCTGCTAAGCCAATCATTGATATTGACGCTGTAATCAAGCGAGAAGATTTGCCACTAGCCATTACGCGGCTGTCTCAATGCGGCTATGTGTATAAAGGGGACTTGGGGATAAAGGACCGCGAAGCTTTCAAGGCGCCTCCGGAAAGTCCTGCTCACCATCTCTATCTCTGTCCTGACGATAGCGAGGAGTTTAGGAGACACATTGCTTTTCGGGATTGGCTGCGCACGCATCCTGCTGTCGCCGCCGAGTATGCTCTGCTAAAGAAGGGGCTCGCCGCCAAGTTCCTCTCTGACCGCGAAGGTTACACCCTGGCCAAGAGCGCATTTATCTTGGCTCAGTTAAACGAAGCAGCGCGGCGATAGGCCTCAGACGGAGCCTTTCGCCTGCCAGTAGGTGTACCGCTTTTTGCCCTTGGTGGAGCGGCCGAACTCAATCGCTTCCTCCGGACAGAAATTTACACAGCGCATGCAGTGCTCGCACCCAGCCTTCCAGCGGGGGCGGGCATCGCTGTCTAGCGCAATGCATTGCGTCGGGCACATGGTAACGCATGCTCCGCAGCCCGTGCACGCGTCGTTGACACGGTAGTAGCGCCCCATGAAGTTTAGGCCGAACATAAACATGCGATGCGCAAAGGAAAGGGGGTTAAATTGGCTGTAGTGCGGCAGCGTAAACGGCGCGTCACTTAGCGAGGCGAGCAACCCGGCAACCTTTGCGCTGCCCGCCGCGACGATTTCCGCCGCTTTGCTGTCTGCATCTGCCTCGCTAAAGACAATGTAGTTGTTGGGCATGAGCACCCAATCCGCCAACTTAACGCGGTAGCCCTTTTGGCTCAAGGCCCGGGCGACAGCTGCCTGCGCAGGTCCCGCCGTACCTGCCGCGTTGGCGATGACAATCGCCGCTCTGCCTTCCCCCGGTGGCAACGACCGCACGAAGTTGACGACGATGCGCGGCGCGCCAAAACAGTAAACCGGGAAGAAAACTCCTATCAGATCGGCCGGACAGTGCTCGCGTTGAGTAGCAATATCGCGTAAGGTTACGGCAACGCCCCGTTGCGCAAGGGTCTCACCTGCCACTTCGGCTAAGGCCTTGGTGTTGCCGGTGCCGGAGAAATAGTAGAACACAGCAGTACGGTACATGCGTAACCTCACTTTCTTGGGCTCGGTTTGGACAAGGCCCTGTCCCCCCTCACTCCTTCCCCTCTCCCACTAGGAGGGCAGTGGGAGTGAGGGTCTGTATGCGCTGCCGTGATAATTAGCCATTGCCCTACAGTTCTCCTGCCCACAGAATTTGGCTGGCGCCTGAAATTCCCCGCAGGGTTAGGCCCTGCCCGCGTAGAACAATGGAGGCAGAGCCCTTTGCTCTACGGGAGGCGAAAACTGATGTACTGCATACTTAGCATCCAGCGGTTTTGCCTGCATGATGGACCGGGCA
>CAYGHR010000156.1:0-2455 GCA_964349715.1 uncultured Peptococcaceae bacterium
ACTTCGCACTTGGCACTTCGTGGGGGTTGTTGACGGTTCACGGT
The DNA here is from genome assembly GCA_964349715.1 of uncultured Peptococcaceae bacterium. GTDB lineage: Bacteria > Bacillota > UBA994 > UBA994 > UBA994 > UBA994. The sequence goes on from CAYGHR010000156.1 coordinate 45, forward strand.
TGACAGTTCACGGTTGACGGGGAGCGTTCCCCTTTGACCTTTCACCTTTGACCTTACACCGCACACTTCTGACGCCTGATGCCTGACGTCTGACGCCTGCCGCCTGCCGCCTGCCGCCTGCCCCTACTCCGCCAAATTGTAAAAAGCGGCCTTGCCGGGATATACCGCTACCGTCCCGAGTTCTTCTTCAATACGCAGTAGTTGGTTGTACTTGGCTACGCGGTCGGTGCGCGAGGGAGCGCCGGTCTTAATCTGACCGGCATTGGTTGCTACGGCTAAGTCGGCAATCGTCGTGTCCTCGGTTTCGCCGCTACGATGTGAAATCACGGCTGTCCATCCGGCGCGCTTGGCCATCTCAATCGCGTCTAAGGTCTCTGTAAGAGTCCCGATTTGATTGAGCTTAATCAGAACTGAGTTCACGGCTCGCTCTTTAATGGCGCGACCGATGCGCTCGGTATTTGTCACTAAGAGGTCGTCCCCCACGATTTGCACTTTGTCGCCGAGCCGCCGCCTAAGCAGCTTCCAGCCTTCCCAGTCTTCCTCGGCTAGGCCATCCTCAATGGAGATAATCGGGTATTTGTCCACTAGGCCTGCGTACCACTCCACCATGTCCGCCGACGTCCGGGTGTGCTTCCCGCGCTCCATTACATAACAGTCACCCTTATAGAATTCAGTGGCGGCTGCGTCAACGGCAATGACAAGGTCGCGGCCTGGTTCGTAGCCGGCGGTCTTAATGGCATCTACAAGGAGAGATAAGGCTTCTTCGTTAGACCCTAGATGGGGCGCGAAGCCGCCCTCGTCACCTACGGCCGTGCTGTAGCCCCGCTGTTTGAGGACCTTCTTTAGGTGGTGGAAGACCTCAGTGCCCATGCGGAGCGCCTCAGAGAAACTAGCAGCACCGATAGGCATGACCATAAACTCCTGAATGTCGACATTATTGTCGGCGTGCTTGCCCCCGTTAATTACGTTGAGCATGGGTACGGGCAGAACACGGGCATTAACCCCGCCCACATATTGGAACAAGGACAACCCGACGTCCGCCGCTGCCGCCTTAGCCACAGCCAAGGACACCGCCAGCATAGCGTTTGCGCCCAGCCTGCCCTTATTGGGTGTGCCGTCCAGTTCGATTAGCGCCTCGTCAATGCCGGGTTGGTTAAGAGCGCTCATGCCAATTAGAGCGTGTGCAATCTCGCCGTTAACGTGATCCACCGCGCGCGTAACTCCTTGGCCTAAAAAGCGAGTCTTGTCGCCATCTCTAAGCTCTACGGCCTCAAACTGCCCGGTTGATGCGCCGGAAGGAGCTATAGCCCGACCTACAATGCCGTTCTCTAACACTACCTCCGCTTCCACAGTGGGATTCCCCCGCGAATCCAAGACCTCGCGCGCCAAGACCTCCGCAATAATGCTCATTCCATCAAACCTCCCAAAATTAAGGATTCCCCTGTCATAGCCTCCGGCTGTGTGAGCCCCAGCAAGGCCAACACGGTGGGGGCAACGTCAGCCAACGCGCCTCTTTGGCGCAGGCTCAGATTATGTCGCGGCGCAATCACCACACACCCCACGTCATTAAGGGTGTGTGCGGTCAGCGGCAGTCCATGTTCGTCCAGCATGCTTTCGGCATTGCCATGGTCAGCCGTTACGACCAGCGCTCCCCCTTGTGCTAACACGGCTGACACGACCATCTCGAGTGCCGCATCGACAACCTTAGCTGCCTCACAAGCCGCCTCGAACACGCCGGTGTGCCCCACCATATCTAAGTTAGCAAAGTTAAGCACCAGCAACTGATACCCCTCGCTTGCCTTCGCTGCAAAGGTAGCGGCCAGTTGCGGCGCGCTCATGGCGGGAGCAAGGTCGTATGTAGCTACTTTTGGCGAGGGGATTAAGATGCGTTCTTCGCCCGGGGTTGGCGCCTCGGAGCCGCCATTAAGAAAGAAGGTCACGTGGGCGTACTTTTCCGTCTCGGCCATGCGCAACTGCCTGAACCCCGCTTGGCTGACTACCTCTCCTAAGGTAAAGGAAAGGTCCTGCGGCGCAAACAAATACGGGTAGGCAAAGTCCTCTTGGTAACGCGTAAAGGTCATGATGTCGACCTTCGGCTGCAGTGCGCGTGCAAAGCCGACCTCGCCTCCGCCTAGGCTTTGCACAATCTGTCGCATACGGTCGGCGCGAAAGTTAAAGCACAACAAGGCGTCCCCGTCTCTAAGCTGCGCCTGAGGCATCTGCTCTGCCAGTATTAGGGGTGGGATGAACTCGTCGGTTATACCCTGCGCGTATTTCGCTTCCAAGGCGCTACTGGCCAAGCTTATCCGCTCGCCCTCGCCAGCGGTCATCGCCCTGAAAGCGAGTGCGGTGCGCTCCCACCGCTTGTCTCGGTCCATGCCGTAGTAACGCCCCATGACTGTGGCCACCTT
>CAYGHR010000157.1:0-2450 GCA_964349715.1 uncultured Peptococcaceae bacterium
GAGGCGAGATTTCTTACGCGATGCGGTGTTGCGGTGCAGAACGCCCTTGCTGACAGCTTTATCTAAAGCGCTCATGGCTGTGCGTAGTGCTTCAACCGACGTGAGGTCGTTGAACTTGCGTACAGCAGCGCGAACCGTAGACTTTACAGTACGGTTGCGCAACCTGCGCTTAGCGGTTGTTCTGATTCGTTTGAGTGCAGATTTCGTATTAGCCACCTATGTTTCACCTCCTCAAGTAGCGAGCCAACAGGCTGTGGCAACGGATGGATACCAAAATCAGCTATCGGTTACACTATGCGTGTCCCTCAGATTCTAGCAGAAAAAAAGGGAGGTGACAAGGATTGATAGGGGGAATTATGCGCTTTGTCGTTTCTGCCATTGCCCTGTGGGTGGTGGCCATGGTCTTGCCGGGAGTTGAGGCCACTTTGATGGGTGCGCTCGTGGCTGCCATCGCCATTGCTGTTATCGGCTGGGGGGCAGAGGCGCTGCTCGGTGATAGGGTTTCACGCCAGAATCGGGGGTTTGTCGGTTTTCTTTCGGCTGCGGTAGTTATCTGGCTGGCGGGGCAAATTGTACCGGGTTTTAACGTGGGTGTGCTGGGCGCGTTACTGGTCTCATTGGTCATCGGGCTGGTAGACTCGGTGGTGCCAACCACCATTAGGTAGGATGTGACACACTTGCGGCGAAGGCAAATGACACCAATCGAACAGGACGTATCCGTGCGAACCGATCTCGCCGTGGAGCGCCTGCGAGCTGACTCTGCGGACGAGGGCGTGAGGGTGACTAAGGCCGAGTTCGCCTACGGGAACATTACTAGGGTCGTAGTGGAAAACGAGACGGGAGCCAGACAACTTGGCAAGCCACCGGGAACCTACGTGACGGTAGAGTGTCCGGGCGTCCATGAGGGGGACGCCGAGCTGCGCTACAGCCTCAGTTGCACTATCGCGGAAGAACTCGCGCGTCTCCTGCCCCCGCCCGCGGGGCGCAAGACTACACTGGTAGTAGGACTCGGCAACTGGAATGTCACACCGGATGCGCTCGGGCCAAAGGTAGTGAATGACCTGTTGGTTACGCGTCACCTTTTGTCCTACGCCCCCGCGTCTACTACTGAGGATCTAGAATCGGTATGCGCTGTGGCCCCAGGGGTGCTCGGCCTGACAGGCATCGAGACCTACGAGATTATCACCGGAGTGGTGGAAAAAGTCAAGCCGCAAGTAGTATTGGCCATTGACGCGCTAGCTTCGCACCACGTCGGCAGAGTCGGCACGACCATCCAGATGGCCGATACAGGCATCAACCCAGGCTCGGGGATAGGCAACCGACGCAAGGCGTTGTCGCAAGAGACACTGGGGGTTCCGGTGATTGCCGTCGGAGTCCCCACCGTGGTGTATGCCGCAACCATCGCCCACTCTACCCTTGACGCCGCTTTAGCGGTAGCAGGCGGCAAGAGAAGCGGATTCACACTCAGCGCCGATATGCGCTCGGACATAATTACCGAAGTATTGTCGCCCCACCTTGGTGACCTCGTGGTCACACCAAAGGAGATTGACGCGCTAATCGAGAGCATGGCCAAGGTAATAGCAGGGGGCATCAACGTGGCATTGCATCCCAAATTGGACCTCAAGGAGACACTGTATTACCTTTAGGGACAGGAGCGGACATGATGAGTGTCGTGGAAGTCGGCGGCCGCAAATATGACCGCATTCCCATCCGCACTCACGTCATTCAGAGCGGCGAAGACATTGCGGAAGTGGTCGATAGGTACACTCGTCACACGCGGCGTCCGCGTGACATCATCGTCGTCAGCGAGAAAGCTACTGCGGCCAGCCAAGGGCGCGCTATCCCCTTGAGCGAGATTAGGCCGGGTTTTCTCGCGCGTTTCTTAGTGCGTTTCGTCACAAAATCTCCTCACGGCATTGGCCTTGGTATGGCCGAGACACTAGAGATGGCTGTCCGCGAGTGCGGCGTGCCGCGCATTGTGCTCGCGGCCTTAGTAGCGGGGGTATCGCGCGCCGTGCTCAGGCGGCGAGGCGACTTCTACCGCATCGCCGGGGACAAGGCGCGCGCCATCGACGGCCCTTGCAACTTCGTCATTCCGCCGTACAACCGCTGCGTGGTGCTCGGGCCTAAGAACCCGCACGCCGTGGCTAGGGCCATACGCGCGCGAACTCTGCTCGAAGCGGCGATCGTGGACATTAACGACCTAGGACAAGACATCATGGGTGTCTCCAGCGACCTTGTCCGGCGCATGCCGCTAAGGGCCATTCTGCGCGACAATCCCCTTGGTCAGTCGCACGAACAGACACCTATAGGGCTAATCCGCGAACTTCCATAATCACCTCCCCGCGCGTAACATATACATAGTAGGCGGGAGGTGGAGCATGCGCGTGCTAGTCTTGAGTTTGTCACTTCCGACGTATTTTCGGCCATTTTGGAGCCCAAAACCCTTG
>CAYGHR010000158.1:0-2361 GCA_964349715.1 uncultured Peptococcaceae bacterium
TCTTAGCACAGGCTAGCCCTAGGGCGTGGAAATAAAGCTTACCCGACAAGGGATGAAAGGCAATTTCCGCTTGGACATTGTATACATCCCGGAGCAGAGCTGGCGTTAGCACCTCGAGGGGTGTCCCCTCCGCCACCTTGCGCCCCTCTTTAATGACCACGAGGCGGTGGCTGTAGGCTGCGGCGTGGTTCATGTCGTGTAACACCATAATGACAGTGAGCCCCAGCGAGGCATTTAGTTCCTTAACGAGCTCTAATACTTCAATTTGGTGGCAGATGTCTAGGAAGGTGGTCGGTTCATCTAGCAGTAGCACTTGCGGACGCTGGGCTAACGCGAGGGCAATCCATGCGCGCTGACGCTCTCCACCCGAAAGCGAGTTCACAGGCCTATCCGCGAATTGTTCGAGGCGTGTTTGCGCGATAGCCCACTCTACAATTTCCCGGTCTTCATCGTTTAGCGTTTCGTACCATCTCTGGTGAGGGATTCTCCCGTAACTTACTAACTCGCGCACCGTAAAGTCGGGCGGGCTGCTGTGAACCTGCGATAATATGGACAGCTTGGTGGCCACTTCGCGTGTGGGCAGCTTGTAGATGTCGCGTCCATCTAGGTACACCACGCCACAGGAGCACTTCATTAAGCGCGACAATGCCTTAAGCACAGTTGACTTCCCTGAGCCATTAGGCCCGATCAGTGAGACGATTTCCCCGGGACGCACGACACAGTCAAATTCGCTCACGACATTTCTCTTGTCATAACACAGGCAGAGGTTTTCTGCGGTTATCATACGCGGTAGGAGCCTCCTTTACGCAATAGATAGAGAAAGAAGGGGCCGCCCACGACCGCCATGATGATCCCAACGGGCAGCTCCACCGGGCGGAAGACAGTCCTTGCACTGGCATCGGCTAGGATTAGCAGCAAGGCCCCTAGAATGGCGCTCAAAGGCAGCATATACTTATAGTCAGACCCAATCAAAAGGCGGCAAACATGCGGCACAATCAGGCCAATAAAGCCTATCAAGCCTACAGTAGACACGGAAATGCCGGCAAGGAAGGCGGCGACAAAGGACAAGGCACCTCTGGCGAGATTTACATTAAGACCGAGATTTCGCGCAGCGTCATCGCCAAGCTGTAGTAAATTAGCTGCCTTGATGCAGAGTAGCGCGGCCATTAGCCCTACAGCCGTGTACGGCGCAAGCATACGCACGTGGTACCAGCTTCGTCCGGCGATACTGCCGTTAAGCCACATTAAAATGCCTTGTATGCGGTCGCTATAGAGGATTGAAAGCAGCGAAGTGCCCCCACCAAAGACAGCATTGACGGCAACCCCGGCCAGTATGATGCGGATGGGTTCTATGCCGCGCTTCCAAGCGAGCGCGAAGACCATTGCGCATGCTATGGCCCCACCGATAAACGCTGCAAAGGGCACCAGCGCACCAAACTGGGGCAACACCAACATGATGCTGACTCCAGCAAGCGCCGCGCCCGTGGAGACCCCGGTAAGACCGGGGTCCGCCAAAGGGTTTCGCATCACTGCCTGCAGGAGGGCGCCCGAAAGAGCAAGGTTAGCTCCAACCATTAGCGCCAGTAACATGCGGGGGAGGCGTACATCTTGGACGACAACCTTGGTCAAGGTTTCGTCCGCACCAAGCAGTGCTCGCCATATTTCTTGCGTCGTAAAGCTTAAGCTGCCAAAGCGGAGCGAACCTACAGCCACAGCGCAGAGCAAGCCTAGAGCTAACACCAAAACAAATATCTTTCTCGCGGCCCTTAGGTCACGTAGTGGCGGACGCGCCGCACTTCTTGCTGTCATGCGCCAAACCTATGGGTACATAACGCGCGCAAGGGCTTCAAGTGCATCAATCATCTGCAACCCCGGGTTTGACATAAACAGGTCCACCGGCAGGTCGATGACGCGACCGTTCTGTACGGCCGCGAGACGCCCCCATACCGGGTTTTGGGTGAACTCGCGTTGGAACATCTGGGCCATTTGTTCCGGCGACCCGTGTGAGATGCGCAGAATAATCTCCGGGTTAAAGGCGATTATGTTTTCCATGCTCAGCGGAATTGTCTGTGTGTGGCGAGCTACACTCATGCCTTCGGTGACATTGCGGCCACCTAACATGCTAACCATCTCGCCGACATAGGAGTACTGCGTAGAGAGCATAAAGGACTGCGGTGTGCCCCAAATGATAAGCACTCGGGGTGCCGGCCTTCCCTGTGCGGCTTGCAGAGCTATGCGCTCACGCCCGCGAATGTGGTCGATAAGCGCTTGAGCATGATGGGCGTTGTTAAAGAAAGCACGTCCGAACATTTCTAAGTTCGCTGTGACATCACTGTAGCGCTGATTGTCAATAAAATAGGC
>CAYGHR010000159.1:0-2322 GCA_964349715.1 uncultured Peptococcaceae bacterium
TCTGCCAGCAGGCAAAGCTCGCTCGCCGGAGTAGCGCGAGGGAGTGCGGGTGCACAAGCGTAGAGGCGTTTGGCGTAGGGAGAGAGGGCCGCTAGCATTGCTTGCGGCTCCTTGTCCCGCATAATGCCGCTTACAAGCAAGACTTTTTGCTGTGGCAGGTACTGGCGTAGCGTCGCAGTCAGGGCCGCGATGCCATGCGTGTTATGCGCTCCGTCCATAATTACACGGACGCCACGTACCAGCATAACCTCAAAACGCCCGGGCCAGCGCGCCGTCTCGACGCCACGCCTGATGTGCTCCGGCGTAATGGGCCAGCCCTGCTGTCTAAGCAGTAAAGCTGCGTCTACGGCGAGCGCGGCATTCTTGAGTTGGTGCGGGCCCAGCAGGGCCAGACTAAGTCCCTCCAGAGATTCAAGGCCGCTGTAGTCAAAGGTCTGCCCGGCGAGGGAGGCTGCTTGACCTATATAACCAAAGTCAGGGCCTAGCAAGCGCAGGGGCGCGTTGTTCTGCGCAGCCACCTCGGCAATGACAGCATAGGGCTCGCTCTCCTCGACTGCCGTTATAGCCGGCACGGCGGGTTTGATGATGCCCGCCTTTTCAAAAGCAATCTTGCCCAGAGTATCACCTAGAACTTCCATGTGGTCAAAGCCTATGTTAGTGATCACGCTGAGCACCGGGGTGACCACATTAGTGGCATCAAACCGCCCCCCCAGTCCTACTTCTAGGACTAGGGCGTCGACATTGCGTTCGGCGTAGAAGACCAAGGCTAATGTGGTTATAAACTCAAACTGCGTCAGCCCCACCTGTTCGGCTACCGGCTTAATGCATTCCACCATATTGACTAACCCCTCGGGGGTAATATCGTCCCCATCGAGGCCGAACCGGTTGGTGAATGAGTCGAGATAGGGCGAAGTGTAAAGCCCGGTTCGCAGGCCTGCCGCGCGCAAAATACTCGCGATAATGCTTGACGTAGAGCCTTTGCCGTTAGTACCGGCGACGTGAATGACCTTAAGTTTCCGCTGTGGGTGGCCTAGCAGGGCGAGAGCGGCCTGCATGCGGTCTAGTCCTAAGACGCTCCCGAATCTCCCGAGCCCATGGATGTAGTCAACTGCCTGCTGATAGTTCATTGCAGCTCGGCTAACCTCTTTTCCAGTTGCGCAAGTTTGGCTTCGTATGCCGCGAGCTTAGCCTCTTCCGCGCCGATTAAGGATGCGGGTGCCTTGGCGCGGAAGCCTTCGTTCTGCAGCTTAGTGCGCGCACGGTCGATCTCCGCGCATACTGCGGCCTGTTCTGTCTGCAGGCGCTTTATCTCGGCCTCAATGTCGACAAGCTGAGCTAATGCCAAGTGCATTTCGGCTCCCGTAGCGACAATGCTCACAGCCTCTCCTTTGGCAAACGGATTAGCTGCCGCAAACCTTACTTCCTTGCCGCCTGCCAAAGCTAAGATGTATGGGGAGCCGGCCTTGTAGACGGCATCCCACTCGGGGCTGGCGGGAACTACGGTCACTGCTAGGCGGCGTGAAGGAGCGACTCCCATCTCTGCCCTGATGTTGCGGATGGCGCGTATGGCATCCATCAGCGCACTGACTGACGTCTGCGCTTCTGCATCCGCCCGACCTGCCGTACCGGGCCAAGCAGCTACCGTGATTGATGCCCCGTGATGAGGCAGCGCCTGCCAGATTTCCTCGGTAATAAACGGCATAAAGGGATGAAGCATCTCTAGTGTGCGAGAGAGCGTGTAACAGAGTACGCGCAGCGTCGTTTGCTTGCGATCGCCACCGGCCTGTAGTTCCGGCTTCGCCATTTCAATATACCAATCGCAGTACTCGCTCCACAAAAATTCGTAGAGGTGTCTTGCTGCCTCGCCGAACTCAAACTGCTCCAAGAGGCGCGTAGCGTGCGCCGCGGTGCCGTGAAGTTGCGCCAGAATATAGCGGTCAGCTAGGGTTAGTTCATGGTCGCTAGGCAACTCGTCCTCTGCAAAGTTTGCATCCCCCAGATTAAGCAACACGAAGCGGGCGGCATTCCACACTTTGTTGCAGAAACCGCGCGTGGCCTCAAGGCGCTCCTGGTAGAAGCGCATGTCGTTGCCGGGTGTGTTGCCTGACAGCAGGGTAAAGCGCAGGGTATCCGCGCCGAACGAATCGACGACCGCAATGGGGTCGATGCCGTTGCCAAGCGACTTGCTCATCTTCCGGCCTTCGGCATCTCGCACTAAGCCGTGAATGAGCACATGGCTAAAGGGCGCCTTACCGGTCAGTTCATAAGACATAAACACCATGCGGGCTACCCAGAAGTAGATAATGTCATAGCCGGTTACCA
>CAYGHR010000160.1:0-2248 GCA_964349715.1 uncultured Peptococcaceae bacterium
GCGCATACAGATACCTCGCAACTGGAGCAGCAGAAAAGTAGGTGCCGAGCTTGCCTCCGTAGCGCGAGAGCTGATGGAGATTTAGAACACTGAATACTCAAGGCGTAACCTAGCAAGAGCTAGGAGCAAATAGATGCGCACCTTCTGCTTCCTTTCCGCTGCATCGCTTGACTTTTCTGCAAAGTCAGCTTATGCTTAAGCAAAGCTGTGAAGGGAAAGCGAACTTGCACACGGCAGTAGAGAGGGAGACCGCGGCTGAAAGTCTCCTGCCAATAGGCGAGTTGCGCCGTCGTCCCGGAGCTCTTGGCGTGAAGTGTAGTAGTGCCAAGCGGGGGGCCCGTTAAAGCATTGAGCCGCGCAAGCGGGAATTAAGGTGGTACCGCGGGACGTCCCCGCCCTTTCAGGGCTGGGACGTCTATTTTTATTATGAGGAGTGGTTTTATGCGTACGGATATCCCAAAGATCTACGACCCTAAGCATGTCGAGAGCAAGTGGTCGCAGTTCTGGAACGAGCAAGGCTTCTTTACCCCGAGCGCTGAAGCTAAAGGGGAGCCCTTTACCATTGTCATTCCGCCACCGAATGTCACGGACCGCCTGCACATTGGCCACGCTCTTGACAACACCTTGCAGGATGCCATCATTCGCATGAAGCGCATGCAGGGCTTTGACGCGCTGTGGCTACCCGGTACAGACCATGCCGGTATCGCCACGCAAAACGTGGTCGAGCGCAGAATGCTGCGCGAGGGTAAGTCCCGCCACGACCTTGGCCGCGAAGCTTTTGTGGCTGAGGTATGGAAGTGGAAGGAGCAGTACGGCAAGGAGATAACCGACCAGTTAAAGACGCTCGGTGCTTCTTGCGACTGGACGCGTGAGCGTTTTACCATGGACGAAGGCTGCTCGCGGGCGGTGCGCGAGACTTTTGTCAGGTTGTATGAGCGTGGGCTTATTTATCGCGGCAGTTATATAGTCAACTGGTGTCCGCACTGCCGCACAGCCATATCTGATGACGAAGTGGAGCACGCCGAGCGGCAGGGGAAGCTCTACTTTGTGCGCTATCCCTTAGTCAACGGCGGGCACATTACCGTGGCCACGACGCGCCCCGAGACCATCCTTGGCGATACCGCGATAGCTGTTAACCCACAAGACCTGCGTTACCAAGGCCTGATCGGGCAAGAAGCAATTCTGCCCGTGCTCCTCCGCCGTATCCCCATTATTGCCGATGATTATGTGGACGCCGAGTTTGGCACCGGCGCGGTTAAGGTTACGCCTGCGCATGACCCCAATGACTTTGAAATCGCGGTGCGTCACGGCTTGCCGCGTATCAAGGTGCTTAATCTTGACGGCACTATGAACGCTGAGGCCGGGCCTTACGATGGGCTTGACCGTTACGAGTGCCGCAAGCAGCTGTTGCAGGAGCTTGCCGCACAGGGGCTCCTAGTCGAAACGCGCGAGCACCAGATGCAGGTGGGCGAGTGTTACCGCTGTGACACGACAATTGAGCCCTTGGTATCGCGGCAGTGGTTTGTGCGCATGAAGCCACTCGCCGAGCCCGCCTTAGCCGCAGTACGTAATGGAACCGTACAGTTTGTGCCTGAGCGTTTTGCGAAAGTTTACCTGCATTGGGTGGAGAACGTCAAGGACTGGTGTATCTCGCGTCAGATTTGGTGGGGGCATACCTTGCCGGTTTGGTACTGTGAATGCGGTGAAACCATTGTGGCGACCGAAACCCCTGCAAGCTGCCCTAGCTGTCATGGGCACACGCTCACCCAAGAAACGGATGTCTTAGACACATGGTTTAGCTCCGCTCTTTGGCCGTTTGAGACTTTAGGGTGGCCGGCTCTGGACGCGCCCGACTTCAAACGCTTTTTCCCCACGCAAGTGCTGGTAACCGGCTATGACATTATCTACTTCTGGGTAGCCCGCATGGTGTTTATGTCGTATGAACTGACCGGTAAGGCACCCTTTAGCCATGTACTCATTCACGGCTTAGTGAGGGACGCCGAAGGTCGGAAGATGAGCAAGTCGCTAGGCAACGGCATCGACCCCATTGCAGTCGTCGATTCTTTTGGCGCAGATACTCTGCGCTTTACCCTGCTGTCAGGAAACACCCCCGGCAACGACATGCGCTTCTACCAAGAGCGTCTTGAGGCCACGCGCGGTTTCTGCAACAAAGTGTGGAATGCCGCCCGCTTTGTGTTGCTTAATCTGGGGGATGCAAACTTTGCAGAGGACGAGTTGCCTAGCGACC
>CAYGHR010000161.1:0-2177 GCA_964349715.1 uncultured Peptococcaceae bacterium
ACGGCGACGGTAAGGGTGAAGAAGCATTCCGCCTGCGCGGAGTGCAGACAGAAGTGCGCGATGGCGCATGAGACTAAGGAAGTCGCGGTTATGGCAGACAACCGCGCCGAAGCCGAGGTTGGCGATAGCGTGGTGCTAGAGCTGTCCGACCGACAGGTTCTTAAGGCGGCCTTCCTCATCTACATAGTGCCTGTGATGTTCTTGTTCGGCGGCGTCGGCTTAAGTACGTTGCTCGGGCTTACTGAAACTAACGCCCTGCTAATGGGGCTCCTTGGCCTCGTAAGCTCGTTCCTGCTGCTAAAATTCGTCGTCGACCCGTATATTCGCCGACAAGCAGGCTACGAACTCGTTATAGTATGTACCGCTAAACCAGTTGATGATAAGGAGAGTAGATAATCTATGGCAAGTAATGTCGTTACCGTAACGCAAGCGAACTTTGGTGCTCATGTCCTGCAATCCACGCAGCCGGTGCTGGTCGATGTTTGGGCGGCTTGGTGCAACCCGTGCCGCATGTTAGCGCCGGTGCTAGAGCAGCTCGCCACCGAGCAGCTTGGCAAGCTCAAGGTCGTGAAGGTGAACTCGGACGAGAACATGTCACTGGCGATGGAGCTTGGCATTATGAGTCTACCTACGCTCATCCTCTTTAAGGATGGGAAAGAAAGTACACGTTTGGTCGGTATGATGTCTAAGCCGATGATTATGAGTCGGCTGGCCCCGTACCTTTAGAGGGCGCGATGAGGACAATAGACCTGCGCAGTGACACCTTGACGACCCCCTGTGACAAGATGCGGGAAGCGATGTATCGCGCTCCGGTAGGCGATGATGTATACGGCGAAGACCCGACAGTAAGAGCTCTCGAGGAAAAGGCTGCAGCACTGCTCGGTAAGGAGAGCGCACTCTATGTGCCGAGCGGGACCCAAGGCAACTTAATTGCACTTTTGACGCACTGCCGGCGCGGCGACGAGGTTATACTTGAGTCAGAGTCTCACATCTTTATGTACGAAGTAGGTGGCATGTCCGCTTTAGGCGGGTTGATTCCGCGGCGGGTAGCGGGAGTAAAGGGCGCGCTATTGCCGGAAGACGTGCGCGCAAACATTCGCGAAGATGACATTCATTGCCCACCAACCGGGCTCATCTGCATCGAAAACACGCATAATCGCGCCGGGGGCACGGTTGTTAGTGTGGAGCAAACGCGGGCTTTGCGCGAGGTCGCGGACGAGCATAATTTGCCACTGCATTTAGATGGCGCCCGGCTCTTTAACGCCGCGGTCGCTTTGGGGCGGCCGGTGAGCGAGCTCTGTTCGCCTTGCCATTCCATTAGTCTATGTTTGTCTAAAGGTCTCGGCGCTCCCGTCGGCTCGGTTCTTTTAGGCGACAGCGAGTTTATTACACGCGCGCGCAAGGTGCGCAAAATGCTCGGCGGCGGCATGCGCCAAGCAGGGATCATCGCCGCTGCGGGCTTAGTCGCACTCACCCACAACGTGGAGCGCTTGGCAGATGACCACAGACACGCCCACAGTCTCGCCTTAGGGCTGCAGGAGCTGGGCTTTGAGCTTGACCTTAGCTCAGTGCAAACGAATATCGTCAGGGCCAGCACCAAGCTACTCGGGATAGCGGCAGACCTATTGCAGCAGCAGCTCGCCGCAGTCGGCGTTCTGATGCTTGCCATGGGCCCCGAAACAGTAAGATTTGTGACGCACCTCCATGTGACTCAGGCCGATGTGGACGAGGCCTTGCGTCGCACTCGCGGGGTCCTAGCGGCGGCTCGCTGTTCCTAGTCGCTAGTCGCTAGTCGCTAGTTCTTGGCCGTTGCGGTTGACGGTTGACGGTTGACGGTTCACAGGTCACGAGTCACGATTCATGATTCATGATTCCCCATTCCCCATTCCTGATTCCTAGTTCATGATTCACATACAAGCGAGGTGTATCCATGGCCCGCGTCCTAGTAGGCATGAGCGGAGGGGTAGACAGCGCGGTCGCGGCTTATCTCCTCAAGCAACAGGGCCACCAAGTCTTCGGCGCGACTATGCGCCTGTGGATTGATGAAGGTGAGCCTCTAGCCGGAGGCTGCTGCGCCCTCACCGCCGTGGAAGACGCGCGCCAAGTAGCCGCGAAGCTTGGCATACCGCACTACGTGCTTAACTACCGCGAGCTTTTCCGCGCAAACGTCGTGGAGC
>CAYGHR010000162.1:0-2170 GCA_964349715.1 uncultured Peptococcaceae bacterium
AGTCACCTCACTGTGTTTAACGCCGCCAAGACCCCGCCTTTCTACATTCAGGCGGAGCTTAAAGCGGACGAGAGCTTGCGCCTGCGTTACCGCTACCTCGACTTAAGGCGACCGGAATTGCAGAGTGCCATCATTCTGCGGCACAAAGTCGCCGTGGCTACGCGTAATTTTCTTGATAGCGAAGGTTTCTTGGAAATCGAGACCCCACAGCTTACACGCTCTACCCCCGAGGGCGCACGGGACTATGTCGTGCCCAGCCGCGTAAATCCCGGCCTGTTCTATGCCTTGCCGCAGTCGCCGCAACTTTTTAAGCAGCTTTTGATGGTCGCTGGGTATGACAAGTACTTTCAGCTCGCGCGCTGCTTCCGTGACGAGGACTTGCGCGCCGATAGGCAGCCTGAGTTTACCCAGATAGATATTGAGATGTCCTTTGTCGCGGAGGCAGACGTGCAGACGATGACCGAGGGCCTGATTGCGCATATCTCCTCCCAAACATTAGGGCACAGCGTCGAACTTCCCTTCCCACGTCTGACTTACCGCGAGGCCATGGACCGCTTTGGCTCCGACAAGCCGGACACACGCTTTGGCCTAGAACTCGTCGATGTGACCCTTGTTGTAGAGGAGTGCGACTTCAAGGTATTTGCCGAGGCCGCCAAGCACGGCACCGTGCGCGCGCTTAACGCTAAGGGCTGCGGCGGCTACAGCCGCAAGGAAATCGATGCGCTGAGCGAAGTAGCAGCGAAGTACGGCGCTAAAGGCCTAGCGTGGATGGTGATAGAACCTAGCGGCGTACGTTCGCCGATTGCCAAGTTCTTAAGCCCAGAAGTGCTTGAAAACACCCTCGCGCGCCTTGCCGCCGCGCCCGGCGACCTGCTGTTGTTCGTAGCCGGACAGCCCAGAGTGGTGCTAACTGCGCTCGGGGCCGTAAGGCTACAACTGGCAGAGCAGTTAGGCCTGCGCAAGAGCGGGGAGTTCAATTACCTGTGGGTGACCGAGTTTCCGCTGTTGGAGTGGGATGAAGACGAGTGTCGCTTTGCTGCCTGTCACCATCCCTTTACCTCGCCGCTGCCTGAGGACTTGAAAAAAGTGGAGACTGCGCCGCAAGAGGCGCGCGCGCGCGCCTACGACCTCGTTCTAAATGGAGTGGAGCTGGGCGGCGGCAGCATACGCATTCACAGCCGCGAGCTACAGGAGCGCATGTTCGCCTGCCTCGGCCTCTCACCCGCCGAGTGCAATGAGAAATTCGGCTTCTTACTCGAAGCCTTCGAGTACGGCACACCTCCGCACGGTGGCATTGCCCTCGGACTTGACCGCTTGGTAATGCTTTTGGCCGGCCGCGACTCCATCCGCGACTGCATCGCTTTCCCAAAGACCACCAGCGCCCAGTGCTTAATGACCTCCGCCCCAAACCGCGTGCCAGAGAAGCTGTTGCGGGAGCTTAAGATGTCGTAGAGGGACGGAGGAGCGCGACATCCCCCAAGCTATTTCCGCACTGCGGTACGACTGCGGGCATAGTTCGAGAAGCCGTGCAACAGGTCGTGAATGAGATTAGCGCCGCGCGAAATAAGGAGCCCGCTGATGATGTAGTCAATAAGCGGGTAAGCCACGCCCACGTCTAAGGCAGACAACACGCCCACCTCTGTAGTGACGCACAAAGCAATGCCCACTACGATTGCTGCTAGCGCCGAGTAGCTGTTGCGCACTTTTGGGAACGCGCTTTTGATGATGCCTACCACTTGTTCAACGACGGCGGCCAACAATACTAAAGTCGTGGCAATCTCCATTCTGCACTCCTCCAACTCGCTTGGTATTCTAGTGTATGCAGGTGTTTGTCAATTGTCGCCGCCAGCTGCGAGCTTTGAGCTGTGAGATTAGGAAATCGTGAATCATGAATCAGGAATCGTGAATCGTGAACTTGGAGAGCTTGCTTCACTGGGCACTGGGCACTCCTTCTACTAGGAGCTAGGAGCTAGGAGCTAGGAGCCAGCTATACTTAATACGCTCTTGCACAACCGCGTTTCACGTGTTAAACTAGTGGCAACAAGAGTTTGACATTCAACTTTCCCTGCGATGTGCGTGAAGCCTATGAGTTTTGTTCCTAACACCAACAAAACGGGGATCCAATGCTCGTTATCAAGTGGTAGCCGCTAGCCGGATTCGCGCGATAACG
>CAYGHR010000163.1:0-2161 GCA_964349715.1 uncultured Peptococcaceae bacterium
CTCCCCCCCCACGTCGCCTCCTTCATCGTCCAAGAGATGGCCCGCCGCAAATGAAGCAAAAGGGACGGAGCCTTTTGCTTCACACTTGGCATTCCCGTCCCAAATGCATATAATACTCACGACAACTACAGCGAGGAGGCTGTTCTTCTTGGATCAAAAAGTGCGCAAAGCGAGAGAGTCCTTCCCCGACATCGCCATTCGCCTCCTGCGGGAGCGCAGGCAAACCACTCATTACAAAGAGCTCATTCAGGCCGTTCTGTCAGAGCGCAGCGATGTTCCCCCTTCGCCTGACCAAATGGCCCACATCCTCACCCAAATCAACCTAGACGCGCGCTTCGTGCACATGGGCAAGGGCATTTGGGGTCTTAGGGACTGGGCTCCTGCTAACCACAAGCCCACTCCCGTGGTCATCCCCGGCGATTATCTGCCTAAGGCCGGCGATTATCTCTTCGATGAGGAACAAGAAGACGACCTCGACGACGAAAGCGAGCTCATCGTCCCCCTCGACCCCGAGGAAGAAGAGGCTTTTAGCCCTGAAGAAGCAGCACCCGTAGAGGATGCCGCCGAGGAAGCCGAAGACGAACAAGACGAATAAGCACTTCACTGCAAGGAGGGGTCGTATGGCAAAGTTTGTGTTTGTTACAGGGGGCGTAGTGTCCGGCCTAGGCAAAGGAATTACCGCCGCATCGTTAGGGCGCCTGCTTAAGGCGCGCGGCTTAAGCGTCAACGTCCTCAAATTCGACCCCTACATCAACGTCGACCCCGGCACCATGAGCCCCTATCAGCACGGCGAGGTTTTTGTCACCGACGACGGCGCCGAGACCGACCTTGATATCGGTCACTACGAAAGGTTCATGGACATCAGCCTCTCTAGTCTTAACAACGTCACCGCCGGCCGCATCTACAAGACCGTGATAGATAAAGAGCGCAAAGGCGACTATCTCGGCGGGACGGTGCAAGTCATTCCCCACATCACCAACGAGATTAAGGACCGCATGTACCGCCTAGCGCGCGAGAGCAGAGCAGACGTAGTCATCGTCGAAATAGGCGGCACGGTGGGCGACATTGAGTCGCTGCCCTTCCTTGATGCCATCCGCCAAATGCGCATCGAAGTCGGGCGCGAGAATGTGCTGTATATGCACGTCACACTGATCCCGCAGCTTAGCATCGGTGGCGAACTTAAGACTAAGCCCACGCAGCATAGCGTCAAGGAGCTGCGCAGCCTTGGCATCCGCGCCGACGTCTTGGTGTGCCGCACTAGCGCGCCGCTTTCCGTTGAACTTAAGGCCAAAATAGCGTTGCTCTGCGATATAGACCCCGCCGCCATCATGGAGAACTTAGATGTTCCCTCCATTTATGAAGTACCCCTGCGCCTAGGCGAGCAGCGGTTAGACGAGCTGGTTATGGAGCGGTTGCAGCTTACTCCCGGCGCCCCCGACCTCGCGGAGTGGCGCCAGCTCGTCAACGGCATCAACAGCTTAAGCCACAGGTCGCGCATTGCTGTGGTCGGCAAATACGTGGCCTTGCACGATGCCTATCTCAGTGTCGCCGAGGCGCTCTACCACGCCGGCTTCGCCCACTCCGCCAAGGTTGATATCGCTTGGGTTAACTCCGAGGACATCGAGGCGGGCGGCGCGGAGGCGCACCTAGCCGGGGTAGACGGCATCGTCGTGCCGGGCGGCTTTGGCGGGCGGGGCATTTTGGGCAAGATAATGGCCATCAATTACGCGCGCACCAACCGCATCCCCTTCTTAGGGCTGTGCCTAGGTATGCAGACCATGGTGATTGAGTACTCGCGCTTCGTCTGCGGCTGGGAAGATGCTGACAGCGCCGAGTTTAGAGACTGTCATTATCCTGTAATCGACCTATTGCCAGAGCAAAAGAACCTAGATAATCTCGGCGGCACCATGCGCCTCGGGGCGTACCCCTGCAAGCTTCAGCGAGGCAGCAAGGCTTACGCCGCCTACGGCCAAGAGCTTATCGACGAGAGGCACCGCCACCGCTATGAGTTTAACAACGTCTATCGCGAGCAGCTCACCCAGGCTGGGCTAGTGATATCCGGCACTTCGCCGGATGGTCGCTTAGTCGAAATCGTCGAGGACCCAAGTCACCCCTTCTTTGTCGGCGTGCAGTTCCACCCCGAGTTCAAGTCTCGCCCCAA
>CAYGHR010000164.1:0-2153 GCA_964349715.1 uncultured Peptococcaceae bacterium
TAGATTTTTATCGAAAGACGATAACTATTTTCACGTCGCTTGTTGCGAAGGCGGCAGGCTGCAGAGTAATCATGAATCGTGAATCGTGAATCATGAATCGTGAACTATGGGGGAGGGGCTCTCAGCTCTCAGCAAGGAAGGTGGAAAGGTACAAGGTAAAAGGGGAACTCGCTCCCCGTCCACCGTGAACTGTCAACTGTCAACTGTCAACAACTTCCCCCAAGTGCGATCCCCACAGCGCAAAGCGCACTCCTCTGTGGCATCCGCCAAGCAGCCAGGGCGCAAACCGTCACCTAAGCTAGTGTCACATCTTCCTCGCCTCCAAGTGTCACTGATTTTTCGCAGTTCTGCCGCAGCCTGACGTGGCGAGGCGGCACACATAATCCCAGACGCCACGCAGAGCCCGCTTGCCCCGCTCTCTCGCACCAACGCCGCATTGGCAGCAGTAATGCCGCCTATAGCTAAAACCGGGATACTCACCCGGCGCGCCATGTCGGACAGTATGCTGAGAGGAATATACTCGGCATCGGACTTCGTTGTTGTCGGGAAAACTGCGCCGGCGCCGATATAGTCCGCTCCTTGCGCGGCGGCCGCCTGCGCCTCGGCCAGCGTTCGCGCGGAGACACCCACAATGCGCTCGCCGCTTAAAATGTGGCGCGCACGTGCCGCCGGTAAGTCTTGTTGTCCGAGATGTACGCCTGCCGCGCCTAGGGCCAAAGCGATGTCGAGTCTGTCGTTAATGAGTAGTGGCACCGCAAATCGTGCGGTCAGAGCCAGCATGGCCTCGCCTAGCGCATAGAACTCATGCCCGCTTAGCTCCTTAGCGCGCAACTGGACTACGCTCACCCCGCCGATAAGCGCCTGCTCCACGCGGTCGAGAAAGCCTTCGGCGACAAGGCTGCGGTCAGCGACAAGGTAGAGACTGCAATCTGCCTTAGCCTTTGACCACATGTACCCTTGCCCCGTGGTGAATGTCTTCTGCCGAGAGGAGCGAGATGGCATCAAGAAGCGCGACGCGGAACGACCCTGTGCCGACGTGCGCCGCCGCGGCGCGCTCACCGGCGAGACCGAGGCAGACCAAAGCAGCCGTGGTAGCAACGGCATAATCATCCGTAACGCCGCAGAACGCTCCCACTAGAGCTGTAGCCATACAGCCGGTGCCGGTAATACGCGTGAGCATGGGGTGCCCGTTCGCTATTTTAACGAGGTCTGTGCCGACGGCGACGACGTCAACCGCCCCAGTCACCGCGACCACGCCTCCGCTCGCTTGCGCTAAGCGTAGAGCCGCGTCCGCGGCGTTCGTTTCTGTGCCGCTGGCATCGACGCCGCGAGTCGTGCCTGCCTCCCCCACCATCGCGCTTACCTCCGAGATGTTGCCCCTGATGACTGCCAGCTTAAGTTCAGTTTGCAGCATTTGGGCCGTCTCGGTGCGCATTCGCGTCGCGCCGGCGCCAACCGGGTCTAGTATCACCGGCCGACCGAGTGCATTGGCCCGCTTCCCCGCCAACAGCGCCACATCGACGGTGCGGCGGTTAAGTGTGCCGATGTTTAACACCAAGGCACTCGCTAGCTCCAACATTTCGCTTACTTCTTCCGCCGCGTCGGCCATTACGGGCGCACCGCCAACAGCCAACACTACATTTGCACAGTCGTTGACCGACACATAGTTAGTTATCTGATGCACGAGCGGTCGTACGGTGCGTAGCTCCTCCAACAGCAGCGCTATTTTGCGTACGAGTTTTTCGCTATCGGTCATCATCTTCTAGGCCTCCCTTGCTATATAGGTCAAAAAAGTGGTGCACCGGCCCTACCCCACGGCCGAGCGGAAAAGCATGGGCGATCGCGCCGCTGATGTACGCTTTGGCGCGCGCTACGGCCATGGGCATGGTCATCCCCCGCGCTAAGTGTGCGGCAATGGCGGCAGAAAGCGTACAACCCGTGCCGTGGGTGTGACGTGTGGCGATACGTTTGGCCGCAAGGTGCACGATGTGCTCGCCGTCATCGAGTACGTCGATGGCCTCGCCCGCCAGGTGCCCCCCCTTCACGAGCACATAGCGGGGCCCAAAGGCCCTAAGCGCACGCGCCGCCCGCTCCATGGCCGGCACATCGGCAATAGTTTGGCCAAGCAGAGTTTCCGCTTCGGGAATGTTAGG
>CAYGHR010000165.1:0-1320 GCA_964349715.1 uncultured Peptococcaceae bacterium
GGGCGGCTTATAGCTGCGGTTGCTTGCATGTACGATGTTAAGGAAACCGCCGTGCAATTGGCAAGTTCTGCTAAACTACGCAGACGTTCACGGCATGCGGCACACTCCGCCAAGTGAGCCGCCACGTCTCCCGCCTGCCGCACGTCTAATTCGGCGTCAAGATAAGTTTGCAGAATCCCTTCTTCCAGACACATAATCACCCCTCCCCTCCAAATCGTTGTACAGGTCGCGAAAGTGCCGTCTAGCCCGAGCGAGAATCGTGCCCACTGAGCTCTTTTCCACCTCAATGACCGAAGCAATTTCCGTATAACTGTGTCCTGCGTTTCTTAGCAGTAGGCACATGCGGTCGCGCGGCTCTAAATTCGCCAAGCAGCGATGCACTCGCTTCGCCTCTTGGTCGCGGATAACCGCTTCCTCTAAGGGAACTACGTCGGCTTCCTCGCGGTACTGCCCCTCCTCGCGGCGGCGACGACGGGCCTCGCCTCGCAAGTAGTTGTACCCCAAGTTAGCCGCCACTCGCAGTAGCCACCCGCCTAATCCGCTTTGGTCGCGGGGAGGACTGAGGTGCAGTTTTAGGAAAACCTCTTGGGTAATCTCCCGCGCCGCCTCCCGCTCTCCAAGCAGGTAGTACAGTCGTTGGTACACCAAAGCCTGATAGCTCTGATACAAGGCATCGAATTCCCGCGTCGTTTGCGCCACCCTCCTTCCTTACATGCATCGTCTATCTTTATAACACCGACAACGCGAACTTTGTGACATGGGGCGAGACATTTTGGGAATTGACAGCAGAGAGCATGAGGTGTAATATGGTAATGATATCACTATGATATCTACAGGGCAAAGGAGATGACTCTATTGCGTAGATTGCTGGCCACCGTGCTGTTGTTTGCCGTTTTCCCCCTGGTTGCTTGTCGACCTGTCACTGTGCAGCCACGTCCCGAAGCCGAAACCGTTCTAGCGTCTATGTTAGTCGCGCATCTAGCGGACGGGCAATACGCTTTAGCGGTGGGCATGTTTGACCGCACTATGCGCAGGCAGCTCCCGGCAGCTACGCTTAAGGCCGCGTGGGATAATGCGACATCACGCTTAGGCGAACTGCGCGCGCACCAGCCAAGAGAAAAAACACCGCTGGGAGAACATATGGTGGTCTTAGTGGATGCGACTTTTGCGCAGGGAAGCATGACAGTGCGGGTGGTGTTTGACGCCTCTAAGTCAGTAGCCGGGTTATGGTTTGACAATATCCAAACCGCTTCACGCTACCAGTCGCCCCCTTATGTGG
This sequence comes from uncultured Peptococcaceae bacterium, assembly GCA_964349715.1. Classification (GTDB taxonomy): domain Bacteria; phylum Bacillota; class UBA994; order UBA994; family UBA994; genus UBA994. The sequence goes on from CAYGHR010000165.1 coordinate 1,280, forward strand.
ATTTTACTCGTTTTGCAGAAGAGCCGACAACTGTAGGCGAG
>CAYGHR010000165.1:1330-2104 GCA_964349715.1 uncultured Peptococcaceae bacterium
GGGCGATGCCGGGCACACTAACTTTGCCGCTGGGCGCCGCGGGGCCGGTACCGGCGGTAATCCTCGTGCATGGCTCGGGGCCACAAGACAGAAATACGACCATCTTTGACAACAAGCCTTTCAAGGATTTAGCGCATGGTCTAGCCTCACGCGGTATCGCTGTTTTGCGCTACGACAAACGCACCAAGGTGCATGGCGCAAGAATGCAGAGCGATTCAGTAACACCCCATGAGGAGACGGTGGAAGATGCGGTTTTGGCTTTCAGGCTCCTGCTAGCGGACTCGCGCATTGATTCACAGCGCGTCTTCGTGCTAGGCCATAGTCTTGGGGGGATGCTTGCCCCGCGCATCGGGGAACTGGAGCCGAGAGCAGCAGGGCTAATCCTTCTCGCAGGTGCGGCACGCCCCTTAGAAGACCTAGTGCTCGCGCAGTCCGAGTACCTGTACAATCTCGATGGCGAGCTAACGAGCATAGAGCGACGTCATCTGCAGGCCATCCGTGCACAAGTCAACCGTGTCAAGGACCCCAGTTTGTCTGCCCAAACGCGTAGTGACCAACTGCCGCTCGGCATTCCTGCCGCCTACTGGCTATGGTTACGCGATTACAGCCCCATTAATACACTAAGGCAACTACAAAAGCCCACCTTCATCCTGCAAGGTGAGCGTGATTACCAAGTGACTATGGACGACTTTGCCCTCTGGATGAGCATCGGTGACCCCGTCGAGGGCCGGTCGTACCCCCACCTAAATCACCTGTTTATGGGCGGGACAGGGG
>CAYGHR010000166.1:0-2001 GCA_964349715.1 uncultured Peptococcaceae bacterium
CAGAACCGTCCGCATACCTCGCCATCACCTCAAGGCTCATTACGACATCAGTGGGTGCGTTTCCTGCACGAAAAAAGGGCTTTGGGCAAAAAGCCCAAACCCTGTGTTTTCATTGGTGGGGGTTTTTATTTGCCCTCCCACTCCCAGCCAGTCAGGCGGTGGCATGCGGAGCGAGAAGCTCGCTCGAATGGTTTGGAGCGCGGTTGACGCTTCGGTCGGGGGAAACGCGCACCAACCTGTGCGCGGTACGCCTGATAGCCGAAAACAAAAGGGTTTTTGGCTTCTATGGCGAATTAGTTTAGGTGAAAACGTGGCTGATCTTATCTCTTTGTTTGGGCAGACTGTTAAGCACGTCAAGTAAAGCCTTCTGTGGGGCAAGTGGCTGCCAAACAACAAAGGGCTCCGGGCGAGAACCCAAGCAGCCTTGATTTGACTGGAGTCGGTTTTCCAGCTAGTGAGAAACAGGCTGGGTGTGATAGAATGCTTACAGGAGTGTTGAGGGTGAGGTATCTGCAGTCCGACATTGACCAGTTGATTCAGTGCCAAAAACGCATAACTAAAGGGCCGAAGCGCGCCTCCACGGAGGAACGGCAGCATAGGAAGAACGGGATGGAACTCGCTTCCTTGGACGGCAAAATGAAGTTCTCAGCCTTTTTCAGGCAACACAGCCGTTTCGAAGAGAACTACAGTGTTGGACTTGTCTACCATGCGGACGATGGGACAGAATTAACATTGATACGATGCAATGGTCCGCACGGTGAGCAGTCTGAGATACAGAGCAGCCCTGACAACCATCACCCCTATACTCACATACACTTAGCGACCCCGATGTTCATTGATGCCGGGCTTAGGGCCGACAAGCATGCCGTAGTGTCGGCGGAATACTCTTCATACCAAGACGCGATAAGACACTTTTTGAAAACCGCCAACATCCAAGGTGGTGAGACGTACTTCCCATTTCTGAGTCGGCCCGTGCAGACCTCATATCTAAGTCCAGAAGGAGAGGGCGAAGATGGCGATAGCGTACCAAGACCTACTGCGCGCCCAATTGAATAATCGCGTTAGCTTCAGGGAAAAGCGGCCTGGCATCGTACAGCTCTTTGCTCCCTTTTACCATGAGGACGGCGATATGGTCGACATTTTCTTCCAAGAGATTGGGGAGGACGCAGTAAGGATTAGTGATTACGGGCTTACCGTTATGCGCCTATCCTACAACTACGAACTTGACACCCCTCACAAGGAGAAGATTTTTGCTAGGATAATAGCTGAGCATGGCCTCAAAGAAGACCACGGCAATATCTATGCAGACACCGACGCAGCACACTTGTACATGAATTTGATGACCTTTGTTCAGGTGGTGTCTAAGGTTTCAAGCATGCGGCACTTCAGCAGAGAAGTGGTAAAGAGCATGTTCTACGAACTGCTGGAAGAACACATCATGGAGAAGTTCAGTAAGTACCACCCAGCCAAGAAGACGGTCCCTCTCGGCAATAGAGATGATCTTGAGGTGGATATGTGTCTTGAGGTGGGCCGCCGCCCGATCTATTTGTTTGGCGTAAGAGATGCTATGAAGGCCCGCTTAGTGACGATATCCTGCTTGGAGTTTCAGAAGGCGCGGTTACCCTTTAGAAGCGTGATTGTGCATGAGGATATGAGCTCTCTGTCTTCTAAAGACATCAGGCGTTTAACTAACGCAGCGGATAAGCAGTTCCCGTCTTTAGAGGACTTTAGGGTAGACGGCGAAGCGTACCTTGAGCGCGAGGCGGTTGCTAACTAAGTCCGTAAATTCGCGAAAGAACTAGAACGCCAAGGGCTTAAAGCCCTTGGCGTTACTGATTCCTATTGTGGAGCTGCATAGTGCGGTGAACGAGAGCCACCATTCCTGTCCGATGTGAGCCAAGACAACAATGGGAAACCCATTGTTGTTGGAACTCAGGCTTACTAGCATGAAGGTGCTTGTACCCAGGCACAGTTAGGGATACGCTGAAGAGCGACACGAGC
>CAYGHR010000167.1:0-1998 GCA_964349715.1 uncultured Peptococcaceae bacterium
AGGGTGACTACCAAGACGCGAAAGCGCGGCCACGCAACAAGAGGCGTCCCGCTCGCCACACAACCGCCTCTTAGAACTTCGGCAAAGATGCCTTCCTTAGGCATTACACAGTCGCCGGCTTGATAATAAATAGCACAGCGTGCGTGGCACACCTTGCCTATCTGAGTGACGCTAAGTACGGCCGACCCTAGCGTCAGGCGGGTGCCTAACGGTAGCCTAGCTATGTCGATACCCTGCGTAGTGATGTTCTCCGCAAAATCCCCCGGTCCTACGGCTAGGCCTAGCTTCTGCATCTGGGCAATACTTTCTTGGGCTAGGAGGCTAACTTGGCGATGACCGCTCCCTGCGTGTGCGTCACCCTCTACACCTAGCCCCGTGCGCAGTTCGATTTGCGCCACCGGGGTCTTCTTTGTGCCTTTGACGGCGCTGACATTGACCGCAACGACCTTAGCCCTCACTGCCTTTAGCCTCCCAGTGGAAATCCCCGCTCTGGCCTCCGGTCTTTTCTAGGAGATGAATGTCCTTAATGGCCATGTACCGGTCAATGGCCTTACACATGTCGATGGCGGTGAGAGCGGCTACCGTAACCGCAGTCAACGCCTCCATCTCTACGCCGGTGCTGTCTACGGCAGAAACACTCGCTAAGATTGCGAGTTCACCGGGAGCTTGCGCACTGATTTCTATCTTAGCCTCTTTAATCTGCAGCTGGTGGCACAGCGGTATGAGCTCCCACGTTTTCTTAGCTGCCATGATGCCTGCGATGCGCATGGCCGCGAGCACGTCACCTTTGGGCATTTGGCCCTGTAAGACTAAGTCTAGCGTGGATGCCTGCATAGCCACTACTCCGCGCGCCCGCGCGACGCGGAGGGTAGTGGGCTTACCCGAAACATCTACCATGCGCGCGCGACCCTCTTGGTCAAGGTGAGTTAACATGCTATCCCCCTATTTCTGCCATGCGTGTTTTGGCGAGCCGAGCGTCCCGCGGCTGCTTGGCTGATATTCCTGCCTGCAGGGTTTGTGCGACTGCGCCCTTGTCTCGCCGTTTAACCGCCTCGAGCACGTCTATTTCCAGAGATGAAAAGAGGCATGGGCGTACCGAGCCGCGCGCCGTCACGCGCACGCGGTTGCAGTCCGCGCAAAAGTGCTCGCTGTCGCCGCTGATAAAGCCAATGGTACCCACAGCACCGGGTAAGCGATACGTGGTAGCCGGTCCTGCGCCTACCTCAGATGCGTTTTCTAAGGGACCCAAACGCTCTTGCATAGCCTTAACCGATACAAAGCGAGTCACGGGCCAGGCCTCGGCTACCCCTAAGCGCATAAGCTCAATAAAGCGGACCGACAAGGGCTCTTTATAGGTAAGCGCGGCAAAATCGGTGAGCTCATCGTCGTTGATGCCGCCGACGACGACGCAGTTTATCTTGACTGGTGTCAGCCCCGCCGCCAAGGCCGCACTAAGTCCGGCAAGCGCATCGCTTAGTTCCCCTCCGCGCGTCAGGTAGCGATACCGCTCCGCACGCAAGGAGTCCAGACTGACGTTTACCCGCGCTAATCCCGCCTGCTTAAGCGTACCCGCCAGGCTCGCGAGGAGATGCCCGTTTGTGGTTAAGCTGACTTCCAGTATGCCGGCAATACCGCTTAGAGCAGCTACAAGCTCCGGCAGATCCGGCTTAAGCAGCGGCTCCCCTCCCGTCAGCCGCACGCGGCGAATGCCAAGCAGAGCGGCTACGCTAACCAGAAAAGCAAAGTCGCTGTTGTCCATGCCGCTGAATTCGCGGGCTCGGTCCTCGCCGCTTGACGAGCAATACCGACAGCGCAAGTTGCAGGAAGGTGTTAGCGAAAGCCTGAGATAATCTATCGTTCTCCCTTGTGCATCACGCATGGCTTCGCCACACCACCTGCCCCGAAGTGCCCAGGTCATACCCCGCTAAGCCTAAGCGCGCAACTTCCTCGGCAAAGAGGCGTGAGCTAAGCACGCTAAGGAGCGCCGCCACACGCTCA
>CAYGHR010000168.1:0-1933 GCA_964349715.1 uncultured Peptococcaceae bacterium
TGCTTGCCCAGCTGAAGATAAAGCTAGGCGCATGAAGCTGAAGCAAAAGGGACGGAGCCTTTTGCTTCACAAGGGATGAAGCCAAGCGAATCATGAAGCAAAAAGCTCCGTCCCTTTTGCTTCAGGGGGTGGAACCATGTTAACACTTGCCGACGTCAAGGCGGCACAGGCGAGGCTATCGGGCAAAATACACCACACGCCGCTGCTGTACTCAAGCACGCTTAGCCGGCTGTCGGGCAACGAGATTTACCTAAAGTGCGAGAACCTGCAGAAGACAGGCTCGTTTAAGGCGCGGGGTGCACTTAACGCGGTAGCGCTGCTGTCCCCTAAAGAGCAGGCGCAGGGCGTAGTGACAGGCTCGTCCGGCAACCACGGGCAGGCTCTAGCGTACGCCGCCGCCCAGTTCGGCGTTAAGGCCGTAGTCGTAATGCCCGAGGACGTCACTCTCGCCAAGCGGGAGGCTTGCGAAGGCTATGGCGGCACTGTCCTACTCTGTGGTATCACGGCAGAAGCTCGCCTAGCCAAAGCCGCAGACCTCGTTGCCAAAGAGGGGTACACTTTAGTGCACCCCTTTGATGACCCCCATATTATCGCCGGGCAGGGCACGCTCAGCCTAGAAGTGCTGGCAGACCTGCCCGACATCGACTGCATCGTGGCCCCTGTCGGGGGCGGCGGGCTGCTCGGCGGCGTAAGCCTAAGCATGAAGGAAAGCCGTCCACGCGTGCAGGTGATAGGCGTAGAGCCTGCGGTTAGCCCACGCCTGCGGCATTCTTGGAATGCGGGGGCAGTTACCGAACTAGGCGATGACGCCTGGGCGCCCTCTATCGCCGATGGCCTGCGCGCGCGCCGTCCCGGCAAGTTGCCCTATGCCCTATCCAAGGCCTTTGTCGACAACCTCCTCACCGTCACGGAAAGCGAAATCGCCTCTGCCCTGCGGCTGATACTAGAGCGCGTTAAGCTAGTCGTAGAACCTTCCGGCGCCGTCAGCGTCGCCGCTGCTCTAAACGGAAAACTCGGCTTCTCCGGCAAGAAAGTAGTCTGCGTGCTCAGCGGAGGCAATGTGGAATTAGGTCATTTACCACTACACCCGCGGCAATAAGCCCGGCCACGGCAGGCACAAAGGAGACGCTGCCTGGGATCTGCCGCCGGTGGCTGCAGTTTGCGTCCCTCCCCGGGCAGATGCAGTCGCTGGCACAATTGTTGTCGCTCTGCCTCGGCACGCGCGGCACTTCCTCCGAATACACCACCTTCACCCCGCTCTTGTACCCTCGCTTCCCTAGCTCCTTGCGCACAATACGCGCTAGCGGGCAAATGCTGGTCTTAGAGATGTCCGCGACCATGAAACGCGTGGGGTCAAGCTTATTGCCTGCTCCCAGACACGAGACAACAGGGATACCCTGCTCCTTGCAGTGCAAAATGATCGCGAGTTTAGCCGTTACCGTGTCGACAGCGTCCACTACGTAGTCAACCTCTTTAGTCAAGAGACCCGGCGCTACCTCGGCATTCATAAAGCTCTTGTGCGCCACGACTTCGATGCTTGGATTAATCTCTCTGACCCGCGCCGCCATAGTCTCTACCTTAGCCCGTCCTAGGGTCGACTGCAGCGCATGCAGCTGCCGATTAACGTTTGTCAGGCAGATGTCGTCATAGTCTACTAAGGTCAACTTACCGACGCCGCTTCGCGCGAGAGCCTCGACAGTGTAAGAGCCCACGCCCCCAATGCCGATTACCGCCACATGTGCCGCCGCGAGCGCGCGGAGGCCCTCCTCACCTACGAGCAACTCAGTGCGGGAAAACCTGTGTAAAGGCATCCTAGGCCTCCTATCAGAAAAAGTTTTTTGGCAATGTCGATTCTTGATATTGCTAATCGGCGTAGACCTCGACTTTGACAGCCTCCCCTAACAAGAAAGGCCGTAAGCCCTTGGAAATGCAG
>CAYGHR010000169.1:0-1921 GCA_964349715.1 uncultured Peptococcaceae bacterium
AACTCCGCCTGCACTAGCCGCGTGACGAGCTCCTCGTCCGCCACATGCGGGAGTGTTATATGGTCAGTGCCTGCGTTCTCCTGATTGTAGACCACACAGGTAGCTATCGAATTGGGGTTTCTAGCCCAGGCTCGGCGCGCAACGCCTCCCATTACGTCCCACGGCATCGCCGAGCGCAAAACGGCGTCTACGCGCGCGCTCCCGTCTAGCACCATGCCAAAGCCGCCGTTAATGGCTTTGCCGATACCTACGCCGCCGCCGTTATGCAGTGCCACTAGGCTCATGCCGCGGGCTGCGTTGCCGACAAAGCACTGCGTGGCCATGTCTGCCATCACGTTGCTTCCATCCCTAATATTGGCAGTTTCTCTAAAGGGCGAGTCAGTGCCAGCAGTGTCGTGATGGTCGCGACCCAGCATTATCGGGCCCACTTCACCCTTGCGCACCATTTCGTTAAACTTAAGTGCTATGCGCAGCCTCCCGGACGCGTCTTGGTACAGGATGCGCGCCTTGGTGCCTACCACTAGCTTGTTCTTGGCCGCGTCGCGAATCCAGTTGTAGTTGTCCCGGTCTTGCGCACGTCGCTCAGGGTCGATACAAGCCATAGCTGCAGCGTCGGTCTTTTCTAAGTCGTCAGGCTTACCGCTTAAACAGACCCACCTAAACGGCCCATAGCCGTAGTCAAAGAGCTCGGGTCCCATGATATCTTCCACATAGGACGGGAAGATAAAGCCTTCTTTTTCATCGCGGCCATTGAGGGAAATCTCTTTCACCCCAGCATCAAATACCGCCTTAAGAAAGGAGTTCCCATAATCGAAGAAGTATGTGCCGCGTTCAACTAAGGCCTTTACTAAGCGGTAGTGGGAACGGAGGCTCTCATCGACCAGACGTAAAAATCGCGCCCGGTCACTGCTTAGCATAGCCGTACGCTCGGCAAAGGTGAGCCCCTGCGGACAATAGCCGCCTACCGCGTGCAGCGAAGTCTGATCGGATAACAGGTCAATCTTGACATGGTTGTCCACGGCATAGGCCAGCAAATCCACAATATTGCCATGGTAAGCGACAGAGAGCGGCCTCCCCTCCCCTAGCGCCTCTTGTGCCCACGCAAAGACCTCTCCTAGGTCAGAAGAAACCTTGCCCACCCAGCCTTGGCTGTGTCTTGTATGGATGCGTGAAAGGTCGACCTCGGCAACCACCGCCACGCCACCCGCAATTTCCATAGCCTTAGGCTGCGCACCGCTCATGCCGCCTAGACCCGAGGACACAAACAAGACGCCGCTAAGATCTTGATCAGGTCTTAAGCCAAGCTTCAAACGCCCAGCGTTAAGCAAAGTGTTGAATGTTCCATGCACAATCCCCTGCGGACCTATATACATCCATCCGCCCGCAGTCATTTGCCCGTAGTTGGCAACCCCCATCTGCTCGGCTATATCCCAGTCGCGTTCGTTATCAAACATGCCTACCATCAGCGCGTTAGTGATGATCACCCTTGGCGCCTCGGGCCGCGAACGGAACAAGCCTAAGGGATGACCGGACTCAACAACTAAGGTCTGGTCTTGTGTCAAAACCTCTAGGTACTTCTTGATGAGGCGATACTGCATCCAGTTTTGACACACCCGCCCCGTCTCCCCGTAGGTCACGAGTTCGTAAGGGTACAGCGCGATGTCAAAGTCTAGATTGTTGTCGATCATCACTTGAAACGCTTTACCTTCGAGGCACTTGCCCTCGTACTCGTGGATGGGCTTAGCTTTAATCGCTCCCGTGGGGCGGAATCGATAGCCGTAAATCCGGCCCCGCGTCAACAACTCATCAAGAAACTCCTGCGCCAGCTCTTCATGCCACTCCTTTGGTACATAGCGCAAGGCGTTCTTTAGCGCCGTCTCCGTCATGCTTTGGCTCAGGCTAAAGCCGCGATGCGGTGCCC
>CAYGHR010000170.1:0-1888 GCA_964349715.1 uncultured Peptococcaceae bacterium
GTGGGCGGCGACGAGTTTGCCGTCATTTTGCCGCGCACCGGGACGGAAGCTGTGACGGCTGTGCTGGAGCGAATCCGCGCTGCGGGGGACAGTTTCGGTGCCGAAAACTGCGTCTTGCCCATGAGTCTGAGCCTTGGGGCGGCCACAGTAGCCAGTCCAAGCGTTTCACTTGACGATACCTTTAAGCTTGCCGACCATCTCATGTACCGGGACAAACTCGCTCTGCGGTCTGTAGCGCAAAGAAACATCTTGGATGCGTTGCTGGAGCTACTTCATGAGCGCGACTTTGGCGTGCTCGGACATGCAGGGCGCCTTAGGGAATGGTGCCTAGAGCTAGGCCGGAGTTTCGACCTCAGTGCTAAACAGCTGGAGGCATTAGCGCTACTCGCAGATGTACACGACCTAGGGCTGGTCGGAGTTAGGCCGGAGATTCTGCAGAGCCGCGCTCGCCTGACCGAAGAAGAGTATGGCCTCCTCAGACAGCATCCGGAGCGAGGTCTGCGCATTGCCTATACTTTCCCCGAGGTGACCGCTGTAGCAGACCTCATCCTCGCGCACCACGAGCACTGGGACGGCAGCGGCTATCCGCTGGGCCTTAGAGCCACAGAGATACCGCTGGAGTGCCGGATTCTAGCCGTGGCCGACGCCTATGAGGTGATGACTGCGGGGAGGCCTTACCGAGAACCTCTTTCGCCGGCTCTGGCTTTGGCCGAGCTTAAGCTCTGTGCGGGGATGCAGTTTGACCCCGCCGTGGTGGACAGATTTTGCGCGTTACAGCCCGCAACTGAGCCTGCGAGAAACGAACAGAGCACAAAGTAGGGAGTTGGCGAAGTGAACAGTACAGGCGAGGTACCGGTGCTTAAGAACAGGACCTTCCTCATCTTGTGGGGCGGCCAGATAGTCTCCATGTTAGGCGATGCCCTCTTTAGCTTAGCTTTGATGTGGTGGGTAGTGAGTGTAACAGGCAGCGGTGTCGCGGTGTCATTAGTGGCATTAGCCTCATCAGTGCCCCGCCTTGTACTCGCACCGATAGTGGGAGTGTACGTAGACAGGGCAGACAAGCGGCGCATGATGCTTTTTGCCGATACCTTACTGGGGATCATTACTTTGGGGATGACGATGTTGTTCTGGCGCGGCCACTTCTCGTTACCCCTGATTATTGGGGCAGCCGCAGTGCTCGGAGCTGCGTCTTCGTTGGATGGGCCGGCCTATGAGGCGACCATTCCTGCGGTGGTCGGGAAGAATCAGCTGGTGAGGGCGAATTCCTTAATGCAGACAGCAAACAGCGTCATCGGACTGCTTGCTCCGGCTCTGAGCGGTGTAGTGATTGCCGTGGCGGGTGTTGGCGTAGCGATTCTGGCAAACTCAATCTCCTTTTTTATAGCCGCTATTACATTGCTCTTGATTCGCTTGCCGGTACAGCTCCGTGTGGTCAAAAAACGCTCTTTCGGGCGTGACCTAAAAGAAGGGGCGAAGTTTATCCTAGGGCACGGCTTGCTGTTTCCCATGCTTCTCTACGCTGCGCTGATTAACCTCTGTCTTGCGCCAATTAGCGTCTCGATGCCGCTCTTGGTGACGAACGTGCTGCGGGGCGGGCCGCAGCTCCTAGGCTTGTTTGGGAGCTTCCAGTCAGGTGGTGTTCTCGTAGCTTCACTGTTACTGTCGGCTAAGCCGGCACTCCTAGCGGCTACCGGTAAGATTATGATTTTTTCTCTTATCGCTCTAGGAGTCTTTACGGTGATGATTGCGCGCGCAAACACAGCGCCGCACGTCTTGCTTGGCGGCGCTGCTGTCGGGTTTGTTTTGGTGGTGGCGAATGTCGCTTCGCGTACGATCTGGCAGCGTGAAGTGCCCGAGGAACTAAGGGGCAGAGCTTTTACCGCGCGAG
>CAYGHR010000171.1:0-1821 GCA_964349715.1 uncultured Peptococcaceae bacterium
AGCACAATCACAAAAGCCGGAACTAAGATTATAAGTAGCGGCACACCGGCGGCGAGGAGCACCAGGGTCCCCGAAACCAGTTCAACCACCGAGTTAAGTCCTTGTCTAAAAGCTGAGCTAAGCCGCTGTCCGAGGCCGGCAAACCCTACCGGCGGCGGCACGATTGCGCCACGCGTGGGGGTAAGGCGGAGTCCAATCGTCGCCATTTCCACACTATGCGTAAGCAGTTTGAGGCGCCCGGTAGCCTGCTCTATTTCTATGCGCACGCGAGTCAGGTGGCTTTCTACCTTAAGGTAGTCGTCAATGGTAGTGGCGCGGCGCAGCAATTCGAGCAGGCGAGCTTCCTCCTGCCGCATCACAGTTAGGCGCGCCTCTAAGTCAGTGTATTCCTCTGTCACGTCCTGGCGATTCGAGCTGCTGCTTTGCACATTGCCGAGCGCTTGCAACTGCCGCACGACCTCAGCGGACTTCGCGCTTGGCACGCGAAGCGTGAAATCCCAAGCTTGGTTGTCGGTAAGGTTAAAAAAGTTTGAGCTCTGCACGTAACCGCCGAAGGCAGCTGTAATGCGAAGCACCTCCGCCTGGGCTTCGCTAAGCCGCGCGACTTCCACAGCCATCTGCGTGTGCTCTATTACTTTACGGTCAACAACTGAAACTGTGCGTACAGTGAACGCCGCGTCTTGCACCAAGCCTTGCTTACTGCCCGCCGCGGGCGGACTCGCTTCTTCGGTGCGGACCGCTTGCTGTTCCTGCTGGCGCTGTCCGCCTTGTAGCACAACTAAACCTATGGCGCCGAGGATCACCAGCCCCGCCATAAGGACTGCGACGAGTGATTTGTACCGCATACAACTGCCCCCCACCTTGTTTTGCTACTTATTGGACGACGCAACACTTACATTTGTTCCCCGGGGAGGCTATGTCGCACTCCTCCGTCCCTCAGCGACACCACAGAGCAGAAAGTGGCAATTGTAACCCAGGCAGGCTTGGGTGGGACAGCTCTTCGCTATCCATACCGCTGGCTACGAGTACGTAGAGTCCCCCACTAAGGCAGTAGCATTCCATGGTCTTTTCCTCAGGGTCGACTATCCAATAGTGGGGTACGCTTGCGTTCTGGTAGATACGCATCTTCTGCAATCTGTCCTTGCGCAGGCTAGATGGCGACAGAATCTCTACGACCAAAGTCGGCGCACCGTCAACGCGCGCGTGTAACACAAGTTCCTTCTGCTGTGATGAAACGTAGAATAGGTCGGGCTGTACTACCGTGTATTTGCCAAGAGTAAGGTCTAGCGGCGCGTCAAACACCTCGCCCGCAGGGTCTACGGCCAGGAAATAGTCTTCTAACAAGCGCTGCAGGCGACGGGACACACGCTGATGCGGCACATTTGCAGACGGTTCCTTCACGAGAAGGCCATCTAGCACTTCAAATCGGTACCCAGGTTCTTCCGGTAACGCGCAGTAATCCTCGTAGGTCACCTTCTTTGTCCCATCGGGCGAGTACTCCCCCGCCCGCTCCCTAACCTCGCCGCTTAACGCCTTTAGAACTTCGGATAGCTGATAACGGTACTGCCTGCCGCTAAGCTCGACAAACGGTATGCGCTGTTCCCGCGTGTAGCGCCAGATAGTCTCTACCGATAAGTTAAGCTCCTTCGCTAACATCTGCGCCGTGATCAAACTACTACCTACCACTGTTAACTCACCTCAGCACTACCATACACAGACTAGGAGCTAATGTCAAGAACAATCAATTATTATCAACTTGCCGAAACCATTCTTATTGCTCTCTCCATTGGATGATTAGCGTCGTTTTCTCCGCTCCATTAG
>CAYGHR010000172.1:0-1810 GCA_964349715.1 uncultured Peptococcaceae bacterium
TGCCACGGCAACTCGCGCGTTAAGACAGCCACAAACGCTTCTAACCCTGCTTGGTCGCGGGGAAGGAAGCGGTTTTTTTTCGGGCTATCGATATCGAGCACGCCCTTAAGCTCGCCGCGGTAGATTATCGGCACCACGATTTCGGATTGCGAGGCGTCGTCACAAGCTATGTGTCCCGGGAAGGCGTGCACATCGGGCACTACTATCGTCTCCCGCTCCTTAGCGGCAGCACCGCAAACGCCTTGCCCTACGACAATAGCGGAACAGGCGGGCTTGCCCTGAAAGGGGCCAAGCACCAACAAACCGTCCTTTAGCAGATAAAACCCCGCCCAATTAATGTCGTCGAGTTGATGCCAAAGCAGTGCGGCGGCATTGCTCAACGCCGCTAGCCACTCTGTTTCAAACTCGATTATGTGGACAAGCTCATGCGTCAAATCCTGATAAAAATCTGGGTGCTTTGCGTCGAGTTTTTCGCTGCGGTACATCATTATTCACTCCTAGAAAATAATAACATGTCCTGTGTTGCCAAGCTTCTTTGGTCTCTTAGAAACATTTACCGGTTTTCACAACAAAAATCATCATTTACACTTCAGGAGTGACAGCAAATTAAAGGAGAGGAGACAACACTGATGAATCTCATGAAGAGAATCGTCGCTACACTCGTCTTAGTCGCATCTGTCGCTGTTATTCCCCTGCCGGCCATGGCTGCCACCAGCAACGGCGCAAGGGGGACGCGCGTCGTGCGCTTAGCCCTAAGTTACCTAGGCCGCCCATATGTCTTTGGGGCCACCGGCCCGCGCTCCTTTGACTGCAGTGGCTTTACTCGCTATGTGATGGCTCGCGCTGTCGGCATTCGCTTGCCGCGCACTTCGCGGTCGCAGGCTACAGTAGGTCGTCGCATCGCACGTGCGGCACTTCAACCCGGGGATCTCGTCTTCTTCGAGAACACCTGGAGGCGGGGCGTGTCACACGTCGGCATAGCCATGGGTGATGGTCGCATGGTGCACGCTTTCCCAAGGCGTGGGGTGACGATTGATCGCCTCAGCCACAGCTATCTAGCGTCTAGGTACTACAGCAGCAGGACCGTTCTGCGCTAACGTAATAGACATGGCTGCGCCCGGTAACCCCCACAGCGGCGGGTTGTGCGGGCGCAGCCTTTGCCTAGGTCACAGTCGGTCGTGAATGAGCGAGCGCAGTCGCGCTAAGTCCTTCATGTCCTTTTGTCGCAGGCGCTTCTGCTTTTTGTCATAATCGAGCTTATGTTGGCGCTGCGCGCTAGGACTCATCACATAGACCGCCACTGCGTTTACTGTCCCTGTCTTCTCCGATGGAAATGCCCCGGGGGGCCACACGTAGGTTGCGTCAACGTAGCTGTCGTAAGTAACGACCGCAGCGTCCTCCTCCCACAAGAGCTCCCAATCAACGCGGAGCTTTCCCCGCTCCGCGGCAAAAGAACTCGATGTGACCTCTATGATGTTGTACCCTAACTCCTCAAGCAGCACACGCACTAAGGGGGCGTCAGCCGCTAAGACGTGAAAGTCCACGTCGGCGTGATCGCGCTGGTAATTGTGGTCGAGAGCCTCAAGGGCCCACCCTCCGCCCAGCCAAGCTCGCACCCCACACCGGTCAAATGCTTCGACCAGCTGCGTTATGGCCCTTAGCTGCCGGAGGCGTCGCTTATCCATACAGAGACCTCCTGCTCTGTTTATACGCGCAACCTATAAGCTAATTCCTTGAGTATGGCGGGCAAACGGTTAGGCTCGGTTGCCGCGAGTTCCGCCTCCGCGCCAATTAAGGTAGCGGCCACCTC
>CAYGHR010000173.1:0-1732 GCA_964349715.1 uncultured Peptococcaceae bacterium
AAGTCAAGGTCGAAACCAAAGTGCTACGGCGCGTATTGCCCTATGTACGGCCCTACGCGGGGCATCTCTTGGCGGGGCTCGCATTCATGTTGTTGGTCACTGCTACAGGTCTGGTGGCGCCGTACCTTGAGGCTGTAGTCATCGATAGATATATATTAAATGAGGCCGACTTAGAGGCTGCGGCGCGAATGGAGGGCATAACGCGCATCGCGCTCGTGTATCTGGGGCTCTTTGTCGCGGGCTGGGTGTGCTCGTACTGGCAGACGTTCTTTGTTTCGTGGGCCGGTCAAAACGTCATCTTCACCCTGCGTCAGAAGATGTTTACCCACCTGCAGAAGCTTTCCTTCTCCTTCTACGATAACCTTGAGGCGGGCAGGATTATGAGCCGTCTCACTAATGATGTCAACAGCCTCAACGAGCTGGTTTCTTCCGGCATACTAAATGTCGTTAATGACGTTGTTACGCTGCTAGGGATTATCGTTATTCTCGTGCGCTTAGACTATCGACTGGCCTTGTTCACTTTTACTACATTTCCGTTGCTGTGGTTCGTGGCCACCGGCTTTCGCGGCAAAATGCAGCGTGCCTACCACGATGTGCGCCGTAAGGCCGCTACGGTAAACGCCAGTCTGCAGGAGAGTATATCCGGTGTTAGGGTGACGCAGTCTTTCGTGCGCGAGGGACAGAACGCCCAGCGCTTCGATTCAACAAACATGGACAATATGCAGGCCAATATGCAGGCGGCGCAGGTCAACTCGGCTTTTATCCCCTTAGTGGAAATTGTGTCGACGCTTGGCGTATGCATTGTCATTTGGTACGGTGGTGCCCTTATCCAAGGCGGCGAACTTACCATCGGCATTGTCTATGCCTTCTTGCGCTACGTGTCCCGCTTCTTCATGCCCATACGTGACCTAAGCCAAGTCTATAATGTCTGGCAGTCGGCAACCGTCTCAATCGACCGTATCTTTGAGCTCTTGGACATGGAGCCGAGCGTAAACGACAGCCCTCACGCCACCCCACTCCCTCCGGTGGCCGGGCATGTGCGTTTCGAGGAGGTAACCTTTGGTTATAAGGCAGAACTGCCTATCCTTCACGACATCAACATCGACATCCCCCCAGGCCGAACGGTGGCTGTCGTGGGAGCTACGGGTGCCGGCAAGAGCTCGCTGATCAATCTCTTGTGCCGCTTCTACGACCCACAGGCCGGGCGCATAACCCTAGACGGCCATGATCTACGCGAGGTCACGCAGCGCTCGCTGCACACACAGGTAGGGTTAGTCCTGCAAGACACCTTTATTTTCTCCGGCACGGTAGGCGACAATATTCGCTATGGTCGGCCTGACGCCGCCCACAGCGAGGTCATCGCTGCCGCGCAAGCTGTTAACGCGCATGAGTTTATCATGAAGTTGCCGCAAGGTTACGACACGCCAGTCAACGAGCGCGGGGCGCGCCTCTCCGTCGGGCAGCGCCAGCTAATTGCCTTTGCCCGCGCCCTCCTTAGCAACCCGCGCGTGCTTATCTTGGACGAAGCTACCTCTAGCGTCGATGCCTACACGGAAGTTCTGATCCAAAAAGCTCTGGTTACGCTCCTTAAAGGCCGCACCGCTTTTATTATTGCCCACCGGCTGTCGACGCTGCGGCAAGTAGACTACGTCCTAGCCCTTGAGCAGGGCCGTGTGGTCGAACAGGGCTCACCGGAAGAACTCCTGCGTCTCGAACGAGGCGTCTACCGCAC
>CAYGHR010000174.1:0-1719 GCA_964349715.1 uncultured Peptococcaceae bacterium
CCTAACGCCGACCTTTCGCGCGTCGTCAGCTGCATGCCATAGTACACTCCCACTAGGCCGCCGATAATCATCCCCGCGATAAACCCTTTGCGCATTGTTGTCCCTCCATTCAAGTTAAGCTAGTGTCAACCGCAAAGTCGGGTAAAGATACTACACTGCCGTCATCGAGAATCTCGTAAACGACTACACCCTGTTTGCCGACGGCAAACTCCACGCAACAGTCCCCGCAGTAAAACTGCAGCACACCGACCCGACCGAGCGCGCGGCTACTACACCTCGGGCAACGCGTCAGTTCCATCGTTCACTCCCCTCTCTCCGCTAAGACTCACCGGCTCGTCAGGCACAATCATGTTCTCATCACCTAGGACCAAGTTCTCCACTAGCGGGATGATGGAGCGGCCCGCAAGGAAGTCCCCCACCAGACCGTCGGTTAGAACACAGCCGAGTATGCGTCCGCTCTGCGCGTCGATGGCAATGTCTTCAATACGCCCGAGCGACTTCCCGCTCCTCGTCAGAACATTCTTCGCTAGGTACTTGGCTTTTGACCCGGTGGCATCCGTAGTTTGTGTGATGGCTTCACGGCTCTGTATGGTGACGGCATCCGCCCCGAGGCTGTAGATGTGCTGCCACCGCAGGATGTGGCTGCTGCGGGGCTGTTCTGTGACGGACAGCAGTAGCGCGCTGACTTCGTCTTGTTCGGGGCTGCAGAGGAGATCTACAACCTTGGCCACACACTCCCCATTGGACAGGTCGATAACGGGAAGCCCAATAATCTCACGTCCGCGCCGCACAGCGTTTAGTCACTCCTTATAAACAGCACGTAGCCATCTAGCTCTGGCTACTAGTATGTCCGGTGAAACGCCCGGTAATCCTCCCGCCGCCAACGACATAGTCGCCGCGGTAGAGCACGAGGGACTGGCCGGGAGTAGGCGCACGCACAGGCTCAACAAAGCGCACGACTGCTTGGTCAGGGCCTGCAAATGTCACCATACAAGGTGCATCTTGTGTAGAGTAGCGTGTCTTGCCCGTAAGCTCTGCAGCCGGTGATGGAGTATCTAGGAAATGCAAATCAGCGATAGCCACTTCCTGCAGTAACAGGTCATCAGCCTCGCCTACTACGATTCTATCCTGTTTAGCGTCTATCTCAAGAACGTAGAGGGGTGTTAGTGAGGTTAGGCCAAGGCCTTTGCGCTGCCCAACCGTGTAGTTAAAGACCCCGGTATGACTGCCAACCACGCGCCCATTTCGATCGACAATATCGCCAGGTGCGTCGCGTACACCTTCGCGCCGCAAAAAGGAGCGGTAGTCATCATCCGGAACAAAACAAATCTCTTGGCTGTCGGGTTTCGCGGCGACACTTAAGTCTAAGTTCGCAGCGATGCGTCTGACTTCGCTCTTCTCTAAGTCGCCGAGGGGAAAGAGCGTAGAAGAAAGTTCCGCTTCAGTCATCCGAAACAGCATATACGTTTGATCCTTGCGCTTATCGAGCGCCTTCTTTAGCCGAGGCCCCACAGGCAGATGTTCGATTTGGGTGTAGTGACCGGTGGCGATGAAGTCACAGCCTAAGTCTTTAGCCTGCCGCAAGAAGTGCTTAAAGCGCACACGGCTGTTACAGTCTATGCATGGGTTAGGCGTGCGGCCTGCTTGGTACTCAGCAATAAAAGGCTCCACGACGTTTGCGCGGAAAAGCTCGCGGTAGTTAAGCACGTAGTGCGGTAT
>CAYGHR010000175.1:0-1676 GCA_964349715.1 uncultured Peptococcaceae bacterium
CCGTAACGTGCAGCCGCTCTATCGCCACTATCCCCGCGGCTAAAGCTGCCGCTCGTGTGGCGCGCTGGCAGACAATTGCGGCCGAGGCAGCTAAGCAGAGCGGTCGCGCTATGGTCCCCAAGATAAGCCTACCGCTTGACTTCTCCGCCGCCGTAGCAGAGACTACCGCCTCCCTGAAGATAGTTGCCTACGAGGTGGGGGGGAGCAGTCTCCAAGCGGTCTTGCGCAGTGCGAGCGTCGGCACTAGAGTGGAGAGTGTGGCTTATCTGGTAGGGCCTGAGGGCGGGTTGTCGCCCGACGAGGTAGATACAGCGCGAGCCTGCGGCTTTATCCCGGTCACACTCGGCCCGAGGATTCTGAGGACGGAAACCGCGGCGCTAGCCATGTTGAGCATATTGATGTACGAGCTTGGAGACATGGGGGATTAGCGATGGGGACGGTCGGGTTTCATACCTTAGGGTGTAAGGTTAACCAACAAGAAACAAGCGCACTCGCGGCCCGCTTTCAGGCCGCGGGTTTTGTAGAGGTGCCCTTTAACGCGCACGCTAATGTCTATGTCATTAATTCCTGCGCGGTGACGGGGGAAGCCGAGCGCAAATCGCTAAGTCTCGCGCGCCGCCAAAAGCAACGCCATCCGGAGTCGGTAGTTGTATTGGCGGGCTGCTTCCCGCAAGTGTCGATGGAAAAAGCGACGAGCGCGGGAGTCGACCTGCTGGTCGGTAGCAACGACAAAGCGAGCATCGTGCAGCTCGTCAGCGAGCGGATAAAGGGGCAGAGCACGCCCGCGGCTGTGGTTACGCCGTGGTCTAGCGAGACTGCGTTTGAAGTCATTTCTGATGCCTACAGCTCCTCGCGCGCGCGGGCAACACTGAAGGTACAGGATGGGTGCGAGCAGTACTGCACCTATTGCATCATTCCCTACGCCCGCGGCCGCGAGCGTTCGCTGAACTTAGAGGCAGCCCTAGAGCAGGCAAAAACTCTGGTGGCACAAGGGTACAAAGAGATTGTTTTGGGTGGTATCCATTTAGGGGCCTATGGTCGCGACCTACATCGGCCCGTCAGCCTGGCACTATTGATAGAGGCCTTATCTGCAACAGACGGACTACTGCGCCTAAGACTCGGGTCGGTAGAGCCTAACGACGTAAGCGCCGCCTTGCTCGCGCAGTTTGCCAAGAACCCTAAGCTCTGCCCGCACGTGCACTTGCCTCTGCAAAGTGGAAGCGATACTGTGCTCAGGCGGATGCAGCGGCGTTATACGGCGCAGGATTACGTCCAAATCGTGGCAGACTTGCGCAAGGCCGCGCCCCCACTCGCGGTAACGACGGATGTCTTGGTTGGTTTCCCGGGTGAAAGCGAAGCCGAGTTCCAAGAAACTGTCGAGCTGGTGTCACGAATAGGCTTTTCACGGCTACACATTTTTCGCTATTCACGCCGCACAGGCACCCCCGCTGCCGAAATGCGGTCGCACGTTTCTGCAGGCGTTAAAACAGCAAGAGCCAAAGCCCTACAGGCTCTGGCTGAGAAAGAGGCACACAGGTTTAACAGCAACTTAGTGGGGCAGGAGGTAGAAGTGCTGGTCGAATCCCAAGCAGGTGACGCCTACATCGGTCACACCTCTAATTACGTCAAGGCCTACCTGCCAAGCACACACGGGGCGATAGGGGACATCGTTACCG
>CAYGHR010000176.1:0-1585 GCA_964349715.1 uncultured Peptococcaceae bacterium
ACTAACATGTCGCCGTTACGGAAGTGGTGGTGAAATGATATGGTCATACCGCTCCTCAGCCCGCTGGCCAGAATTGCCTCGCGCAGGGACGACAACAACTTTCCCCCCGTGCCGGCGGGCTTCCGCCTAGGAGGCGCATAGCTCTCGCCTGTGGGCGGGGTGGCAAAAACCCCGGCATAGGGCTTGAATGTGCCTAGGTTCTCAACAAAGGAGGGCACTAATCTACCTACCTTGTTAGCTGTCATCACCGCACCCTCACCTCCCGCGAGTTCTGTGAAGCCTTGGCTATATCCACTATCCGTTGCGCTTTAGCCACGATAGGGCCGTCTACCATTCTGCCGTCCACCGCAATGACGCCGGTCCCCTGCTGTAGCGCATCTGCGAAGGCAGAAAGGATGCGTTCTGCTTTGTAGACTTCTTCTGCCGTGGGGGAGAACACATCGTGCACAACCGCGATTTGGCGTGGGTGAACGCAGCTCTTGCCCGCAAACCCCAGTTGTTTGGCGGCATGCACATCAGCTCTAAACCCTGAGTCGTCATCGACTTGCGAGTACACTGTATCGATAGGGTCTATGCCCGCTGCTCGTGCGGCCAACACTACGGCGGCACGCGCCAAAAGCAGTTCGTGCCCGTGCGCTGTACGCTCTGACTGGATGCTGTGCGTGAAATCCTCGGCCCCAAAGGACATCGCTACTAGGCGCGGTGAGGCCACTGCAATCTCGCGCGCGTTTAGTACGCCCTTAGCTGTCTCGATGGCTGCCATTATTTTGATAGAGCCGCTAGCCAGTCCGGCGTCAAGTTCACAGCTGCCGAGCAGTTCATCCAGCCACACAATATCCGCCGCCGACTCCACCATGGCCAAGCGTAATGCATGTGGCCTCGCCGGCACCAAGGAGCGGACGTCGCGCTCAAAGAAGGGGGTGTGACGACCGTTGATGCGCACGCATACCTCACAGGGGCCAAAGTCCAGCGTCTTAAGCGCACTTACGACTAGTTCGCGTGCCGCATCCTTCTGGTCTACCGCCACTGCGTCTTCCAAGTCAAGAATAATACTGTCGGGAGCAAAAACCGGTGCATCGATGATGAGCCCCGGGCTGTTGCCGGGTACAAACAGCATACTGCGACGCAGGCGCCTACTCATTGGTGATAGCCTCCATGGCCCTGCGCATGGCTGTCGTTACCCTAGCCCGCAGGACAAAATCTAGGGCTCCGCTGTCAACTACCTCTACCGCAGCAGCCGTAACGCCTAGTTCCGCCGCCACAGCGCGCACACTCGCCTGCATGGACGCGGAAAACCTTGGGCCGACCTTACTCTTAATGTGTATCGTGAGATTCTCCGGGGATGGGGCCACATGCACTAGGACATCGCCGGATTCAAAACTCCCGGCTTGCGCAAAGCGCTGGATAAAGGTACTCATTGCTCCACTCCTTGTATTCATGGATACATTGCGCGCCAAAAAAATGAGCCAAGCCCTAGGAAACCGCATATTACCGCGCGAGGGGTTGTGCTGATGGATTCATGTATACATTCTAGCCGATCTTGCATTCTCCTGCAAGAAGTTTTACGCTTGCAAGATTTATTAGT